>JALHMA010000032.1 GCA_022844265.1 Saprospiraceae bacterium | reverse complement strand
CGCTCCGAAGCCTTGTTGATTTCTTTTACCAGCGTTTTCTGATCCCGTTCAGCCAGGTTTTGTTCTCCATAAAGCAAATGGTCCGAAGCGCCCATAATAGTTGCAATGGGCGTGCGCAGTTCATGCGACAAGGCATCAAAAAGGGTGTTGTATAATTCGAGGGTCTGGGTTTTTGCCTGTTTTTCGCCGGCCATTTTTTCAAAAAAACGGATGCGGGAAGTCAAAACGCCGTTCAACAGCGCTACAATAAAGTACATCGCCAGCATAAGCACGTCTTCATAACTGTTGACGTGGAAAGTGAACCGCGGCGGAATAAAGAAAAAATCCCAGATCAGGGCGCTGAGCAGGGCCGCCAGCAGCACGGGATACAAACTTAGTCGCATGGCCAGCACAGAAACAGTGAGCAGCAATATCAGCGCAACCGAACGGTAACCGATGATATCGGAAAACAGGTAGCATACTCCGGCTACACTTATTACGGAGAGGATACTTGAAATGAATTGTCCGCTGCTGTTTTGCCTCGTTTGCATGATGTGGGATTTTTATGCATTTACTTTTAGCGCACTAACATGAGTCATCCCTAATTTTGGCGGGAAAAGACTGCGAAGCAGTCAAAGGTATGTGCTCTATTTGCCGAGCGCGACATTTTTTTACCACATAGACACATAGTTTTCCCACATAGAACACATAGCCTAGAGTACTCTAAAAACTATGTTTTCTATGTGTAAAATCTATGTGTCTATGTGGTAAAATTACTCTACGATTGTTATAGAACATAGGTTTGATTGCTTCGTAGTCTTTTCCCGCCAAAATTAGGGATGACTCATGTTACGGATCACTCACCACTCACGACTCACCACTCACGTCAACATCCTTTTCAGCACCGCCTGCGCCGCAAAAACCCTGTTGGCCGCCTGCATCTGCACCAGGCTGTGCGGCCCGTCGAGGATTTCATCGCTGAGTTCCACATTCCGCCGCAGCGGCAGGCAATGCATCACTTTGGCGCGGTTGGTCGGATCGAGGTGTCGTTCCGTGAGCATCCACTCGGCATCCGTGCAAAGTACTTTTCCGTAATCCCGGTAACTGCTCCAGTTTTTAACATACACAAAATCAGCGCCTTCGAGGGCTTTCTGCTGGTTGTACTCGATGCTTGCGTGTCCGGTAAAACGCGGGTCGAGTTCGTAACCTTCCGGGTGCGTGATGACAAAATCCACCTCCGAGCGGCACATCCATTCGGCAAATGAATTGGCGACCGGGTGGGGAATCGGCTTGATGTGGGGCGCCCAGGTCAGTACCACCTTGGGCCGGTGGGCAGGCAGGTGTTCCTGAATGGTAATGCAGTCGGCCAGGCTTTGCAGCGGGTGCAGGGTGGCAGATTCCAGGCTCAGGTAGGGCTTGCCGGTATGCCGGATAAACTGCTGCATGATATGTTCGGAGTAGTCGGCATCGCGCGATTGCAGGCCGGGAAAACAACGCACGCCGACAATGTCGCAATAACTTCCCAGGACAGGCGCGGCATCCCGAACGTGCTCTACGGTGACGCCATCCATCACAGCGCCGTCTGTAAATTCCAGTGCCCAACTGTCCTTGTCGGCGTTGATCACCAGCACATTCATGCCCAGGTTCTGCGCGGCAATCTGGGTGCTGAGCCGGGTACGGAGGCTGGGGTTCATAAAGACCAGGCCGAGGGTTTTGTTTTTCCCCAATTGTTGAAAAGCAAAAGGTTGCGCTTTTAGTTGCAGCGCTTCCTGCACGAGGGCGTGTACATCTGATATGTCCCGGACGGAAGTGAATTGGTGCATCATAGTGTTTATGTTTTTTACCACATAGATCACATAGGGTTTTCACATAGAAAACATAGCGTAGAGTACACTAAAAACTATGTGTTCTATGTGAAATTCCTATTGTGATCTATGTGGTAAAAGAGATGTAAATTTTGTCAGAAATACCCCCGCTTCCTCCCGCGTAATTCCCAGCGAAGGCAGCAGCCGGATCACATTCGGTTTGGCTTCGCCTGTAAAAACCCGTTCTTTCACCAACAACTCCTTTCGCAAAGAAGCCAGCTCGTCGGGCAGATCGATGCCGATCATCAGGCCCCGGCCGCGCACTTCCCGGATGCCCGGCAGTTGGCGCAATTCGTCCGCCAGGTATTGCCCGATGGCTGTGGCATTGGTCATAAGATCTTCATTTTCAATTACTTCCAAAACGGCCAATGCAGCGGCGCAGGCCAGCGGGTTGCCGCCGAAAGTGGTGCCCAACATGCCGTGCCAGGGTTTCAGGTGCTGGGCGATGAGGATACCTGCCACCGGAAAACCATTGCCCATACCTTTGGCCACGGAATAAATATCTGCCTGAACGCCGGCGAAATCATGCGCAAAAAAACGACCGCTGCGCCCGTAACCGCATTGCACACTGTCTGCAATAAATAAGGATCCGTGCGCATCACAAAGGCCGCGAATTTTTTGCAAAAATGCATCACCTGCAACATATATACCTCCCACACCCTGTATACCCTCCGTAATAACTGCGGCAATCTCGTTGCCCTGTTCGCTGAAACAGCGCTCCAGGGCGGCTGAATCGTTGAAGGGCAGGAAAATAACATGATCGGTCTGGTTGACCGGCGCAATAATTTTGGGATTGTCCGTAGCAGAAACCGCCAGGGACGTGCGGCCGTGAAAAGCGCCTTTAAACGCCACTATTTTTTTTCGACCGGTGGCAAAAGAGGCGAGTTTGAACGCATTTTCATTGGCTTCGGCGCCCGAATTGCACAGAAACAGTTGATAATCAGGCTTCCCGGACACCTGCCCCAGTTTTTCGGCCAGTTCCTGCTGAATGGGCATCTTCACGGAATTGGAGTAAAATCCGATTTTTTTCAACTGCGTCGTTACCCGTTCTACATAATGCGGGTGGGTGTGGCCGATGCTGATGACAGCGTGTCCGCCGTACATGTCGAGGTATTTGCGGTTTTCCGCATCCCATACCCAGGCGCCTTTAGCCCTGTCGATGGTAATATCTTGTAGTGGGTAAACGTCGAATAGTTGCATCGTTTTTTTGTTTTTTTACCACATAAGGCACATAGGTATTTCACATAGAGCACATAGAAAATGCGGGTGCGAAGTTTGGCCGCCCTGTTTATTTAGGACGAAAAATATCCGGTGTATTGGGTGGCACATACTATGTGTTCTATGTGAAATAACTATGTGCCTCATGTGGTGAAAATAATCAAAAGTTGGTCGCTTTCAATCGCAGCCCGCTTGTCTCCTCCAGTCCAAACATCAGATTCATATTCTGCACTGCCTGGCCGCTGGCGCCTTTCAGTAAATTGTCGATAACGGCATGTATAACCAATTGATTATCCTGCTTTTCCAGAAACAACAGGCATTTATTGGTATTGACAACCTGTTTCAAATCGACCGGTTCACTGCTGACATGTGTAAAAGGATGGGTGCTGTAAAAATCTTCGAACAATTGATTGGCTTCATCCAGGCTCCCCTCAAATGTAGTGCAGGCGCTGCTAAAAATACCCCGCGTAAAATCGCCTCGCCAGGGGATGAAATACACCGGTGCAGGGGAGTGTCCCAGCAATTGCTCCAGCGATTGATTGATTTCAGCCAGGTGTTGGTGGCTCAGCGTTTTATAAGCGGAAATATTGTTGGCGCGCCAGGCAAAATGCTGACTGGCTTGAAGGCTTTGACCCGCGCCGGTAGCCCCGGTAATGCCCGTGACATGAACGGTTTGCAATATCCCAGCCTGTGCCAGCGGCAGTAGAGAAAGTTGAATGGCCGTGGCAAAACAACCTGGATTGGCGATGTTTTTGGCAGATTGAATGGCCGGGCGATTCAACTCCGGCAATCCGTATACAAAATCGCGCGCCCGGTCTGCCAACCGGAAATCCTGGCTCAGGTCGATGATCCGCAGCGTTTCAGGCAGTTCCATATTGTTCAGGAATTCTTGCGCTTCGCCGTGGCCGACACAGAGGAACCAGACATCCACATCTGTTTGATAATCAGCGGAAAAGCACAGGTCGGTATCGCCGCTCAGGTCGCGGTGCACCGAAGCGACCGGGCGGCCGGCGTTGCTTTTGCTGTGGATAAACACCGTTTCGATCTGCGGATGTTGCAGCACAATACGCAGGAGTTCGCCGCCGGTGTAGCCGGCGCCTCCGATAATGCCGATGCGAATGGGGGCGTTTTTCATATTTTAAGGGTTGAGGGTTGATTGGTTGAGGTTGTTCAGGGTTGATTGGTTGAGGTTGTTCAGGGTTGAGATTGTTGAGGGGAGGGTGGTAACTCATGGCCTGGGTTACCACCCTCAACAATCTCAACCCTCAACAACCTCAACGAATAAACCCTCAACCTATAAACCCTTCTTACTATTCACCGCGTGATAAATCGCCGTCTGATTTCCGAATATTTTGGCGAAACCTTTCACGTCGTCTCCGGTCCAGCCTTTATTCATTTCGCCGTAACTGCCGAAACGGCTGCTCATCAGGTCGTGCGCACTTTCGATGCCGTCCAGCGTAAAACGATAGGGGTGCAGCGTGATAAACACCGTTCCACTGACGGTTTGCTGGCTGTCGGTCAGGAATTTTTCAATATTCCGCATGGTTGGGTCGAGCAAATGCCCTTCATGCAGCCAGTTGCCGTACCAGGTGGCCAGCTGGTCTTTCCAGTACAATTGCCATTTGGTCAGGGTATGTTTTTCCAGCAGGTGATGGGCTTTGATGATCAGCAGCGGCGCAGCGGCCTCGAAACCGACCCGGCCTTTAATACCGATAATGGTATCGCCTACGTGGATGTCGCGCCCGATGCCGAAGGGTTGTGCCAGTTCCTGCAAGTGATGGATTGCGAGCGCCGGATGTTCAAACGCAGCGCCGTTGACCGCGCTCAGTTCTCCTTTTTCAAAAGTGAGGCTGAGCGTTTCAGGTTCCGTTTTGCTGACAGGGGTAGGCCAGGCGTCTTCCGGCAGGTTTTGGCGACTTCCGAGCGTTTCCCGGCCACCCACAGAGGTGCCCCAAAGCCCTTTATTGATGCTGTACGCGGCTTTTTCAAAATTCATGGCCACGCCGCGTTGTTTCAGGAATGCGATTTCCGCTTCCCGACTCAATTGCTGGTCGCGGATAGGTGTAATGATTTTGGCCTCAGGCATCATACTCTGGAAAACCATGTCGAAGCGCACCTGGTCGTTGCCGGCGCCTGTGCTGCCGTGCGCAATGGCATCGGCGCCGATTTGTTTGGCGTATTCAGCCACCGTTATCGCCTGGATAATTCGTTCGGCGCTGACACTAAGCGGGTATGTGCCGTTTTTCAGCACATTTCCATAAATCAAATACCGCAGGCAGCTGTCGTAATACTGATCCGTCACATCTGCAACGGCGAAAGATGCCACGCCCAGCGCCCGGGCATGGACTTCGATATGTGCCAGTTCATCCGCGCTGAAGCCGCCGGTTTGTACCGTCAGTGCGTGTACCTGCATACCCTGCTCCTTCAGGTACAGGGCGCAGTAAGTAGTATCGAGACCGCCGGAAAAGGCGAGAAGGACTTTTTTCATGTTTGTTATCAGTTGTCGGTTATGAGTTATCCGTTATCAGTTATCTGTTATCGGACTTTCAGGCTAAAACGGTGAAAGAATGACTATGTCTTTTCCCCATACCGAACCGGATAACTGATAACAGATAACTGACGCTAGTGAAGAGGTGTCATCTGCGAGGTACGAGCAGGTGACACCTCGAAACGACATCATCTCATCAAAATATTATCGTTCCGAGGTGTCACCTGCTCGTACCTCGCAGATGACACCTCTTCACTAACGTTATCCGGTTCGGCATGGGGAAAAGGCCTTATTATTCTTTCACCATTTTAGCCTGAAAGCCCGATAACCAATAACTGACAACAGATAACAAATAAGCAAAGGTCAGCATTGCAGGGCCGGCCACCGCCATTTGCCGCTTTTCCGTTGCGGGCGTTATACTTTGCAGTTGTTCGGCTGGATCGTACAACATAGCCGTGCAAAGGCAGTTTTTGCGCTCTTTGCTCATCAGAATATCGTAATTGATACAACTTTTGCAGCCTGCCCAAAAGGCATCGTCGTTGGTGAGTTCGGAATAGGTAACCGGTTCGTATCCCAGATCGGAGTTGATTTTCATGACGGCCAGCCCGGTGGTGAGACCAAATATTTTGGCATCGGGATACATACTGCGGCTGAGGTCAAATATTTTCCGTTTGATCATCTTGGCCAAACCTCCCTTGCGGAAGTTGGGCGACACGATCAGTCCTGAATTGGCTACATATTGCCCGTGGCTCCAGGTTTCGATATAACAAAACCCGGCCCATTCGCCCTGCATGGTGAAAGCGATCACCGCTTTGCCTTCCAGCATTTTTTCCTGCAGGTACTCCGGCGAACGCCGTGCGATGCCCGTTCCCCGCGCCAGCGCGGATGCTGCCATCTCTTCACAAATCATAGGCGCCAAATCGAGGTGCGCTGACCCGGCCACGAGGACCTTGAAAAATTGTTGTTCCATTATTGAAATAGGAAAAAAGGTGCGAAAATGGTTGGTCTGGAACCGTTTAAGTCACAAACCGCCAAAATGAAAAGATGACAGTTCCATCCTTCCCGGACGAAACCACCTGCCACAACGATCGTGTGTAATCGTGGAATTTATCGTCGCACCCTGTACGGATACGGAAGCGTATTACCTAAAACCACTCCTGATGCAGGAACGGAAAAAACCCCATGCCTTTGGGCGACGAGCGTCGCAGCAAAAAAGGACCCGATGGAAGTATTTTTTTTCATTTTCAATTCAACAAAAATGCAGGACGTAGTCGCCTTTGTAAAATTTGGAAAAGTAAAAATCGTAAAGTAGTTAGTCGTTATTAGTTATTGGTTATTTGTGTTGATAATCAATCATTTACAAATAATTTAGCCAAAACTAATTTTGCTTAATTACTAATGTGGTAATAATCTGGTGTAAAGCACTGCAAACAAACGGGTATTTGAGGAGAATGCAAGGGTTGCGGGAGTGAATTAACAAAAAATTATCGTACCAAAAAAAATCCCGAATTTTCCGCTGTCGGAAAATCCGGGATGGATAAAACAGGTATTAATGGAAAAGCAACCAGAGAAAATAGAAAAATCGTGTTGTAACGTTACTTTTAATATCGGAAGCACACAGTGGTTTTGAACGAGAAAGTGAAATCATTCACTGATTACAATGCTTTCTCAACTTTCAACATGCTCAACCGCTCAACTTTCAGTATAATCAGAATTTATACACAGCGGCCAGCAGGAAAGTGGTACTGGCATCCGTAGCGAGACCGGAAGAATCGAGGTACAGTTCTTCCGATGCTTTTTCAAAACGAATTTCCGGGATAAACGTCAGGTTGTCTACCTTGAAATTAGCGGATAAAGTAGTGGCAATAATATTACCGCCGGCTGCTGCCGTGCTGAATACATTCAACTGGTCATCGTCGCTGAAATATTCCGAACGCAGGGTAAGGCCCAACCAGGAAACCGGATCGAGGTTCAGATAAACCGCAGCGCCATACCAGTTGCTGGCGTCGCCGTAATCGCCGTCGGAAGTTGGTTTGCTTTTTACGCCGGCCAGGGTTCCGTTGGCGCCGATGCTGAATTTGTCGGAAATCGCGCCGGTCACAACCAGATCCACCTGTGAAACCTTGGTGGTTTCATTGGGTTTGCCGGCCTGGAAGTTCAGATAAGCCTTGATCTTATCGTTTTTAGATGCCACGCTGTACTGACCAATGATGTATTTGCTGCTAAAATTAGCCGATTTCAGGTCGGTCGGATTCGCAATACCCAGCATAAAGCCGCTTTTTCCGATAGTGGTTTCCGCTTTTAAGCCGGTGTGAAAAAACGGGCCGTAAGAAAACATGTAGGACATGCTGTAATTGCGGTTGCCAAAAGCGTCGACCAGTTCGTAACCAACGTGTGTAGCCCAGCTGCCTGCGGTCAGTTTTACCTTGTTTTTAATCATGTAAGACAGGTATAACTGTTTGATAATGAAGCGGGTTTTGTCATCGGCATAGGAAAATTCTTCAGCGCGCTTGCCAAAACCAATATCGGCCACCATGCCTACTTTACCTTTGGTGTGCTCGCCTTTGACGGTAACCATACCCAGTTCAAAGGAGTTTTGCGAGTTGGTGAAACTGGTCAGGTTGTTGGCGTAATCTTCTCCTAAATTATAACGGAAATACGCGTCGGCTGCGCCGCTGAACGTAAAAGGATTGGGCGCGGGCGCGGCGATAGTAGAGTCAACCTGGGGTGCGGATTGTTGTGCTTGCGCAACGAAAAGGCATGACAAAGCGATGCCTGTTGCAAAGATTCTTTGTAACATTGCAGTTCATTTTATGGATAGTGAAATGAATCGGTGCGGCTAAGTGCTTGTTCCAGAAGCACTTGTAACAGCCGCGCCTTTTTTATTAGATGTGAGAAGTGAGTAGTGAGTGGTGAATTGTGAGAAGTGAATTGTGAGTGATTTAGTTTGAGGGAGCGAAACGTTTCACTACTCACCACTCACCACTCACTTCTTGATTTAATCCTCTACCAGTACTTCGGTAAGTTTGCCGTTCGGCTGCGGTACCAGCAGGGTACCCTGAACATATTTTTCATTGTGCTGAGAAGCATCCAGACCCAGTTCTTCATCGGCAGAACTCACCCGCATCGGTTCGATCAGGTTGATAAGTTTGAAGATCAGGAAGGAAACAACCGTGCTGTAAGCCACAGCAACGAAGAGTCCTTTTACCTGGGTAAAGAAAAACTCGAAGTTGCCGTAAAACAAACCGTCTGCACCCGCGCCATTGATCGCTTTGCTCGCAAAAACGCCCGTCAGCAACATACCGACCATACCGCCGATACCGTGGCAGGGGAATACGTCCAGCGTATCGTCCAGGGTGGATTTGGATTTATAATACACCGCAACATTGGAAATGATGGCGGCTACCATGCCGACAAAAATACTTTGTGGAATACCTACAAAGCCCGCACCCGGCGTGATGGCGACCAGGCCTACTACGGCGCCGATACAAAAGCCCAAAACGGAAGGCTTTTTGCCTTTCAAAACATCGAAAAACATCCAGGACAAACCGGCAGCAGCAGCGGCTGTGTTGGTAGTAGCAAAGGCTGAAACGGCCAAACCGTTGGCGCCCAGGGCAGAACCGGCGTTAAAGCCGAACCAGCCGAACCACAGCAAACCGGTACCGATCAGTACATAAGGTACGTTGGCAGGTGGAATTTCCTTGTTTTCCATGTGCGCAATACGGCGTTTCAGCGCCAGGGCGCCCACCAAAGCGGCGCAACCGGCAGAAATGTGAACCACCGTTCCGCCCGCAAAGTCGAGCACACCCATTTTAAACAGGAATCCATCGGGATGCCAGGCCCAGTGTGCCAGCGGCGCATACACAAACAGGC
Organism: Saprospiraceae bacterium; assembly: GCA_022844265.1. Taxonomy (GTDB): domain Bacteria; phylum Bacteroidota; class Bacteroidia; order Chitinophagales; family Saprospiraceae; genus M3007. The sequence goes on along the minus strand of JALHMA010000032.1, from coordinate 16,239 downwards.
TGAACAAAGCCGTAAACAGGATGTACGAGGTGAAACGAATCCGTTCTGCAACGGCGCCTACCACCAGACCTGGGGTAATAATGGCGAACATCAACTGGAACAGCGCAAAAAGTGTGAGCGGAATGGTTGGCGCCAGGCTCCAGGGCGCTCCCGAACCTACATCTTTAAAAAACCAGAACGTGAAAGGGTTGCCGATAAAGCCGCCCATACTTTCTCCAAACGCAAGGCTAAATCCGACAGTAACCCATAATACACTGACTATTCCGGCAGCCACCACACTTTTCATCATCGTGGAGATAACGTTTTTGCGGTGTACCATACCGCCGTAAAAAAACGCGAGGCCGGGAGTCATCAGAAACACAAGCGCAGTTGCTACAATAATCCATGCTATATCGGCTGCACTGTATTTACCGTCATCTACAAACATCGGCAAAGTAGGAGCGAAAATCGAAGCCAAAGCAACGATCGATAGCAATGTAAAAGGAGCAGCTTGTTTGAGTGTAATTCTTTTCATAATAAGCTGATTGTAAAGGTGAAGGTTAAATTATTTTATTGTACAAAAGTGGTTGACAAAACACATAACATGCCCACTCCGACACCGGACAAGGGGTCGAAACAAGTCGTTTTTGAAGTAGTATGTATGCCTGCGTTACAGATGTGTGGCGCTGTGTAACGCGCCTGTTCCGGCCTCTCCCGAGGCTTGACAATAGGTTGTCTCTGGTTGAGAGAAATTAAATATTGGCCGGTAATTAATTTGGTAGGACTGTTGCAAAAGTATTTTATATTCTGGAAACCATCACAATCGGAAGATAAGTTTTTTAATTCTTGTTAAAATAAGATCAATTATTTTTTTTTACATAAAAAGGCAGAATTAATGCTCTATTTTTTTGCCGGCCTCCAAAATTTCGTTCTGTTTTTTCACTTGCAAAAAAGGGCTGAAAAAAGGGCAAAACGGTGATCGCCGAGATTTCGCACTCATTTGACTTGTTTTATCTACCGATGTTTATCCTACTTTTGTGCTTCAAAATATTGAAATACCATGAAAATTACACTGCAAAGAGTGAATCAGGCCGTGCGTTTTGAAGGCGTCAATTCGGCGGGCAATACGGTCATCGTAGAAGGTAGTCCCGAGATTGGCGGTGAAGGCCAGGGTATGCGCCCCATGGAATTGTTGTTGGTCAGCCTGGCTTCCTGCAGCAGTATGGATGTGGTCTCTATCCTGAAAAAAATGCGCCAGCCGCTGGAAGACCTTCGCGTGGACGTGGAAGGCCGGCGCGCAACCGACCAGGTACCTGCCGTGTTTATCGGAATTCACCTGCGATTTGTCCTCAAAGGCGACCTTCGCCCAGACCGTGTGGAAGAAGCCATCCGCCTTTCCGTGGACAAGTATTGCAGCGTGGGACGGATGCTGGATAAAACGGCCGAGATCACATACGAGTGGACAATGAATGATGAATGATGAATGATGAATGATGAATGATGAATGATGAATGATGAATGATGAATATTTTAAAGTCGATGTTTTTGCTTAAAATAACCTATTGTTTTGATTTACAATTAATTAACCTGTTTTTTCAACCACTAATTGCATTTTATTCATCATTCATCGTTCATCATTCATCATTTTATTAAACCCGTTCTCACATGAAATTTGAAACCGCCGCTATTCGCCTGCAAACGGAACGCTCTCAGCACCGGGAACACAGTACGCCGATATTTCCGACTTCCAGTTTCGTCTTCGACGACGCTGAACAGATGCGTTCTCTCTTCGCAGATGAGCAGGAAGGCAATATATACAGCCGCTTCACGAATCCCAATTGTAGCGAACTGGAGCAAAAAATGGCCGCGCTGGAAGGTGTAGACGATGCCCTGAGTACTTCGAGCGGAATGGCTGCCATCTTTGCATCCATGATGGGTTTGTTGCGCTCGGGCGATCACCTGCTGGCGACCAAAGCGATTTTTGGGGCCACATTTACGGTGATCACACAGTGGCTGCCGCGCTGGGGGATCACCTGCGACTTTCTGGATACGGATACGGCCAACTGGCAGGAACACGTTCGGCCCAATACCAAAATGTTGTTTATTGAAACACCTTCCAACCCGGGCCTGGATATTATTGACCTGGAAGCCGCCGGGCAGTTTGCAAAGCGCAACCACCTGATATTCAATGTAGACAACTGTTTCGCAACACCTTACCTGCAACAACCTGCCCGATTCGGGGCAGACCTGATTACGCACTCTTCCACCAAATTCCTGGACGGACAGGGCCGTGTGCTGGGCGGGATCGTTGCGGGCCGGGCTGATCTGCTGGTTGACATCAAAAAATTCTGCCGGAGTACGGGGCCTTCCCTTTCGCCGTTCAATGCCTGGCTGTTGTCCAAAAGCCTTGAAACGCTTGCGGTGCGACTCGACCGGCATTGCGACAACGCTCTGGCGCTGGCAAAATACCTTTCCGCACATGATGAAGTGCAGATGGTGCGCTATCCTTTTTTAGATACGCATCCCGCCGCCGCTATTGCGCGCAAACAGATGAAAAACGGCGGAGGACTCGTAACCTTTGAAGTGAAAGGCGGACTGGAACAGGGCCGTCGTTTTCTGGATGCTCTGCAAATGCTTTCCCTGAGCGCCAACCTGGGCGATACGCGCAGCATCGCAACGCACCCGGCTTCCACCACCCACGCTAAAATGACGGCGGATGACCGGAAAGCAGCAGGTATCAGCGACGGACTAATTCGTATTTCAGCAGGACTGGAACACATTGACGATATTATCGAAGATATTGATAATGCCTTGAAAATCAGTAGAGTATAATGCATGGAGCCGATTATTCCATACCGGTGGACATTCCGGGATTACAATTTTACCACCATGAACAAGCATTCGTTCTGGAAAACGGCGGCGTATTGCCCCGTTTAACGGTTGCCTTTCATACGTATGGAACACTGAATGAGGAAGGCAGCAATGTGATCTGGGTATGCCATGCACTGACAGCCAATTCGCATGTGGCAGACTGGTGGGAGGGCATTTACGGACGGGAAAAAGTGCTGGATCCGCAGCGCTATTTTATCGTGTGCGCCAATATCATCGGTTCGTGTTACGGCACGACCTGTCCGCGCAGTATTGCTCCTGAAACAGGTCGGCCTTATGGCACAGATTTTCCCTTGTTCAGCATACGCGATATTGTGCAGGCGCATGAATTGCTGCGCCGACACCTCCAAATCCAGGAAATTGCCTTGTGTATCGGCGGCTCCTGCGGCGGCCACCAGGTGCTGGAATTTGCTTGGTTGTTGCCCGACAAAATAAAAAAAATAGCCCTTCTGGTCACCAGTGCCCGCGAAACAGCCTGGGCTATTGCTATCCACGAGTCGCAACGGCTGGCCATACAGGCGGATGCTACCTGGCGCGACAATACCGACAACGGTGGAAGTGCAGGCCTGAAAGCGGCCAGGGGCATGGGCCTGATCGGCTACCGCACATTTGATGCCTACATAAATAACCAGACTGATATTGATGAACGGCTCGATTCTTTTAGGGCTGCTTCTTACATCCGTTACCAGGGCGATAAATTGTTGCGGCGTTTTTATGCGCAGTGTTACTGGTACCTGACCAAAGCCCTCGATACGCACCATATCGGCAGGGGACGAGGTGGCGCAGAGGAGGCTTTGCGCCACCTGAAAATGCCTGCACTGGTGGTCGCCATCGACTCCGATCTGCTGATCCCACCTTCGGAGCAACGTTTTCTGGCAGCTCATTTGCCGCACGCCAGCTTCCTGGAAATACATTCTCCTTTCGGTCACGACGGTTTTTTGATCGAGACGGAAGCGGTGAACCGGGCGGTGACGGAATGGGGGTTTGGTGTTTAGTGTTTGGTGTTTGGTGTTTAGTGTTTCGGACGCTCCGCCTTTGGCATTTGGGAGTAGTTTGGGCTATGTGACCTATGTGTTTTTTACTATGTGTCTTATATAGAAAAACTACCAGTTTTTTGGGCCAAACTACTCCCAGATGCCAAAGGCGAAGCGCCCGAAACACTAAACACCAAACACCAAACACGAACCTACGCTACTACAATCTCCTGCGCCGGCACATCATGTCCCGGTAGTTTTTGCAGTGCGATAATCAGTACGCCATCTTCGTAGCGGGCGCTGATGTTTTCCCGGTCAATTTTCTCGTTCAAAACGAATTGGCGTTCAAACCCGCCGGGTTGGTATTCGCGGCGTGTCCACTTTTCTGTGGTCCCTTCATTTTCCCGCTGTTTGGTTGCGATCGTCAATACGTCGCCTTGCAGGTTGATAAGAAAATCTGCTTTGGAGCGCCCTGGAGCGAACACGAACAATTCGTATCGGTCGCTGTGCTCCTGCACATTGACGGGTGGTCGCATCCAGCCTGCTCCCCAACGACCACGCCGTTGGGGATGTCCGTGATGCATAGGTTTGAATCCGTGGCGGCCGTAGGCGCCACGTTCAGCATAATTAGAATAACACATTGTTGTTGGAAATTTTTATTGGTGTCTGTTATTGGATTTCAATCGTCCGTCTCTCGCCAAAGCCATCGAAACGTTGTGGCATACGCGGTGCAATCGGCTCCAGGGCGTAAGGCTGGCTCCGGCTGTCCAGTGGTTCCGCCCGGTAACGCGGGCCGAACCTGCGCCGGCGAAAACCGAAAAGACGCGCTATGCCCCTGAATATAAAGGCTGTCATCATTAACGCTCCTGCCAGCAAAAATGCTATAAACAGGAACTTGGCTACCCAGAAAAACAGCACCATCATCAGGGCAAATAGGAAAAAAAACTTAAAAGATCTCATCTTATTGTAGTTATTAGTTATTGGTTATCTGTGTTGATAATCAAGCATTTGTAAAGAATTTAAGCACAACTAATTTTGCACACCTACTTAATATACTTCCATCTTTCTCCAAGGGCGAATCTGTGTAACCTACGCCTCTCACCTCTCACTCTCTCACTCTCTCACCTCTCACCTCTCACTCTCTCACCTCTCACTTCTTGCGGCACCGCTCCCGCCATTCGGACTGAAATTGTTCGCGTTCCTCGGCGCTCATGTTCATCCATTTTTCACGCCACTGCGGACCGCCGCGCGACCAGCCGCCCCTGCCCCGGTAAGAGCCGCCACGGAAACCGCCGACGAGGATGCGGGTGAGCAGGAGCAGTCCAACAGCCTGCCAGTAGGTAAGTGCGCCCAGGCCGGCTACGGCGGGCAAAATGTTGTTCCAGAGCCACATGACGATCCCGCCAAAAAACAGGACGGCTGCGGCAGCGATCAACGGGATAAAGAAGAAAAAACGGCGTTTCATATTTTGTCGAGTTTGAACGGTTTGAAAAGTTTGATGGTTTGAGGGGTTTGAAAAGGTTTGATGGTTTGAGAGGTTTGATGGTTTGCATTTGGATAAGTACTTAAAAATCAATCAAATCATTGTATAAGGTTTCCAGGCGGCGGCGGAGTTGCTGCACAGCGTATCGTTTGCGGGAAATCAGTGTTTTGATATTTTCGCCGGTGCGGTCGGCGATTTCCTGGAAAGTTTGGTCTTCCAGTTCATTCCAGATGAATACATTTCGTTGATTTTCAGGTAATTCGTTGAGCGCTGCAAAAAGTTCTTCCCAAAAAACCTGCCGCAGGTGTTCGGTTTCCGGCGTATTGTCATCGGCGAGCAGGAGTTCGCCAAAGTGAAATTCGCCCTCATCATCCTCGAATCCGTAGTCTTCCATGCTGTCCGGGCGGGTGCGGCGGTAGCGGTCGGTTACCTTGTTGCGGGCCACGCGGTATAGCCATGCGCTCGTGTTTTCCAGGGTCTCCACATCGGCCAGGTTGCTGAACTGATACCAGACATCCTGTAGAATATCTTCGGCATCGGCATCGGAGCCGACCTGCCGCCGGATAAAACCGAACAGGCGTTTGCCGTAGTCGCGTACGGTTTGAATGATATTACCGGATTGTCGTGTCATCGCTTCTGTCGTCACAAGGTTGCTTTTTTATGGAAGACGCAGGAGCGGAAAAATTACTTTAGCGCATCGAAAAAAAAATTACGCCACTTTTGTAGGGTTTGCGGCGTTAAAAGGTTGGTGAAGGTTGATAAGGGTTGATGAAGGTTGATATTCATCCACTCGAAAAAAGTACAATCGTTTCATTCCTGAGCGGATGAATATCAACCTTCATAAACCCTTATCAACCTTTATCAACCTTCTTCAAATCATTTTCCATTCATTTTTACCAAATGTTGTACTTTTGCGCCCTATGAGAAAAATCATCGGAAGCCTGCTGCTTGCAGGATTTATTTTTTTAGCGGGATCCTGTAAGGGAAGTTTTGAAAAAATCCGCACCAGCGGCGATGCCGAACTGATCCTGAACAAGGCATTCGAGTACTACGAAAGCGAGCAATACCAGCGCGCTCAGACGCTTTTTGATCTGGTACTCAACACTTTAAAGGGTAGCGACAAAGCGGAAAAGGCCTATTTCTGTTATGCCTACACACACTACCACCTCAAGCAGTATTTGCTGGGCGCCTATTATTTCAAAAACTTTTCCAACACTTTTCTCAATTCGGAGTTTCGCGAAGAAGCGGCTTTTATGTCTGCCTATTCCAACTACCAGTTGTCGCCCACTTATCGCCTCGACCAGGGGAATACCATTGCAGCCATCGATGAATTTCAGTTGTTTGTCAATCTTTTCCCGGAAAGCAAAAGGGTGGATGAGTGCAACAAACTGATTGACATATTGCGCCGCAAACTCGAAGAAAAAGCCTACGCGGAAGGAGAATTGTACTTCAACCTGCGGCAATACCAGTCGGCGGTCATTTCTTTCGACAACCTGCTGCGCGACTACCCGGAAAGCCCCGATGCCGAGCGCGTGCTGTATCTGGTTGCCAAAGCAAATTTCCTGCTCAGCGAAAACAGTATTGTTGAAAAAAAGGAAGAGCGCTACAACGAAACAATCAAACGCTGCAACGATTTTCTGGAAAAATACAGCACCGGCAAATATGCCAAGGAGTTGAAACAAGTCAGAAAAGACTCGGAAGAAGCACTGAAAGCCATAAAAAAACGTTTGAAAACCACTTGATTTGTTGATGAGGTTTATAAGGGTTTATGAGGTTGATATTCATTCACTCTGTAATGAAGCGATTTTACTTTTTTCGAGCAGATGAATATCAACCTCATAAACCCTTATAAACCTCATCAACCTTTTAATCAATCAGGTTGTTTCAAGCCATACATCCACGAATTTTGTCCACCTACTTCGTATAAAATGAGCGATATCAAAAGCAAAGCCCAAGGGCTTGACCCCAATGTTCAACCGCGCAACGTGTTGGAACTGGTTGAAAAAACCAACAACATCTATGAAAGCCTTGTCATCATCAGCAAACGCGCGCGCCAGATTTCAAGCGACCTGAAATGGGAAATTCAGCGCAAACTGGAAGAATTTGCCGTCAATACCGACACCATCGAAGAAGTGCAGGAAAACAAGGAGCAAATCGAAATCTCCAAGTTTTACGAACGCCTGCCCAATACGCCTATTATCGCTGCCCAGGAATTTCTGAACAATGAAATTCAATGGCGGTATTCGGATGAAAAAGAATAATGGCACAAGAGGTTGATAAAGGTTGATGAGGGTTTATAAAGGTTGATATTCATCCACTCGAAAAAAGCAAAATCGCTTCATTCCCGAGTGGATGAATATCAACCTTTATAAACCCTCATCAACCTTTATCAACCTTTATCAACCTTTCCATGAAAGTCATCCTCGGCATCAGCGGCTCCATTGCAGCCTACAAATCTGCGTACCTGACACGCCTGTTGGTCAAACAAGGGCATGAGGTGCAGGTTTTGATGACGGAAGCGGCTACGGCTTTTATTGCGCCCCTGACACTTTCCACTTTGTCAAAAAGACCGGTTTACAGCGATGTCAGCTCCGAAACGGGCTGGAACAACCACGTCGATCTCGGACTCTGGGCCGACGTGTTACTCATTGCTCCGGCCGGCGCAAACACCCTGGCTAAATTAGCGAATGGGTTGTGCGACAACATTTTAAGTGCCGTATACTTGTCGGCGCGTTGCCCTGTCTGGGTGGCGCCGGCCATGGATGTGGATATGTGGCACCACCCCGCCACGCAGGCCAACATCCGCCGCCTGCAGGAACACGGCGTACGGGTGATCCCGGTCGGGCACGGAGAATTGGCCAGCGGACTCGTTGGAGACGGACGGATGGCAGAACCGGAAGACATCCTGGCTTTTATCGAACAATCCATGCCGGGCAAACCGGAACAGCAGCGTTTGAAAGGTAAAAAAGCCCTTGTCACTGCCGGACCAACCTACGAAGCGCTCGATCCGGTGCGTTTCATAGGTAATTATTCCAGCGGTAAAATGGGCATAGCAGTGGCGGAAGCCCTGGCCCGGCAAGGCGCTGAAGTGACCCTGGTTTTGGGGCCTACCGCTTTGCGGCCCGTCCTGCCCGGCATCAATGTGGTGTCCGTACAATCGGCCCAGCAGATGTACGAGGCTTGTGCAAAAGAATTTGACCAGACGGACATCACCGTGTTAGCCGCTGCGGTGGCCGATTATAAACCACGGGATTTTTCTTCCGTTAAAATCAAAAAAAAGGACGACGAGTTGTCCTTGCCTTTAGCCAAAACCATCGACATCGCAGCAACCCTCGGCAAGCAAAAAAAACCGGGACAATGCCTGATCGGTTTTGCCCTGGAAACAAATGACGCGGAACAACACGCGATGGCCAAAATGGAACGCAAAAATTTCGACTTCATCGTGCTCAATTCCTTACAGGATAAAGGCGCGGGTTTTGGACACGAAACAAATAAAATCACCATTTTTCACAGAAACGGGCTGAAAAAAACGTTTGACCTGAAAAGTAAAACTGCGGTGGCGGAGGATATTGTGGCGGAGATTGATTTGAAATGAAAACGGGATTCTTTTTTACCACATAGGTCACATAGGGTTTTTACATAGAAAACATAGCGTAGAGTACACTAAAAACTATGTGGTCTATGTGAAAAACCCTATGTGATCTATGTGGTAAAAACATGCTCCATCCAACCCAAACGCCATCCAAAGCGTCAAGGCTTTTCAAAATGTGATACAACCATGATGTTCAAAAGAAATATTTTATCCCTGTTGCTGCTGCTTTGTGCAGGCGGCATTTTTGCACAAGGCGAACTGAACGCCACCGTGCGGGTCAGTACGCCGACGATCCAGAAAAATGACCGCCGCGTATTTGACCAGATGGAAGTAGCGCTGCGCGACTTTTTAAACAATACAAAATGGACGCAGGAAATATTTGAACAGGACGAGCGCATCGAATGCAATTTTATTTTCACGATCAAAACCGAGCAGGACAACAACGTTTTTGAAGCGGAACTGGCCGTGCAGGCAACGCGTCCTGTATTCGGCAGCGGGTATAAAACGGCCCTTATTTCGCACCTCGACAAAGATGTGATTTTTACCTACGATCAAAATCAGCCGATCGAATTCCTGCGCGATGCGACGGACAACCAGAACCTCCCGGCCATGCTGGCGTTTTACGTGTACGTTATTCTGGGTATGGATTTCGATTCGTACGCATTGTATGGTGGCGACCCTTACTTGTTGACGGCTCAGCAAATCGTTACCAATATCCAGAACTCATCCACCAATGGCGCAACCGGCTGGCGGCCCAATGACGGCGGCAAAAACCGCAACCGTTACTGGATCATCGAAAACCTGCTCAATCCGAGGGTAAAACCTTTCCGTGCGGCGATGTACACGTATTACCGGAAAGGCCTGGATATGTTCACCACAGATATTGACCAGGGCAAAACGTCCGTGATGCTGGCGCTGGAAGATGTAGACAAAGTGAGTATCGCTTACTTTAATTCCATGATTGTACAAATGTTCGCCAACGCTAAAAAAGATGAATTAGTGGAAATGTGGAAACAGGGATCGCGCCCGCAAAAAGACCGGGTGATCCAGATCATGACAAAAATTGATCCGGCCAATAGCCCGCGTTACCGGGAAATCGGCATGTAACGGATCGTTTAACAATAAAACCAACATCACTCAACCCGCATAATGGATAGTATTATCACCGTTAGTCAGTTCCTGCTCAGTCTTTCGATATTGATTGTATTGCACGAAATGGGGCACTTCCTGCCCGCCAAGTGGTTTAAAACCCGCGTGGAAAAATTTTACCTGTTTTTTGATTTTGCCCCTTTTAACTCTCTTTGGAAAATAAAAAGAGGAGACACTGAGTATGGTATCGGCTGGCTTCCCCTGGGAGGTTATGTGAAAATATCCGGCATGGTGGATGAGAGTATGGACACGGAAGCACTCAAAGAACCACCAAAACCCTGGGAATTTCGTTCCAAACCGGCTTGGCAACGCCTTATTATCATGCTGGGCGGCGTGACCGTCAATTTTATCCTCGGCTTCTTCCTTTTTGGTATGATGTTGTGGACGTACGGAAAGTCATACATACCCACTTCCGAATTGAAGTATGGTATGGCTATGGACTCCATTCTGATCCGCCAGGGCCTGCAAAACGGCGACGTGATTACCAAAATCGGTAATACGCCTTTTAACCGGCTCGATCCCGCTGTTTTTGTAGAAGCGCTGGTGCTGGACAATGAGCGCGACCTCACAGTCATCCGGAATGGCCAGGAGCAGCAGATCAGGCTGCCTGAAAATGTAGCCGAACAACTCACCAGCCAGAAAGTGCCGAAAGCGATGCTGATGGCGCCCCGTATTCCCTTTGTCATCGCTGAAGTTGTACCCGGTAAACCGGCTGCAAGCGCAGGCCTTCAAAAAGGAGACCGTATCATTGCCTTCAACGGCCAGTCGATCCCGTTTTTCGATCAGTTTGCACCCTTGGCACAGCAACAAAAGGAAAAATCCGTCAACCTCGGTATCCTGCGGGGCAACGACACCTTGCAAGTGCCGGTTACGCTGACAGAAGCCGGTCTGATTGGCGTCAAAACCCAGATTGAGGGCTATTTTAAAGAAGAACGCGAAAAGTACACATTTCTACAGGCCATGCCTGCCGGCGTACAAATGGGTATGGATTTCCTGAACAGTCAACTCAAGGCTTTCGGCCAGATGTTTCGCGGTAAAATCGCCGTCAAAGACAACCTCGGCAGCCTCATCAGTATCGGTAAAATGTACGGCCCCGTCTGGGACTGGGAGCGTTTCTGGCACCTGACCGCCTCGCTGAGTATTATCCTGGCCTTTATGAACCTGCTTCCTATTCCGGCACTGGATGGCGGCTACGTCATGTTCCTGCTGTGGGAAGTGGTGACGGGACGTAAAGTGAGCGATACAGTCATGGAACGCGCCGTTACCTTCGGCTTTTTCCTGCTCCTGGCGCTGATGGTTTTCGCTTTCGGGCTGGATATCTGGCGACATGTTATTCAACGATTCCTGTAGTTTGGTTATCAGTTATTGGTTATTCGTTATTAGTGGTGGTAGTGGACCATCCGTACAAACGCCGGGCTACACAATAAGGAATGCCTGACATTTGGTTATTCTTGGTAGTGGGCCATCCGTACAAATACCGGGCTACACAATTAGGAATGCCTGACATTTCTACAGATGGTCCACTACCACCACTAATAACCAATAACAAATAACCAAAAATGGATTACTTCGAATTCTACAACTTCCCCCGCTCCTTTCAGGTAGATGAAAAGGCCTTGCGGCAACTGTACCTGGAACACAGCAGGAAATACCACCCGGATTTTCACACGTTGTCCGGCGAGGTAGAGCAGGCGCGCGTGCTCGATTTGTCCACGCAAAACAACGAAGCGTTTAAAACGCTGTCGGACCCGGACAAAAGGATACAGTATGTCCTGAAAATCAAGGGATTGATTGAAGAAGGGGAGGGACAGGGCGCCTTGTCGCAGGATTTCCTGATGGATATGATGGACATCAATGAAGCGATGATGGAACTCGAAATGGATTTCGATGCAGAACGGCTGGAGGCCACCCGCCGTTCGGTGGAGGCCCTCGACCAGGCCTTGCGGCAGGACATTCAACCCGTATTGGATACCTGGACGGAAGACAGCGGTTCGGAGGCTGATTTGCTCCGCGTGCGGGATTATTTTTTTAAAAAGAGATATTTGTTGCGCATTTTTGAAAATCTGTCTAAGTTTGCGCCCGCTTAGATAAAGTCGAAGCGGCGCAGACAATAAATTATATTGCTGCAACAGAAGTACATAAATATGCGGGAGTGGCGGAATGGTAGACGCGCTGGTCTCAAACACCTGTGACTTCGCGGTCGTGCGGGTTCGAGTCCCGCCTCCCGCACATAAAAGCGTTTCGGTTGTACCGGAGCGCTTTTTTTATTGTTTACCTTCGCTGCGCTGAAACAAGCGTATGAAATTTGTTTAAAACGTAATGTCAGTAACCTGTTGATTTACATTGCTTTTTGCAAATTTGCCCCCTGAATTATGGCGCTTTTTCTCACCAACGACGGTTCCCACTCCGTTTTTTCCGAAACCTACGGAGTCAGCTACCATTCCAGGTACGGAGCGGTAACGGAATCGGCGCATGTGTTCATTGCAGCGGGCTTGCGCTACAAAGCCGTGGTACAGCGGGAAATCGCCATTCTGGAAACAGGTTTCGGTACCGGATTGAACGCGTTTATGTCCTGGCTGGAAGCCGAGCGCCGCAACCTGCAATTGCGCTATGTGGGCCTGGAAACTGCGCCGGTTGCGCCGGAGGAGGTGCAGGTGTTGAATTATGCCGAATTGCTGGGCGTTCCGGAGCGCAGCGGCGATTTTCTGGCGCTACACCAAAATACATGGGGAGCCGAACATACTTTGTCGGAGCAGTTTCAGTTTAGAAAGGAAAAAATTGCCATAGAGACTTTTGAGGCGACCGATACCTTTGATGTTATTTATTTTGATGCGTTTGCCCCGCAGGCCCAGCCGGAACTCTGGACAGCCGAAGTGTTTGCCCGGATGTACCAGGCCTTGCGACCTGACGGCGTCTTGGTGACCTATTGCGCCCAGGGTGCTTTTAAACGAACCCTGAAACAGGTAGGATTTCATGTGGAACGCCTGCAGGGACCGCCGGGGAAAAGGGAAATGACACGCGCAACGAAAACGTGAGTGGTGAGTTGTGAGTTGTGAGTGGCATCTCGTTTCAGAAGAATATTGAGAACATTCCTCAAACGAGATGCCACTCACAACTCACAACTCACTACTCACAAACTCACTCACAACTCACCATTCACGATTCACAATGTCCTCCCTGCCACTTACCTACCGCGATATTTCCTGGCTTTCGTTCAATTACCGCGTATTACAGGAAGCCAAAGACCCAGCCGTTCCGTTGCTTGAGCGACTGAAGTTCCTGGCCATCTATTCGTCCAACCTCGACGAGTTCTTCAGAATCCGGGTGGCCAGTATCCGCAACCTGAAGAAAGTAGGTAAAAAAACAAAAGCACAGCTCGACTTCGATCCCAGCGAATTGCTCAAGGATATTCACCGGATCGTGAACCGCCACCAGGAAGAGTTTTCTGAAATTTTTGAGCAACAAATCGTCCCGGAGCTGCGCAGGCAGCATATCCATATCCTGCGAAGACTGGATTTGAATGAAGAGCAGCAACAGTTTGTAGAAAATTATTTCCATGAAAAACTGCTGCCTTTCGTCATGCCGGTACTGCTGGTCAAGCACCGCATTCGCCCCTTTCTCGCCAATGCAAACCTGTACCTGGCCGTACACCTGCGCCCCAAAAAACGCCCGCTTTCGGAAAGTGAATACGCTTTGGTGAAAATTCCTTCCGACCAGTTGCCGCGTTTTGTGGCGCTGCCTTCCGGCCCCAACCGCTTCGACCTCATCCTGCTGGATGATGTGGTGCGCCACTCGGTTTCCTGGTTATTTCCCGGCTTTGACATCCAGGACACCTATTCCATCAAACTGACCCGCGATGCGGAGTTGTATATCGACGACGAATATTCCGGCGACCTGGTGCAAAAGATAAAATCGAGCCTGCAAAAACGCCAGGTCGGCCCGCCCAGCCGTTTCGTGTACGACCGGGAAATGCCCGAGCACCTGCTCACTTACCTGCGCGACACCTTTGAGATTCGCAAAAACGACGTGTTGCCCGAAGGACGCTACCATAATAATTTCGACTTCTTCAAATTCCCGGATTTCGGGATGACGCACCTGCGGAACAAACCCCTGCCGCCTTTGCCGCATCCACTTTTGCATCATGCGGCAGACCCTTTCAAGATCATTCGCGAAAAGGATCAGATGCTGCATGTGCCTTATCAGTCGTATGAGTCGGTGATCAATTTTTTTGAATGCGCGGCAAAGGATCCGGCAGTCACGCACATCAAGGTGATTCAGTACCGGGTAGCCAAACACAGCCGGATCATGCACGCGCTGATGAATGCCGTGCAGGAAGGCAAACAGGTGTCGGTATTCGTGGAAATCAAAGCCCGCTTCGATGAAGCGGCCAACCTGGAATGGGGTGAACGCCTGGAAAAAGCGGGCGTGCGGGTGCATTACTCCTTTCCGGGTGTAAAAGTGCATTCCAAACTGGCTTTGGTGCGGCGCCTCGAAGGGGGTGAGCCGCATCTCTACTCCTACTTATCCACCGGGAATTTTCACGAGGAAACAGCCAAAATCTACTCCGATTTCAGCCTTTTCACCTGCGACAAACGCCTGACGGGCGAGGTGAGCCAGGTGTTTTCTTTTCTGGAAAATATCAAACCGCCTTCCAAGGAATTTGAACACCTGCTGGTCGGAAAATTCAACCTGCGCCCGGCGTTTTACCTGCTGATCGACAATGAAATCGCCGCTGCCAAACGCAGAAAACCGGCAGGTATTATCCTGAAAATCAACAGTATAGAGGACAAGGACATCATCGCCAAACTATACGAAGCCTCGCAGGCAGGCGTAAAAATAAAGATCATCGTACGCGGCATCTGTTGCCTCGTTCCCGGCATCAAAGGCCTCAGCGACAACATCGAGGTGATCAGTATCGTCGACCGCTTCCTGGAACACGCCCGGGTGCTGATTTTCCACAATGGCGGGGATGAACGGATGTTTCTCAGCAGCGCCGACTGGATGGAACGCAACCTGAGTTACCGCATCGAAACCACCTTCCCGGTATATGCCCCGGAACTGAAAAAAGAAATCAGAACGCTCATAGACCTGCAACTCAACGACAACGTAAAAGCGCGCATCATCGACCGAAACGATCAAAATATCTACCGCCGCAGCAATACGGATATTCCTGTTCGGGCGCAATTGGAAACCTATTTTTTCTTCAAAAGAAAGTCGGAATAAGTTTTTCGCCTTGATAGTCAAGGGGTTGAAAAATTTTTTTAAAATTTTTCAAAAAACAGTTGTCTATGTAAAAGGACTGCTGTTATCTTTGCCGCCGCTTAACGACAGAACAACGGTTCTGGATAGTAAATGCGGAAGTAGCTCAGTTGGTAGAGCACGACCTTGCCAAGGTCGGGGTCGCGAGTTCGAGTCTCGTTTTCCGCTCAAAGAAACCTTGCCATTGGCAGGGTTTTTTGATTTAGAGCTATTACATTTGTGCTACCCGCCCGGGTGGTGGAATGGTAGACACGCAGGACTTAAAATCCTGTGACCGTTGAGGTCGTGTGGGTTCAAGTCCCATCCCGGGTACCAATGATAAGGGCCTGCTCTTCCGAGCAGGCCCTTTTTTAGTCCGAAGTCGTTAGTGCGAAGTGCGAAGTCCGTAGCGTACACCGTTTCACACTTGGGTTTGCCAAACAATAGCGGACCGACGGTAGAACGGCCTTATTGAAGTTTTTAAATAAAACGGCATTATACCCCGGGTGTTATAAATGGGGTTAAAACCCCCTTTATAGTAATAGTAATTGTTGACAAACCATCGGCTGAAGCCGATGGTTATTGATATAAGCCGCTCGATTTTGATTGACCCAAAACGCTATTTCAATAACTCCCGGCTTCAGCCGGGAGTAAGTACAGAGACCCTTACTTCGGGGTTTTAACCCCATCTTAATGCCGTTTTATTTAAAAACTTCAATCAGGCCGTCGGAATAGCGCCTTTTAAGGCGCCTGGAACGGGCTATCGGGCATAAATGCCCTTTTCCCGACGGCCTGAAAGCCATGCTACCATCGATCCGCGATTATTATCGCCCGTTTTCGACCACTATTTTTCCTGAACTGATTCCTTGCCCACCCGCTTCCAGGCGGAAGAAATATTGCCCGCCCGGCAGGTTGGAGACATTGAGTTGGAAGGT
>JALHMA010000031.1 GCA_022844265.1 Saprospiraceae bacterium | reverse complement strand
TTCGCATCGAAACAAATGCCGGATCATACGGCCTGGTTTTCAGCGGTTCCCTTGCTGGATGCCCGTTCGTTGCGTTTTGTTTTCGGGCAGGCGGGCGTGCATTTTTATGCCGATCCGCCGGCCATCGTCTATGGCGGTAGCGGGATGCTGACGGCTCATTTCAAAAACAGCGGGAAGCGGACGATTACCCTGCGCAATGGCCGGAAAGTGGCGCTGCAATTGCCGGAAGGGCCGGTTACCGTGGTGCTGGATGTGGAAAGCGGAAACAATTGAAGGGTGTAAATGAACTGTTGGACTTGTGTGCATACCGTAGGGTCTTACGACCCCGCACGGAAAGCGCTCATTAAGCCCAATTCCAGGCCGCGCAACTCCGCTAAACCCCGCAAACGTCCGATCGCTGAATACCCGGGATATGTTTTTTTGTTCAAATCGTCGAGCATCTGGTGGCCATGGTCGGGGCGCATGGGTAGCGCGACGCCCGTTCGCTGCATCAAACGTACAATTTCACGCACCGCTGCTGCCATATCAGTGTCGCCATCGAGGTGATCGGCTTCAAAAAAATTGCCATCCGCATCGCGCCGCGTATTCCTCAAATGCAAAAAATGGATGCGATCGCCGAAGCGGCGGATCATTTTTACAATATGGTTGTCTGCTCGGGCGCCCAGCGAGCCGGTGCAAAAGCACAGTCCATTTGCCGCAGAAGGCACGGCTTTCAGTAAATCAGCCAGGTCTTTTTCCGTGCTGACCACACGCGGCAAACCCAGAACCGGGTACGGCGGGTCGTCGGGGTGAATGGCCATTTTCAGGCCGCAGGACTCGGCAACCGGCACGACTTCGCTCAAAAATGCATAGAGGTGTTTTTTGAGTTTGGCCGGGCTGATGTTCCGGTAGTTTTTTAGTTCGGCCAGCACCTGCTCGCTGGTAAAAGCATCGTCGCTGCCGGGCAGGCCGAGCAGGAGGTTTTGGAAAACCAATTGTCGCTCCGCCTCCGTCATTGCAGCCAGTTTTTGGCGGGCTACCCCGATCTCCGCTTCGGAATAGTCTTTTTCCGCGCCGGGCCGTTTCAACAAAAACAAATCAAAAGCCATGAACGCCGCTTTTTCAAACCGCAGGGCGCGGCTGCCGTCGGGCATTTCAAAACTGATGTCGGTGCGCAGCCAGTCGAGTACCGGCATAAAATTGTAGGTCACCACTTTCAAACCGCAGGCGCCGACGTTGCGCAAACTGGTTTTGTAATTTTCAAGGTACACGCGCCAGTCGCCGGTCTGCCGCTTGATGTCGTCGTGCACGGGCAGGCTTTCGATCACCGTCCAGCTCATGCCGGCGGCTTCAATCATGTTTTTCCTTTTTTCAATTTCTTCTACCGTCCATACAACGCCGTACGGAATGTGGTGCAGCGCGGTGACAACGCCCGCGCAGCCCGCCTGCCGGATATCGCGCAGGCTGACCGGATCATGCGGGCCGTACCAGCGCATGGTTTGGTGCATTTTTATCATTGGTGTTGTAATTGTTCGTTTAAAACTCAAAGCAGACAGGGTGTATTTGAAATTGTCGCTTGGCAAAGCCGCCAAGCTTATTGACGGGGTGACTTCAAGTCACCCCGTCAATATACCACAATTGTTCATGTAAAACTCAAAGCACAATTTTGCGGTACTTCGGTACTAAAATATGCATGGCTAACCAGGCCGTCAAATAGGCTAATCCGCTGATAATGAACATAATGTAGTACCCCGTTTCGATATGTCCCAACCCTTTGTAGTAGTCGAAAAGCCAGCCCGCCAGTTTGGCAACCAGCACGCCGCCGAAGGTACCGGTCATCCCGCCGAATCCGATGACGGAAGCCACCATGTTTTTAGGCAGGGCATCACTGACCGTGGTATAAATGTTCGCACTCCAGGCCTGGTGCGCCGCCGCTGCAAATCCGATGATAAAAATGGCGAACCACATGTTGTACGATCCGGCGATCTGGGAAAACAGCACCGGCAGCACGCAGAAAGCGTATATCAGCATCGATGTTTTGCGCGCCCGGAAAACCGCCCAGCCTTTTGAAATAAAATACATCGGCAGCCAGCCCCCAAAAACGCTGCCGATCGTCGCCAGGACGTACACCATGGCAACCGGCAGCGCCAGGTCTGTTTTAGTCAGCCCGTATTCCTCTTTCAAAAAATCGGGCAGCCAGAACAGGTAAAACCACCAGATGCCGTCGGTCAGAAACTTGCCAAGCGCAAAGGCCCAGGTGGGCCGGAACGAAAGAATCGTCGCCCAGGGCACTTTTACAGCAGGCGTATCTCCGGTCGGCTGTTGTTCATCCGCGTCGCTGTGGATATGGTCAAATTCTGCGCTTCCGAGGCGTTTTTGCCGGTGCGGCGTTTCGTACAGCCAATACCAGAAAAACAGCCAGATCAGGCCGATGGCGCCGGTAGCGACAAAAGCGATCCGCCAGCCATAGGCCGCCGCGATAAATGGAACGGACAAGGGTGCAATGATGGCCCCGATATTCGTTCCTGCGTTAAAAATACCCGTCGCGAAGGCGCGTTCTTTTTTTGGAAACCATTCCGTAACCGTTTTGACAGCCGCCGGGAAATTGCCCGATTCGGTGACGCCCAAACCAATCCGGGCGATGTAAAAACCAAAATTGCTGGTCACAAAATAATGGCCCATCGCGGCAAAACTCCAGGACAACAGCGATAAAGCGTAACCCGTTTTGGTGCCGAGCCAGTCGATCAGGCGACCCACAAAAACCATCGCCAGGGCATACGACGCCTGGAATGCCACGGTCACATTGGCGTAATCCGACTTGGTCCAGTTGAATTCTGCATCGAGGTATTCTTTGACCAAAGAAATAACAGCCCGGTCGAGGTAGTTGATGGTGGTGGCAAAAAAAAGCAGGGCGCAGATGGTCCAGCGGTATCTTCCGAGTCGAGTATTCATTTTTACGCAGATTATTTTTTAATACGGCTTCCAAACTTTACCGCCGGCCAGAACATCCTGTTTTTTTTCATCGAAGGTCACTTTCAAACCAGTCTGATACGCCGCAGTGGTCATGATATTGGCGATGGAATGCTGGTAACCGGCTTCGATCGGCGCAGTGGGTTGTTTGCGCGACCGCACGCATTCCATCCAGTTGCGGACGTGGTTGAACGTGAGCGTATCGCCGCCGGTATTGGCATCGTACACCACTTTGGCGCCTTCCAGTTTGCCGGGCTTCAACAAGTTGGCTTTCATGCCCATTGCAGCGGCTTCATTTTCGCGCAGGCCACCGAGATCGCTGATTTCGTTGGTGTCGAGGTTGATCATGCCGCCGTTGGAGTAGTACAGTTCCTTCGTTTCACCCGCCCAATTCGAAAAACGCGAGGTAAACTGCACCTGAAAACCGGAAGTCGGGTCGTTGGAGGGGCCGTAATCGAATACAACGGTCATCGTATCGGCATTGGTGCGACCGTCTTTCCATTGATAGATGCCACCGTTGGCCACCACGCTGCGCGGGTGTTCGAGGCCCGAAAACCAGTGAACCGTATCGATCTGGTGGCTCATCCACTGCCCCGGAATACCCGAAGAATACGGCCAGAACAGGCGGTATTCGAGGTATTTGCGCGGGTCGAAATTTACCATAGGCCGGTTGATCAGGAAGCGCTTCCAGTCCACATCGCTTTCTTTCAGGTTTTTGACCAGATCCGGTCTGCGCCAGCGCCCCGGCTGGTTGACGTTCCACATCAATTCCACCATGACGATCGGGCCGAATTTGCCGGATTGTATGTATTCGGCTGCGGCGTGGTAATTCTCGCCACTGCGCCGCTGGGAGCCGATCTGTACGATTTGTTTGGACCCGCGCACCGCTGCCAGTACCGCACGGGCATCTGCCATCGTTTCGGCCAGGGGCTTTTCGGTGTAGGCATCGCAACCCGCTTTCATCGCTTCTATGGTGTGGACGGCGTGCTGAAAATCGGCGGTGCTGATAAACACGGCATCCACGGATTTGGAATTGTACAACGCATCGTTGTTTTGAAAAACGGTCACGTCGCCGCCCAGTTTTTCGTTCAAATGCGCCCGGCCTTCATCGCGGCGGCGGTTCCAGATGTCGGAAAGCGCTACGATGTCGAAGTTCATTTCTTTGCGCAAAGCCGAGAATGCCGGAAGCAAAGAGTACTTGAAACGGTCGGAAAAGCCGACTACGCCGACGCGTACCCGGTCATTGGCGCCCAGAATGCGGGCGTAACTTTTGGCGCTGAACGCCAGTGCGCCGGCAGCGATGGCGGTACTTTTGATGAATTTTCTGCGTGTAGCCATTTTTTTAATGATGAGCGATGAATGATAAATTAGGAATGGGGGATGAGGAATGAGGGATGAGGGATGAGGGATGAGGGATGGGGAATGAGGAATAAGGAATGAGGGATGGTGAATGAGGGATGAGTATGAAGAATGGGGGTTCCTTCGTAATCTTTGGGCGATTCGGTTAATGCAACTCACAACTCACAACTCACGATTCACAACTCACTACTCACAACTCACCACTCACTACTCACTACTCACCACTCACAATCCTTGGGCGATTCGCTCAAAACCCGAACTTTCAGGTTTCGGAAACTGACCTGGTCTCCATGATCCTGCAGCAGGATCGGCCCCTGGTCGTTCATGCCGAAACCTTCAAATTTTTCGTACTTGCTCCGGGCGACAAGCGCTTTGAAAATGTTGGATTTTCGTTCATAAGCCAGCACCTGGAAACCGTTGAGCCAGTACACGACGCGGTTGTTCGGGTAGACCTGAATGCGCCCCTGGTTCCAGTCGCCGATTTTACGCTGGAAACGTTTGTCCAGTTTTTCAGAGGGAATCAAATCGTACAAACTGGCCAGCGTACGGTTGCCCACAGCGCCTTGTTTGGCGTCGGGGTGCCGCTCGTCGTCCAGAATCTGGTATTCCAGGCCGATGCCCGACTTGCCGCCGGAATCGAAATTTTCATTGACAAAATATTTGATGCCCGAGTTGGCACCTTCGGAGAGTTTGAAATCAAACACAAACTCAAAAGCGCTGAAAGCCTCGGTCGTCACAATATCGTTGCCGGTTTCCGAACCATCGGAAGGACTTACGTGGATGGCGCCGTCCTTGACTGACCAGCGTTTTTGGGGCACTTGGTCGGAATTTACGCTGCGCCAGCCCTGAAAGTCCGTCCCGTTAAACAGCAGGCGGTAACCCTGCGTTTTTTCCTGTTCGGACAGGTTGTTCAGCAGGAGATTGACAACAGGGGTCTGATCCAGCGGACTTGTTTTCAAGTTTTTGGTTTGAATCCGAATGTTCCGCCAGCGGATTTTCATGCCCGGTTTCATGTCGGCATAAATGGAATGCACCTGCAAGGCGATGAATCCGCGGGCCGTCATATCGTCTATCAAATGGGAAACGGGAATGCCGTTGATCCAGGTTCGGATCGTGCTGCCGACCGCCTCGATGCGGTAGGTATTCCATTCGCCGACACGAAAAGCCTTTTTGCCCGCCGGATTGATGTTCGGGATGTACAGCCAGTCGCGCCGGGCCTCGTCGTAAATGCCACCGGACCAGGCGCGCGGCGTCGGGTCAATTTCCATCTGGTATCCATGTACCCGTCCGTCCTGGTATTCGGGTTTGGACAAGCTGCGGAACTGGATGCCGGAGTTCATTTTGTCATCCACTTTCAGGTCGAGTTCCAGGATAAAATCGCCGTATTCCTCGTTGGTGCAGAGAAATGAATTCGGCGTTTCGGCAACGGTCGTGCCTACGATCTGCCCGTTTTCGACGGTATATTTTGCCTGCCCGTTTTTCTGGTTCCATCCTTTCAGGGTTTTGCCGTCAAACAGATTGGTCCATTGTGCTTTTTGCGCCGGAAGTGTTATGGCCACAAACAGTGCAGCGAGGAGGAGAAATTGCTTTTTCATAAAGAATTTGAATAAAAAAAGGCGTATTTTGGATAATACGCCCGAAAGAATGGGTTTTGTGCCAAAGATCAGTATAATAATCTGAAATGGAAGATTCAAAACCGTCTAATCTTTTCAAAATCAACCCCGCTGCATGGTCATGACCCTATCAGGTATGTTTTCGCTCAAGCACTACGTTGAACGGTGAGCAGAAGATAAGCAATATATAAAGCCACCATGATTGAATCTGCAATCACCGCTGTCCCTGCCCCAAATCCCATATAACTTTCCTTTGAAGTAAGCAGCAGGAAAATGAAGATAACCTTACTGCTTCCGGCAATTACAAGTACAAATCGCCGTACCGGTTCCGTAAAGGCCCCGTAGATAAGCATAATACCAACAAGGCCAATCAAGGCCCCCCAATTCCGAACGATGATTTCAGCTAGGTTACCGTCTATTGTTTGGCCAAAATTGGATTGCAGAGAAGTCTGAGGCGAGATGAATGCCAGGAACATGGTACAGGTCAAAAGTCCCGAAACAAGCATTATCCACTTGAAATTCGATACGAAAAAACGCATAAGTTAATGAGTTAAAGTGTTATCAAATAGTAATTTTGGAATAGCCATCCAAAAATACGAAATTCCTTCATCTTTTAAAATGATTGGAGTGAACGAAGTTTTATCCCAACCACTACCAGCCAGACCAGCCACAATGTACTGCCGATGAAACCTGCCATTTTCCAAACCGGGAAACCGGGTATCACAGTAGCAAACAGTTCGGCCTGTGCCAACAGGTAAATAAACGAACCGACAAGGCCGAGCCCATTGACCCATTTTGGGAAAAGTTTCAGTTTTGCGAACGACAAGGAAACCATGACCGTCCATGCGATGGTGAACAATTGCCCAAGATGCTCGCCCAAAATGACACCGCCAAATTGATGGATAGTCTTGAAAGCCACTATTGCAGCGACTTTTGTCGGCTCATCGGTAGCGCTTGTAAAGGTGTCGGCCAAAACGGGCACCACGAATGTCCAGCGCAACAGCCCGACCATTTGTAATATCAAACCGATGACCCCGATGGTGGCGGCGGTGCGCATGAACGGTGATTTGGCCTCTAATTTTTGCCCCAAAAGAATGTAAGCGGGCAAAAGTGGGATGCCCGTAATGGCAAAGGCGAACCAGGTCCAAATCAGGCGGCTGCCGCCTTCGTGAAACTTGGTGAGGATGATTGCCGTGTCCTGCCTCAAAATATTGGGATACTCAAAGATGATGGTGAGCATCGTGTAGGGGATGAAAAGGGCGATTGCTCCGGCTATGAATAACCACCCTGTTCCCAAAGTTACTTTCATTATTGTAGATTTTTTAAAAGAAAAAGGAATAACTGATGCCCGGGGTGGGGTTGATTCGAGTCTCGTGCCCCTTCGAGACCAGCGCAATTGCGCCAAGCCGGAGGTTGATTCCTTTCCAGACCATCCAGCGGAAACCTGCTTCCACGCCTAGCGCATTTTCTTTGTTGTAGTCCAGATTGATGCCGCGCAAGTAGGATGCGCCCGCATAAAACGAGGACGGGTTTTCCTTTTTGCCGACTGGCAAAAACCAGCCGGTCAGGCCGACTTTGATGAACTTGGTGGTGATGCCCGATTCCAGCGCGGTGATGTAGTAACCGCCATGGATGGACACGTTTTTGTTCCGATATTCCAGTCCGATGGATGGGTTGCGGAAGCCGTTCACGCTGATTTCGTTTTTTGAAAAGCGGCTTTGCGAGAAAGCGCTGGAGCACAGGAATAGCAGGGCCATGGTGGCCAATTGATTAAATGTCATCTTGTTGTTGAATTAAATTGTGAAGGGAGATTTTTGCTTTGCGTACTCGTCAATGTTTTTGTTGACGGTGCAAAGATGAGGCAGGCGAAAACCGGGAATACTGGACAAATGTCCAGAAATGATTTTGGAGGCTGTTTGAGTCGATTTTACCGGGACAGACAGCCTTTTAACGGACTTGGCCGCGGATCCGGCTGAGGTGGCGGGGCGTTACGCCGAGCATGGAGGCCAGGTATTGCAAGGGGATTTGCTGCAAAAGCTGCGGTTCTTCCCGGAGCATTTTCGCGTACCGCTCTTCACCGCTGAGCACAATCAAATCGTGGCGGCTGGCATCGATGCCGCAGACGGTGTGTTCCAAAAGTGCGATGTAGAAATCCTTGAAAGCGGGGACTTCAGCGACTAATTTTTTGAGATTTGAACGGCTGATCAGGCTGAGTTTCCCGTCGGTCAAAGCGCGGATGTTCTCCTGCGCCGGCTGCTGGCTCACGAAACTCAAAACCGAGGCCAGGAATGTGCCTTCAATGTTCATGTAAGTGGTCCTTTCAACGCCATCCACCATGACAAAATATTGGAACATCCCGCTTTCGACAAAACCGATGTACTTGGCCACCTTGCCCTCTTCAACGACAAAATCGTTCTTTTTGAACTCGAACAAAAAGAACGATTCAAGAATTTTCTCTAAACCTTCCCCCGCAAAACCGATGGACTCGAAATGTTTTTTTAATTTTTCCATAGGAACCAGCTGCGGGTTTTGTTCGTAATCAGGGTTATTTATTGGACAAGAATACGAAATGATCTCGAAAATTTACCCTCCCTCGATTGCTTTTGGCTTGCCTGGCGAGGCTTCGCCTTTCCGGCCGGACTCAAAAAGCAAGGTTAACATCGCCCTTTGCATGATTGGGATAAAGGCTGATGCCATTACCTGCCTGTTTTAATTTTATCGTTACAATAAGCGAGTGGGAACTCAAGCAGCCTTTCCGCCTGTTCCTTGTCTTTCCGCACGAACCTTACTCATCCTTCTTTCTGTATGAAATTTAACCTGCTACTCCTTGGCCTGCTGCTGGCTTTTCCAGCGTTTGCACAACCTGCCCGCCCCGATGCCAAACCCGATGCTAAAACCAATGCCGACCCGCCCAAGCGTCAGTATTTTACCCAAAAAATAGCAGCCGGAACCATTGACCTCGACGGCAAATTAGACGAACCTTCCTGGCAAACCGTGCCCGCTGGCGCCGACTTCATCGAGTACCAGCCCGACGACGGCACCCCTCCCAGCCACCCGACCGTGTTCCATATCCTCTACGACGACAAGTTCCTGTATATCGGCTACCGCGTTTTCGACTCCGCACCCGATTCCCTCGTGGCCCGCATGGGCCGCCGCGACGAGTTTCCGGGCGACTGGGTGGAGGTGAACATTGACAGCTACCACGACCAGCGCACGGCCTTTTCATTCACGTTCTCGTGCAGCGGCGTGCGCGGCGACGAGTTCATCAGCGACAATGGCAACAACTGGGATACCAACTGGAACCCGATCTGGGACGGCCGCTCGAACATTGATTCGCTGGGCTGGACGGCGGAGGTGAAAATTCCGTTCAGCCAGTTGCGCTACAACAACGACCCCGAACAAGTCTGGGGCTTTCAGGTTCAACGGCTGAATTTCCGTAAAAACGAGCGCTCTACTTTCCAGCACATCCCGCAAAACGGCAGCGGCTGGGTCAGCCGTTTCGCCGAACTGCACGGCCTGCGCGACCTTCCCCGCAACAAGGGCGTGGAGATCGCACCGTACCTGCTGGCCAAAACCGAACACTTCGAAAAAGAAGCGGGCAATCCCTTCGCCGACGGCTCGCGCCAGCAACTTACAGCGGGTGTGGACGGTAAGTTCGCGATCACCCGCGACTTGATCCTCGATTTCACCGTGAACCCCGACTTCGGGCAGGTGGAGGCCGACCCCGGGGCCGTCCGGCTCGACGGCTACCAGATTTTTTTCAGCGAGCGCCGTCCGTTTTTTATGGAAAGCCGTAACCTGTTCGACTACCGTCTGACCGGCTCGGCCACCGATTTCGACTTCGATTCCGACCTGCTTTTTTACTCCCGTCGCATCGGCGGCGCACCGCACGGCAGGCCCGGCCTGAACCCCGGTGAGTATGCCAATGTGCCGCAGGCCACGTCCATTCTCGGCGCGGCCAAGTTTTCCGGTAAAACCAAAAAAGGCTGGTCCATCGGCATTCTCGAAAGTGTAACGCGGCGCGAAAACGCCCTCATAGACAACAACGGCGAGCGCCGGGAGGAACTCGTGGAGCCGCAAACCAACTACTTCGTGGGGCGGCTGATGAAAGATTTTGACGAAGGTAACACAATCTTCGGCGCGGTGCTCACCTCCGTAAACCGCGAAAAAGGGCTGGACTGGCTGCACAAAAACGCCTACTCGGGCGGGCTGGACTTTCAGCATTTCTGGAAAAACCGCTGGTGGAATGTCAGTGGCAAAATGCTCTTCAGCCACGTGGACGGCAGCCCGGAAGCGATCATGGAAACCCAGCAAAGTTTTGAACACTATTTTCAGCGGGCGGGCGCGCCGCATGTGGCATTGGATCCCACGCGCACCTCGCTGACAGGTACGAGCGGTACGTTCAAGATCGGGAAATACGGCGGCAAGCCGGACAAATTGGGCGGCATCATGAAGTTCGAGGTAGGTGGAACCTGGCGTTCGCCCGAGTTCGAGGTGAACGATATCGGGTTTATGCAAAGCGCCGACGAGATCAACCAGTTCGTGTGGGCGGGATACCAAATCCTGCGGCCCTTTTCGGTTTTCCGAACCCTGCGCGTCAACTACAACCACTGGTTCAAGTGGGACTTTGGCGGGCAGCACCTGTTCACGTTTTACAACGTCAATGCCCACGCGTTTTTTCAGAACAACTGGGGTACGGGTTTCGGCTTGTTTCTCAACCCGCACGACATTTCGAACAACGCCCTGCGCGGCAGCGGGCCGTTGCGCCGCCCGAACGGCTACGGCGCATTTGCGTACGTAGAATCGGACCAGCGAAAGAAGGTGTCGTTCAACGGAAACTTTGATTTTTTCACAGGATTTGAGGACGTGGTCTATTCGAGAGGCTTCAGCGCCGGCGTCAATGTTCAGGCTGCCGATGCGCTTCGTTTCGGCATTTATCCGGGCTACAACCAGTCGTGGCGCAAGCAGGATCAGTTTGTGGCGCAGGCAAGTTTCGGTGGCAGCCCCCGCACCATCGTCAGCGAGGTGCGCCAAAAAAGTTTTTCGCTCACCGCCCGCCTGACTTACAATCTGACGCCGAACCTGACCGTCCAGTACTACGGTCAGCCGTTTATTTTCCGGGCCTTGTACAACAACTACGGCGTTGTGACCAACCCGCTGGCAGAGGTTTATGACGCGCGTTTCCACCGGTTTTCGGGCCAGGAAATCGCCCTCGCCGACGGCACATTTTCAGTGGATGAAAACGGCGACGGCGCTGCGGATTACACGTTCGCGAAGCCGGATTTCAACTTCATCCAGTTCCGCTCCAACCTCGTGGTGCGCTGGGAGTACATCCCGGGATCGGAGTTTTTTCTCGTGTGGTCGCAAGGCGCCACGCCCGATGCGTACAATGATTTGGCCACGCCGCTTGTGCGCAGCCTGGTCGACAACGTGTTCGACAAGCAGCCGACGAACATTTTTTTGGTGAAAATGACGTACCGGTTTTTAAAGTAGGGTGCTCACTCCCGCGTGCCGGTGCCTTCAAAATATCCTGCTCGCGGGGAAAGGCGTTTTACCCAAAGGTAGTGCTCCAAACCAGCGCTGATGTCCACATCAAGTTAAGCGGAAATACCGTAGTTTTGCCACATGCCATCATCTGTTGAACAATCTGACAAGGCGCCGGGCGTTCATCCGAGTGAGACCCCGCCCGAATCCTGCCCCACCTGCGGCGCCGACTTTGTTGGGCTGTTTTGCCACTCCTGCGGCGAAAAACGGATCTCTGCCAGTGATTTAAGCCTGCGCAACTATGCTCAAACCCTGTTGGAGGATTTTACCCACCTCGACTCCAAACTGCTCCGGACAGTTCTGCTGCTGTTGGCCCGACCGAGCCAACTGTCTGCAGCATATATCACGGGGCGCAGAAGCCGGTATATCAAACCTTTGCAGGTATTTTTGCTGGCCAACCTGGTCTTCTTCCTGGTTTTTAGCGGCAACGATGCCTTTGCCCCACGATTGACATTTGTGTACAATTCGGACATGAGCCTCAGGAATGGGCTACCGATAAAGACCTGGGTGGACACTTATGCTGCCAATAATGGCATGAGCGTCGAGGCGGCAATAGTGCATATGGATGCTGAAATCAGCAACCTGACCAAAGGGATGCTCTATGTATTCGTCCCGTTTCTGGGCCTGGTCTTTTGGGGCTTATTCTACAGACAAAACCGCCTCTTTTTATGCCATTTGATTTTTGCAACGCACTGGTTTGCCTTTTTTATCCTGTTTGTAATGATTTGTGGTTTCGCTATTTTGTTGCTCTTTAAGGTACACGGAGTAGCCTTTCTTTCGATGTTGTTAGCGGCGTTGTTGCCTTTTCACTTAATGGCCACGCGCCATTTTTATGGCGGGAGTTGGCTCGCCCTGGGTATAAAATCTATCCTGTTCTTGGCCTGTTTTGCCATGGCTTATCTACTGTACCGGGAATTGGTGATGTTAGTGGCCTTTTGGACGATTTAATGCATATTGTAATGTGTTTTTTAGAGCCTCAGCAGGCGAAAAAAAACACCGGGCGCGGCGCTATGCCTCGGTTGGAGTGAGGACGGAACACCACGCAAAGCGGAAATCATGAGGCGACTCAGCGTACGTTTGCCGGCACAGCCGAGCGCGGATAGACTGCACACGGCAGAGCCGAGCGCGAGCGCTTCGGGCTTGGGATAAGGTATTGGCAAGCGGCAGCCTGCGAGCCGGCGGGGGTTAATAAGCACTTCCTGGTTGCCTCTATTTTTGTAACGTTGCAGGAATATAAATATCGAATGTGGCGCCTTTATTCAATGTACTGTTGGCGGTAATAATTCCGCCATGGTTTTCTACAATTTTCTTTACGATAGCAAGTCCAATACCGGTTCCCTTGTATGCTGCATGCGTATGAAGGCGGTAGAATACTTCAAATATTTTTTCATTGTATTCCGGTTCAAAGCCGATGCCGTTGTCAGAAACAGAAATATGACAATATTTTTGTTGAGGGGAGAGTTTAACGTGATTAAAAACTATGCCATCGGCTATTTCACTTTTAATCGTTATGTGTGGCGGTTGTGCAGGATGAACAAACTTTAATGCGTTGCCTATAAGATTTTGCATGATTTGACGGAATTGAAACGGGATGATGTTGACCGTATGTAGTTCTGTCGCTTCAAGGGTGGCGTGTTTATCATGTAGTTCTTCTTTTAAATCATCCTTCACTCCATCAATAATTAGATTTAGGTCGGTATTTTCAAATTTTTGTTCTACTTCATTGGTGTTTGAGTAGGCAAGTATATCCTGAATGAGTGCCTGCATACGCTGTGCTGAAGCCTGCACCCTATTCAAACTATCTCTACCATTTTCGGATAAATTATTACTTTCTTTTACTATGAAGTGTGATATTAAAATTTGAATTTTGCGAAGTGGCCCTTGTAAATCGTGACTGGCAATATAGGCAAATGCCTGAAGTTCACTATTCTTTGTTTCCAAATCAGCATTTTTCATTTGTAGTATTTCTTCCTGTTTCTTTTTTTCGGTTAAGTCAGTTATAATCATACCAACTGCCGGAATTTCAGGAAATAATGATGTGAGCGAAACATAAACCGGAATCGTTTTATTGGCGATCCATAAATTTATTTCACCTTTTGCTTTGGCTGTCAATCCTTTTACTAAAAGTTTATTGAATGTTTCTTTTGATTCGGGATGTATAAATTGGAAAAACGAATTTCCAACTACGTCTTCATAAGTAAGGTTCAAAAGCTCGGGAAAATAATTATTGCTATAAAGAATTAGTCCTTCTTCAGATAAGTTAAGTGCGCCTTCTCCAAAATTCTCCACCAATATTCTGTAAGCATAATCTACAGTTTGAATGGAGAAAATGGCAGATTTGTTATTTGTCTTTAATGCAAAGGCATCTACTTCACCTCCTTTAATGGCTTCAATTAGCTGCTCATATTCATCCAGGCGGCTTTGCAGCTCTATGATTTTTGATGCGGCTTCTTTGGTAGTTAATTCGTTCTTCATACCATCATGCTTCGAATGTGATGCCTAATGCTTTCAATACTTTATTGGTATCGGATAATGTTCCCACCAACATTTTTTGGGGCAAGGGTAATTTTTTCAACAGTGAAGGACTAAAAACAATGTGTTGTTCTGAAGCAATCTTGGGGTTTTTATAAATATCTATTATCTCCAGTTCGAAGCGACCTTTTAAATGTTCTTCACACAGTAGGTTAATATTTTCAATTGCTTTCATTGATTTTGACGACATGCCTGAAACATAAAGTTTTAGCACCAACTTGCCTTCGATTATTACTTTGCCCTTTGCTTTTTCTTTCATGTTATAATAATTAAAGAGCTATCGGGCGGATATTTAAACCAACTAAAACTTTCTCTTCATTCGAGAGGTCTCCGATTATTTTTCTTAACGGTTCAGGAACTTTTCGCACAAGGGTGGGTATGGCAAATATCTGGTCACCTTCGGCTAACTGCGGATTTTTTAATAGGTCAATTACTTCAATAACATATCTGCCTTCTAAATATTGATTGCAATACTTGGTTATATTCTCCAGCGCAAGTATTGAGTTGGTCGTTTGTCCGGCTATGTATAAACGCAATTCCCATATTTCTTGTTTCGGCATATGTTTTTACTTTTTGTTGGGACTGGTGAAATGAATTCCTTTTCCTGTAATAGTAAAATGCTGTTGGTTGTTGGAGTGACCCATGCCCCGCGATTTTACAATGAGCAAACTGCGCACCCTTT
Source organism: Saprospiraceae bacterium (assembly GCA_022844265.1). Classification (GTDB taxonomy): domain Bacteria; phylum Bacteroidota; class Bacteroidia; order Chitinophagales; family Saprospiraceae; genus M3007. Next base: position 11,029 of record JALHMA010000031.1, on the reverse strand, counting down.
CATTGTTGCGTTCTTCGTTCTTTAAATTTATCCATGTGTCGGCAAGAGAAGAAACTGCATCTAAGATAGAAAAATTGTTTTCTGAATGACCTTCATGTGTAAGCGATGTGAACAGTGCGTTGATTTGATTTATTTTGAGTGTATCCATTAATCGAATCAACATGGCACGTACTTCGCTGTTGTTGCCAATGCTTATTAAACTGCTGATGGGGTCAATGATGACGGTGCGCGGTTTTATCTCCGCTAATAATCTATTTAAAGTCATCAGGTGCATTTCTAAACCTTGCAGGGAAGGCCGTGACGCATGAATGTGAAGCAGTTTTGATTGAATCACTTTCTCAAAATCAATTCCGATGGTAGCCATATTTCTTACCAACTGGTCGGGCGATTCTTCAAACGAAAAATAGAGCGTGCGTTCTTTGCGTTCGCAACTGCTCCATGCAAAGTGAGCAGCCAAAATTGTTTTTGAAGTGCCGGCATTGCCTGTTATAAGAATGCTGCTGGCGCGGTAAATTCCGCATTCCGAAAATGCCTGGTCTAATGCGGGTAATCCCGTAGTTATAATTTCTGTCGGTGATTTGTAATCTAACTTTAAGGATGTAACGGGTAGAACTGAAATACCATATTCGTCAATCAGAAAGGGATATTCGTTTGTTCCGTGGGTACTGCCACGGTATTTTACGACGCGCAATCTGCGTGTTGCAATTTGTTCTATCACCCGAAAATCAAGCAGTATCACACAATCGGAAACATATTCCTCCAGGCCTTGCCGGGTTAATGAATTTTCGCCTCTCTCGCCCGTAATGATGGCTGTCACGCCCTTTTCTTTGAGCCATCCAAATAATCTGCGGATTTCGGAACGGAGTATTGTCGTATTTTCTATTCCTGAAAACAGGGATTCTATGGTGTCGAGCACCACCCGTTTCGCACCAATGGAATCAATGGCATAATTGAGCCGGATAAATAGTCCTTCTAAATCATATTCGCCTGTTTCTTCTATCTCTGAACGTTCAATGCGCACATGGTCAATGTGCAGTTTTTTTTCTGCTTGTAACTTTTCAAAATCAAAACCTAATGACTTAAAATTTTGTGTAAGGTCGCTTTCGGATTCTTCAAAACTCATGAATACGCCCGGCTCATTATAATCTGTAATTCCTCTTACCAAAAACTGCGCGGCAAATAACGTTTTACCGCAACCTGCACTACCACAAATAAGAACCGGGCGACCTTTGGGAAATCCTCCGTTTGTGATTTCGTCTAACCCGTTTATGCCCGTGGGCGTTTTAAGTAGTGATTCCTTTTGGTTTTTCTCCATGCGAGAACAATATTTTTTATTGTAATGAAAATATTTTCCGAAAGGTAATGTTAAAAGTTAGGTAGCATGCAATTTTGTTTTTTTAAACACAGCATGTCTGCAAAATGTTCTATTGTTTTGCTGGTTATTTTGTGAGCATTGTCGATATAGCGTTGTATGTGCATGCCGCAGGTGAAAAAACACCAATATCTGCGATGGGGCGTCGGTTTGAGTGAGGGTGGAACACCACGCAAGGCGGAAAACGAAAATTTCGGTGGACGAAGCGCCACTTTCCGAACTACAACTCAAAGTCGTCGAAGCGGCCGCCCTGGCCCACCTCGACAGTGGCCTGACTATTGCCTCGCATACCATCGGCGGCAAAGCGGCCCTGGAACAGTTGGATATTTTACAAAAAAACGGCGTCCAGCCGGCGGCTTTCATCTGGATACACGCCCAAAGTGAAAAGGATACGGTCTACCACGCCCAGGCTGCCCGAATGGGCGCCTGGGTCGAGTTCGACGGGCTGAACGCCAACTACCTCACACCTGAAACGGTGCGCCAACACCTTGATTTTCTGATTTTTATGAAAAATGAAAAACTGCTGCACCGCACATTGCTGTCGCAAGACGCCGGATGGTATGAGCCGGGTAAACCGGACGGCGGGAAGTTTGCGCCGTTCACCTACCTGTTCGAAGGGTTTCTTCCGAAATTGCGGGAGGAGGGTTTTTCACGAAACGATATCCGCCGACTTTTGAGGGAAAATCCGGCGCCGGCATTTTCGGTGCGGGTAAGGGGGCGGGCCGGGGGTTAATGGGCACCTTTTTGTACAATCGTGGCCGATGGATTCAACATGGCGCTAAAAACGATATCGGTATCAACTACAATCTTCATGGTTGCTTAAGAAAACGGTCTTTGTTCTCTTCCCACCATTGCTTATTTACTTCCCTTGCTAACTTATCAATATCTTCTTGCTTTGCCTTACTTTTGGAAACATTCTCACGATATTTGATGAATCTGATCATCAGTTCCAAGTCTTCCCAGTTGATGTTGGCCGGAAGTCTAATAATAACTTCGTTTGCTGTTCTTTCTAAGACCATAACGTATTTTTTAGCAAATTTACGAATTAAAGTGACATATGCGTCAAAAGTTACCCTGACTGCGTATAGATATTATTGAACGATCGAATTTCGTTTTTGGTTCCTTTTTCTGTCACCGCGAAAATCAAGAGGTGACTCAGCCTACGTTTGCCGGCACAGCCGGCGCGGATAAACCGCACACGGCACAGCCGTGCGCGAGCGCTTCGGGCTTGGGATAAGGTATTGGCAAGCGGCAGCCTGCGAGACAGCGGGGGGCAGAATGTTCAATTAACCACTGAACCCGCTTTTTTGCCAAAGGCCTGTTACCTGCTGGCTTTCTGTCGTTAGTCAAGTTGTATCTCAATTTTATTTCGTTTTGTGTCAATGTCGAACCAATTATGTTTGTCTGGATTTGGCACACATTCTTTAATGTCTAAGTTTCTTGCGAATCGGCTTAAAGACTTGTTTCCAAATTTTAAAGTCAATTCATATTCTGCTTGTCCGTCTTTGCCAATAAATGCTTTCAGTGTTATTTGTTTATTGTCATTTACAAACTTTTGGGAATAGGAGTTTTCAGGTTGGTTAAACAATACACCGTCACACCAAAAGTCTTTGATTCCTTCATTGTCTGAATGCTCAAATGCTTTACAGATTTCATATTCTAAAAAATCGCAAAAGTCTTGGTCTAACATTTAGTCTCTTATTTCGTTCGGTTTAAAATCAAAAGCTTTAAATATTTCGTCAAGGTCAAGTTTACAGTCTTTAGGCAAATTAATTGTCGCAATACTTCCCAAGTCCACTTGCCAAAAACCACCTTGTTTCATTATTTCATCACCTAAAAGTCTGTATTCTGATTCTTTAAATTGTGAAGTCAGCGAGAAACGTCTTGTAGTAAATTCAGATTCTTTAATGATTCGCACAATTTCGTGTTTGCCGTCTTTGTTTTGTCGAGTTTCAAATTCAGTCCCAAGTGTCAGCCTACAATTAAAAAATTCGTTTTCAATAGTTCTAAAAATATTGTCAGAAAGTTGCTGAACCTGAATTGTGGTTGTCAGTTTTTCTCTTTTGTCGTAAACTTCAATTTCAACTGTCTTTTCTTGCATAGTGTCTGTTTAAGCTTGCAGGTAACGTGATAATATGCGAACCTCGCACATTTAATGCATAAAGGTAAAAAATATCAGATCACTGAAAATCTTTCAGAAAGTATTTTTCAAATATCACTAAATCAACACCTTCCGGATCATAAAATGATATCTTTGGTTGATGTCGGGTTTACCCGGGAAGGCGCCAGTTTTTACATTTTTACGGGAGAGGCGTTTTAAGGCCTTTGTCGGCCTGCCGATTTTGAAATCATTTTTTATTCCATAAAAGATAAGAGGATAAAGCAAAACAAATAAAAACAAGGATAAAACCAAACAACATGCCGTATTGAAGCGCAACGTTTTGAGACCCCTGCGGGTAGATAATTTGCATAACCACACGAGTAGCCCAAAGTATCGTTGAAACGGACAGTATCACCAGCAAGGAAAACCTGTCTTGCGGTGCTTTATACAGGATGAGCAAATTGGCGATGCCAACAAGTACAAGCGACAATGAAAAGAATACATTTATTGCCCGTACTGCCAGTACAAGTTCTGTCGCTGCTTTATCCATATAAGCATACCAATTCCATATTTTTGGTACAAAAAAGTGCCAAATACCAAAGCCTATTGTAACAAGACTGCCAATTGAAGTCAGTATTTTTATCCAGGTTGTCATAGTTATCCGTTAACTCATTTGATATCCGCAAGATTGGTCAGGCCGGCCAACACGTCTGCTTGCAATATACGTTGCACTTTTGCAGGCTCTTCAAACATAGGGCTGTGGGCCGATTGTTCGAAGGTGTAAAATCCTTTCATGGGTGCTTTTAGTGTGTCAAAATAAGCTTTTGCCAAAGGGTAAGACACCGTGTAATCATATATGCCATGAAAAAAATATACTGGAATATCGAGTTCTGGCACTTGTTTAGCCAAATCCGTGACTAATATTTTATCCCACAGTATGCTAACGCCGGAGCGGGTAAATTTTTTCATAAACGTCATTTTTTTTAATTTTTTTCCCCTTTTCCCAATACCCAGGCCGCAGAAGCAGCAGCAACGGTCATTGCCAGAGCACTGCAAGGCAGATCCACCAAAACACCGACCAGCGAAAAGTGATTGGAAGAAGCATACAACCCAAAATTGACAGAACTCCAAAAAAGCAATCCGACGATGAGGCCCTTTTTCAAGCCCGAAACAAAGGTTCTCGCACCCGACCATCGAATGACGGTAGCTATAAAAAAGCCCATTGTCAATGATGTCGCGACCATTGCCCAGCCGACCAATTGATCGGCCGGCCGTACCAATTGGCTTTGAAATGCTTTGGATACGGGCGGGTTTTCCTCGAAGACTCCTTTTAAAAAGAGGAAATAGGCCCCTGCATTCATGATCAGATTGACTACGGTTGCGGTTAAGCCGGATAAAATGAAATTCTTGCCCATGACGATTGTAGTTTTTTATTCTATAAATCTATTTTGTAGGACACTAGTGGGTGTAAAACAACTTTTAGCATAAGTTTTTGGTCGAACATTGGTACAGCGTTCTATCGCCTTCACCGTGCCGATAGACACCATCTGAAGGGCCGGCATCTTTGCCAATTCAAAATTGCGGGCACTAAAAGTTTGGGGGAAATGATTGGAGTTATCGGGCGCGTTGATTTTTGTCAAAACAGAAATGAGATACTTTCGCTATCAATCCAAAGTTTATAAGGATTAGTTGAAGTGTGGGTAAGGCGCGCTGTTCCGGTCAGGTAAATATCCGTACTCAAAGTCGAAAGTTAGAAGAACAATTAAAGGGGCCAGCGGCGGCAAGAAGTGAACCGGGAGAAAACCAGGATGTGCCGCCCCGTACATTTTTCGCCCCGGCAGGTGTTCCTACTTTGCCAAACCGCCCTCGCCCAGCGCCGCGGCAGTGTCTTTTTCGACCTGCCGCAAACGTACAGCAGGATATTTTTTGTGCTTCCGAAGACAGGCAATTCACTACAATTCAGCCACTAAAAGAACACATTTAGTAGTAGGGTAGGCAACATTCCGTTGTACCTATGCGGCAGGTCGAAAAAGACACTGCCGCGGCGCTGGGGTTGAGTGGGTTAGTGAGCGGGGAATATCTGCTGGCGTAAAAGGAACACCTGCCGGGGCGAAAAAATTTGGTATTGTGCAGTATGTATGCCTTGGTGTTGAAAAAAGGACCTCGGTTATAGTGAGGCAGGAATACCACGCAAGGCGAAAATCAAGAGGTGACTCAGCCTACGTTTGCCTGCACAGCCGGCGCGGATAGACCGCACACGGCGCAGCCGTGCGCGAGCGCTTCGGGCTTGGGATAAGGTATTGGCAAGCGGCAGCCTGCGAGCCAGCGGGAGTTTTTATTTCATGGCTTTCTTCATAAGTTTTAAAGCCCAGTCGTAATGGCTTGATGTAGCAGAAACCAAATAAGCACCCAATGATGTTGTACCGGTCCATTTGTATTTTTTCTTTACAAAAAGCTCGTCATTAGAATGCTTTTCAATAATACTCTGAACATCGTTAAAAGAATTATCAAGCAATTTCCTAACCTTTTTTAAATCTGTTGTCCTGTATTTTTCCCAAATTTTTCTGTTCAGTTCAGGAGTTGTCTTCCATGTGTATCCTTTTGCAGGCATTTCAGGTTTATCCCCCTTCATTCCAATTGTGTACCACTCTAGCATCATTAAATGCCAATGATGCAAATGGGCAAGTACATCTCGAAAATTACGATTCATTGTTCCTTTTGGAAATTCTTTATTCCTGTCCTCTTCAGAGAATGAATCAACAAAGTCGTTTAAACTCTTATAGTTCTTTTGACTAAAAGTCAATAAGTCTTTTTTGTTTGTTGGTCTTGACATGTTCCTGTTTTAGTTTATTAGTGATATCTCTTAAATGTTTTTCAATGTGCGAATTAATAACCTGTAAATGTTCTAATCGTGAATAATTTCTTGAACCTTTTTTACTTAGCAGCTGCCGTTTTCATTTTTCGCTATTTCGGTTATTCTTTTCACAAATTCACTCTTTGCATTGGTATATGATTCTCTGTCATACTTGAATTTCTCTGCTAATGAAATTTTTAAAGATTCATATTCTTCTGCAACTTTTTTGTTCTGGCGTAGATAGTCCCGAAAATATATTCTGTCCCACAATGGGTGTGTCTTGTCGCCCATATGAATGTGAAATACATTTTCTTTAAAACCTTCTATCGTATAACCCTTCACAAAATGCATATAAGGAACTTTTTCATCTGTCCGCCAAATAAAGTGATAGCCTACTTCTGACATTTTTTTGATTATGGTTTCTTTTAGATTGTCTGTTAGAAGTGGTATTTCAACTAAAATATCAATAGTTGGTTTTGCAGAAAGTCCGTCAATCGCAGTGCTTCCAAAATGTTCAATTTCCAAGGCAATGTTGTCGCCAAGTGTTTTGTTTATTAATTCACTTTCTGAATTGAAAATGTCAACCCAATTCTTGTCATATGGTACAATTTGAATTGGAAATAATTTCCCCAATTCCTCTGTTGTCAAGTCTTCTATTCTTTTATTATTCATTTAACTCTTAATGTTTATAGTATTTTATTAACCATAAAAAACTAGTTAAATATAATACGCGTTGAAATATTCCTTGATAGTTTTTCATCAGCCCAAAAGTTGCAGAAAGTGCAATTACAAGCAAAAAAAACAGAAGGTGAATATACTTACTTTGTCTGTCTTCTGCAAAAAACACTTGAGTTAATATTCCTACACTAAATGCTATTCCTGCGATTTGAGCAAAAAGAGAATGAAGATTTGATTGAGTTGTAGAGTATGTTTGCAGTTCAAAGAATGGTTTCGTGCAGAAAATTCCTGTTAAGGCAATACAAAGTCCATATATTAAAATTGGTGTTGTCAGCCAAGTCAAACCTTTTGATAAAATCCCTAAAGATAATGTTAGTCCAAAACCTAAAAAACCGAACTGCATTATTAGTCTTCTGTCATAACCTTGCGAACCCAAGTCGCTGATTGTATTTTTTGTCCAATCGTAGTTATTGGTTGAAAACAAATGTGCAACTACAATTGTCAATACGAAAAAAAGTGTCGAGATTAAACTGTAATAGTTTTTTAATAAGTCCATTTTTGGTTGTCAATTTTTATACTATTTTATTTGTCGGAATGTTTCATTACGGTTGCTGCTAACTTATAGTAATGCATCCGCGTCCAAGCCCCGCACAAACCTGCTCCACTTCGGATGCCGAGGGGCTTGGTTGCGGATGCATTCAGTTGAACGAAGCCGCAGGGTAAGGAACGGCAGCCAGGAAATCTATGGAGATTGTATCGGAAGTTTCATTCGAGTGTCGGGTTTATGTGCTTACAAATGTAGAATAGATTTTGAGAAAATGACATTTTCGGGTGATTTTTATCCTCAATCACCACCCCTTTTTTTCATCGCCCCCCCATTTAAAACCGCTCAATCATCGTCACCCCCAGGTTTTGAAAAGTATCCATATCCGGCAATGCCAGCACGGCATCCTCCAGGCTAATACGGGCGCCAATCAATTTTTTAGGCGACAAGGCGCCCGTTTTGATCATATCCAGCAGCAGTCCGTAATTGTAGGCCTGCATACCGTGGCTTCCATAGATTTCCAGTTCGTTGGCAATCACTTTGTTCATGGGGATGCGGGGATGTTTATGCTCCCCCAGCATCAGGCCTACCTGGATATGTTTGCCCCTTTTTCGCAAATTAAGGATGGAGTTAAAACAAGTCTCCGGACTTCCCAAAGCATCGATGGACACATGAACGCCGCCCCGGCTGAGCTCGGTCACGACTGCTACCACATCGGCTGTTGCACCTGCGTGAACAGTGGCTACGGCCCCTACGGACTTCGCGAGCTCCAGTTTATCTTCAGCAATATCGATGGCAATTACGTTGGCGCCCAGGGCTGTTGCAATCATAATGGCAGACAAACCGACGCCCCCGCAGCCATGTACTGCGACCCATTGCCCGCCGGAAACCCGGCCCTGCGCCACCACCGCCCGAAAGGAAGTCGCGAACCGGCAACCCAGACTGGCGGCGGTCACAAAATCCATCTCGTCGGGCAAGGCTACCACATTCACGTCGGCCCGGTCGATCGCCACATACTCGGCAAATGAACCCCAATGCGTAAAGCCGGGTTGAAACTGCCGGTCGCAGACCTGCTGGTTGCCCGACTGGCATTCTGGGCAGGCGCCGCAGGCACAGACAAAGGGGACGGTGATCCGGTCTCCCACTTTCCATTTTCTGACATCCCGGCCAATGGCCCGGATGACGCCTGCAAATTCATGCCCCGGCACATGCGGCAACGTAATATCGTCATCGTGCCCCATCCAGCCATGCCAGTCGCTGCGACAAAGCCCCGTTGCTTTTACTTCGATCACGACGCCGTCCGGAGCGGGTGTAGGGTCGGGGACCTTTTGTATGGTCAGCGGGCCTTGAAACTGTTCAAAAACGAGTGCTTTCATATCTTCATTTTTTCCAAACCCCACCAATCCCCAACTCGTATAACTTCTTATTGAGCGCCGGAATATCCTTGTCAAGTATCTCTGTCGCCTTGGTTTTGTGTGTGGCCCATTCGGCGTCCAGTTCTTTTTTCCTGTCCAAAGAAGGTTGATTCACCACGGGAATATCGCTTTCCGTCTGATTGATCAGGAAAATGTAATGGGCGGTAAACTTGTTCGGGAAGTTCTCCACGTCGTCGTAGGCTTTTGATTTGCGCTGCACCATGTCTTCGTCCCAGGACTTCATTTTTTGGATGAGCGCCTCGCCTTCCGTACGAACAGCCTTGAATTTGTTGTCCGCCGGCATCGCAGCCAGCAGTTCCGACAATTGTTCCTTTTTGGCGAAAATGGTATTCACCGTCCGGTGCATTTGGGTGAATTCCTGCTCCATTTGCCACATGACATCGTGGTAGGCTTTGTAATTCGCCAAGTCTTTGTTATACAAGGGATTGGGCAATATTTCTGCCGAAGTGGTAACCGTCTGGCCGCCCGTTTTCAGGCTGAAGGTATATTTCCCGGGAACGGCTTTGTGGCCTTTGAAACTGCATTCGTAATAAGTGTCGGGCACGCCCGGCATGGTCGGATAGCGCATGTCCCACACGAAGCGGTTGAGCCCTTTCTGCTTTGTCAGAACGGGTTCTGCAGGCGGGCCGCCGTCCCATTTTTTGTACAAACTGTCTTTTTGGGAACTGTAGGTGTGCACCACATTGCCGGCCTCGTCTTTCACCTCCATCTGGATGTCGGCGTCTTTATCCAGTTCGGGTAAATGATAATACACAACGATGCCGTTGGCGGGATTCACACCTTCTCTGGACGTCGAGCCGGTAAAGGCATCATCCGTTTTATCCAATTCACTTCGGCCATTGGCGAGCAGGGCGTTTTCGGGTTGGAAAATAACCGGGCTTTTGATGTTTTTCCGGTATTGCCGCACCAGGCCCAGGTCGTCCAGTATCCAGAAGGAGCGGCCGGACGTGGCGGCGATCAAATCGTCCTGGTGGATTTTCAGGTCGGTAATGGGCGCAATGGGTAAATTCAATTGAAACGCCGACCAGTCTTTTCCGCCGTTCCAGGAAACAAACACACCCAGTTCCGTGCCCGCAAAAAGCAGGTCTTTCTGTTGCGTGTCTTCCCGCACCACCCTTGTAAATGCATTGTTCGGAAGGCCGTTTGTAATTTTTGTCCAGGATTTGCCGTAGTCAGTGGTTTTATACAAGCCCGGCGTATGGTCGTTGAATTTGTACCGCGTGGTAGCGATATAGGCCGTCGCTTTATCGTGCGGCGACACCTCGATGGCATTGATCAGGCATTCTTGCAAACCGTTCGGGGTTACGTTTTTCCAGGTTTTGCCGCCGTCGCGGGTCAATTGCACCAGACCGTCGTCGCTGCCGGTCCAGATCACGCCCTTTTCCTGCGGCGATTCCAGGATATACGCGAGTGTTCCGTAGTTTTCAGCGCCGACGGCCTCGTTGGTGTACGGTCCGCCGCCTTTTCCCTGTTTTTCTTTTTCGTTGCGGGTCAGGTCGGGCGACACCTCCATCCAGGTTTTACCCATGTCGCTTGTGCGCAGCAAGTACTGCGCGCCGTGGTAAAACGTGCCGGGTTCGTGTTTCGACCAGATAATCGGCGCATTCCAGTTGAAGCGGTATTTGAGGTCTTTGGCGTCGCTGCCGAGGTATTGAATCGGCGCCGCCATGATATTCGTTCCCGCCTGCGCCTTGGTATCCAGTACTTCAATGGTGCCCTGGTAACTGCCGCCCAGTACATATCGCGGATCGTCGGGATTGAATGCCAGAAAAGCGCTTTCTCCACCTGCCGAATACGTCCAACTGTTGGTGCTGATGTGGCTGCCGCCGAATTCCCGGTGTGCAATCGAAACGGAGGTATTGTCCTGCTGCCCGCCATAAATCCGGTACGGAAACTGATTGTCCACGTTGATTCTGTACATCTGTGCGGTCGGCATGTTGTTTTGTGCGCTCCAGGATTTGCCGGCATTGAAGGTAATGGCCGCGCCGCCGTCGTCGGCAATCACCATGTTTCTGGAGTTTTTCGGATTGATCCACAGGTCGTG
>JALHMA010000030.1:19346-25732 GCA_022844265.1 Saprospiraceae bacterium | reverse complement strand
CGATGAAAACGGATGTAGCAGTGTTTGTAGCAAAACAGTGATTGTCAACCCGATTCCGATCTGTACCATTACCGGCGATAATCTCCTCTGTGAAGGGCAAACCACCCAACTGTGCGTACCTGCCGGCGCCGCTTCCTATCTGTGGAGTACCGGCGCTATGACGAATTGTATTACCGTCAATGCAGCGGGCTTATACTCCGTTACCGTTACGAATGCAAGCGGATGCAGCAGCGTTTGCAGCCAGATGGTTGTCATCAACCCGCCGCCAGTCTGTACGATCACCGGCGATGATTTTCTCTGTGAAGAAGGGCAAATGACCGAACTGTGTGTGCCTGCCGGCGCAGCTTCCTATCTGTGGAGTACCGGGGCAACGACGAATTGTATTACCGTCAATGCAGCAGGAACATATGTTGTAACGGTAACCGACGAAAACGGATGCAGCAGCATTTGCAGCAAAACAGTGATCGTCAACCCGATTCCGATCTGTACCATTACCGGCGATGATCTCCTCTGTGAAGGACAAACAACCCAGTTGTGCGTACCTGCCGGATCGGGCACTTACCTCTGGAGTACCGGGGCCACCACGAACTGTATTTCAGTAAATGTGGCAGGAGAATATTTCGTTACGGTAACCTCATTAAACGGTTGCAAAAGTATCTGTAGCAAGATCGTTACGCTCAATCCTACACCGATATGTATGATTACCGGCAATGATATTATATGCGAAGGACAAACCACGCAACTCTGCGTACCAGCCGGCGCAATGTCTTACCTCTGGAGCAACGGAGCAACGACCAATTGTATTACTGTCAATACAGCAGGAACGTATGTTGTTACCGTAACCGATCAAAACGGATGTACCAGTATCTGTAGCAAAACAGTAATCGTCAACCCATTACCCCTCTGCACGATTACAGGTGATGGATTCATTTGTCTGGGCGAATCAACACAACTCTGCGTACCTGCCGGCGCCACTTCCTATTTGTGGAGCAATGGCGCAACGACGAATTGTATTACCGTGAATACAGCAGGAACTTATGTTGTAACGGTAACCTATTCAAGCGGATGCAGCAGTATTTGCAGCAAAACGGTGGTTGTTTCTCCACAGCCTGTCTGCACCATCAGCGGTGTTAATTTCATCTGTGAAGCAGGGCAAACAACACAATTGTGCGTACCTGCCGGCGCCGCTTCCTATTTCTGGAGCACCGGCGAAACCACCAATTGTATTACCGTTAGTACCGCAGGAACATATACGGTGACGGTGACCAGCGCAAACGGATGCAGCAGCATTTGCAGCGAGATCGTGACGGTTAATCCCATGCCAGTCTGTGTAATAACAGGTGATGACTTCATTTGTGAAGAAGGACAACTCACCCAGTTGTGTGTGCCTGCCGGAGCGGCTTCCTACCTCTGGAGCACCGGCGCAACCACCAATTGTATTATTGCCAGCGCAACAGGAACGTATTCCGTTACCGTGACCGCTTCCAACGGATGCAGCAGCGTTTGCAGCAAAACAATTTTCCTCAACCTGCAACCAAGTTGCACTATTACGGGCAATGGTTTTATCTGCACAGAAGGGCAAACGACGCAGTTGTGCGTACCTCCCGGCGCGTCTTCTTATTTGTGGAGCAACGGTGCAACAACGAATTGTATCCTCGTAAGCACCCCGGGTACCTATTCCGTTACGGTAACATCTTCCAACGGATGCACCAGTATCTGTAGTAAGACGGTAGTCGTCGACCCCCTTCCAACCTGTATCATTACAGGCGATCATATCCTCTGCGAAGGTAAAACGACACAACTGTGCGTACCTCCCGGCGCTGTTTCCTATTGGTGGAGCACCGGAGCCATGACGAATTGTATCACCGTGAGCACACCAGGCAACTATTCCGTTACCGTCACCTACGCCAGCGGATGCACCAGTGTCTGTAGTACCACTGTTACAGTAAGTCCTGCGCCGGTTTGTGCCATCCTCGGCGATTGCGTGATTCCATGCGGTGGACAACCCATCTTGCTTTATGCGCCGGCCGGTTGCGAATCCTATTGGTGGAGCACAGGGGCTACTACGCCGTATATTGTTGTAACCACACCAGGCGTTTATTCCCTTACCGTTACCAATGCGGCCGGATGCAGCAGCGTTTGTACCCGTACTGTAGTGGTCGGCCCGGCGCCTCCATGCCAGATTACCGGCAATTGTGTGATCACCTGCGGAGGTCCGCCTGCGCAGTTGTGCGCGCCTGCCGGTTGTTTATCTTACTGGTGGAGCACAGGGGCAATGACCCAATGTATTTCCGTCAATACACCCGGAACATATTCGGTTACGATCACCTATGCAAACGGATGCAGCAGCGTCTGTTGTGTAACCGTAACACAAGGGTATGCTCCCGTATGCGTTATCACAGGATGCACCTCGATGTGCGGCGGACAACCAACACCGCTTTGCGCGCCTCCGGGTTGCTCTTCTTACTGGTGGAGTACGGGGGAAACGACCAGTTGTATTCTCGCCTGCGCACCGGGTAACTATTCTGTCACGGTAACTTATCCAAACGGATGCATCAGCACCGCTTGCGTAACGGTAACACAACCACCTCCGCCGACTTGTATTATTACTGGAAATTGTGTCATCAGCGGGGGACAACCAACGTTGCTTTGCGCACCGGCAGGTTGCATTAACTACCTGTGGAGCACGGGCGCTACCACCAGCTGTATTCTTGCCGGCACACCGGGTATTTACAGCGTGACCGTGACCAATGCAAATGGATGCACCAGCGTCTGCTGGGTTAACGTAACCGGGGGTCACCAGACGCCTGTTTGCGAAATTACCGGCAACCATAACATTTGTGAAGGGCAGACAACGATGCTCTGCGCACCATCCGGTTATATCGGTTATCTGTGGAGCACAGGTGCAACTACCAGTTGTATCCTGGTCAACACTTCGGGCGTATATGCCGTGACAGCGACCGATGCAAACGGAACGACTGTCACCGGAACCAGAACGGTCGTCGTTACGCCGCCGCCGGTATGCGTCATTTCCGGCAACTCGTCTATATGCGGGGGGCAGCCCATGTTGCTTTGCGCAACACCCGGCGCTACTTCTTACTTGTGGAGCACAGGCGCCACCACCAGTTGCATTATGGTAACTGCGGCAGGTGTGTATGCGGTGACGACAACCAATGGAAACGGATGCAGCAGCACATGCAGCAAAACCGTAACCGTAGGCGCGTCGCCGGCTTGTACGATTACAAGCAACCTCGTACCAGGTAGTGCACAAACCACGATCTTGTGCGTACCATTCGCCATGACTACTTATCTCTGGAGTACAGGCGACACGAGCCGTTGTATCACAGTCGACACATCCGGATCATTTTCCGTGACCGTGACGGATGCCAGCGGATGTAGCAGTACCTGCACTACCGATGTTTCATACCTTACTACTGACACATCGCAGTGGGATGGCGGACCGATTGGCGACGGCTACCTGGATGCAAAAATTTATCCAAATCCGTTTACCGAAACTGCGACAGTTGAATTTGTTAACATGGTATCCAGTTCGCATGTTGTGATTGAACTTTACAGATTATCGGGAACTAAAATCACCACGCTGTTTGAACAGGATATTGAAAAAGGCAAGATTTACAGAACTGCAGTGACTTCCGAAAGCCTTGCTGACGGCGTTTATATCTGTAGAATTGTAAATGGCGCTCAGATTATCAATAAAAAACTGGTTCTGATTAAATAGTTATAACGACGGATGTTTACAACTGCCCTCAGCAATGGGGGCAGTTTTTTTATGCTTTTTCGGAACGGATGTTTTAATAATGTGGGAATAATGCAACTTTTTCATAAAACATTGTAATGCGTAACCTGCTAAACATACAGACCTTTATGGGTACTTAAGTATAGGGCAAAAATTATTGGGATATTGGGATATTGGGATATTGGGATATTCTATTGACAATAACTAAATGGAGTGATAATATCCCAATATCTTAATATCAATTAATATCGTACTTGTACTTATTCAGAAGTTTTAATTATTTATCACGATCTCCGCAGGCTCCCCTCGCCCCAGGCGCTCACATCCGCCAAAAAAATGCAGGAACACATTATTCGTCTTCTAAAAGTGCAGGACCCCGTCGCGATCGCACACATTTACGATACGTACGGAGCCGCAGTGTATGGGACCGTATTGCGGATCGTCATCAACAAAGAATTGGCGCAGCAAGTCATGCAGGATACTTTTTTAAAAGTATGGCGATATGGCGCACATTACGACGAGTCAAAAGGGCAGGTATTTACCTGGGTCTTGAACATTGCGCGCAATACGGCCATAGACGCTACCCGAACGCCCCATTTTCGCAACAGTAAAAAAACAGTTAATCTGGACAGTTTGGCGCATACTGCCGGCAATGACACTATAAACGCTGACTCGATCGGCATGAACGAAGTCGTGCAAAAAATGGAAGAAAAACATAAGATTCTGATCGATCTGATTTATATGAAAGGATATACCCACCAGGAGGCCTCGGATGCAACCGGGATGCCGATTGGCACGGTCAAAACCCGGGTGAGAAGTGCTATTTTAGAACTCAGAAAAACATTTGACGTGTAGAATTATGCAGAGCAGCATTCTAAAATTTCCTATTTATGCAAAAGCATCGCTCCTTTTGATTGGATTATATGTTTTTGTGAGTATTTTGTACATCGCGCAAGACATTATTCTTCCGTTGATTTATGCCACCATTTTTGCCGTCTCGATCAGCCCAGCGGTCAATTTTTTAGTAAAGAAAAAAATAAACCGGCCACTTGCCATCACGGTTGTTTTGTTCATCGGCCTGTTAATTGTAGCGGTCCTGATCGCTTTGTTGTCGTCGCAGGCAAACCGCTTGATAGAAGCATGGCCGCAACTGACCAATAAATACCAGGAATTGCTCCAGCAAACCGTCGCATGGGCTTCGTCATTTTTTGACATCAGTACGCAAAAAATAAACGCCTGGATGGCCAACATAAAAACGGAGATCAGCAATAACAGCAGCGCCGTTATCGGCAGCACACTCACCACCGTTGGCGGCGTACTGGCGACGGCCCTGTTGACGCCCGTTTATATTTTTATGATCCTGTTTTACCAGCCCCATCTGGTAAAATCTACGCATGATATTTTTGGCCGCTACGAAGACCATGAAGTAAATGAAATGATGACGGAAACCAAAACGATTATTCAGAGCTACCTCGTCGGACTTTTTTTAGAATTCGTTATCATAGCCATCCTGAATTCGGTGGGCTTGCTGATACTGGGTATCGAATATGCCATTTTGCTCGGCATTATCGGAGCGCTGCTCAACATCGTTCCCTACCTCGGCGGGCTGATTGCAGTAGTATTGTACATGATTATTGCCCTGGTTACCAAAGAACCCGTTTATGCCCTTTATGTCATTGGGCTTTACGGCATTATACAATTGATAGATAATAACTATATCGTCCCCAAAATAGTAGGGTCGAAAGTGAAGCTCAATGCCCTGATCTCCCTGATCGCGGTTGTTGCCGGCGCTGCTTTATGGGGCATCCCCGGCATGTTTCTTTCCATCCCTATTACGGCTATTATCAAACTTACACTCGACCGGACCCAATCCCTGAAACCCTGGGGTTACCTGCTGGGCGATACGACGCCTCCGCTGTTAAAAATAAAGCCGATGTTCAAAAAGACAAAGGGCGCTTCCTTGTAGGTAGTTATCTGTTATTGGTTATTAGTCTTGATAATCAAGCATTTACCATAAACCTAAACTGATTTGACTTGATTACTTATCTGAAAATGTCCTAATATTTATCTTCCACCAATTTCCAGTAATGCCAAACAGATGTGTCATTCAGAGCCGTAGGCGAAGAATCTGAGGGCGTAGCCTGTATTTGTTTTTTAGGCCTTCGGCCCCAGATTCTTCGCCTACGGCTCTGAATGACACATTTGTTTGGCATTTTGTGTAATAAACCATTAAGAATCAACAATTTTAATGCGTTTACCTTGCGCCGAACCCCCAGCAGACCCGCAATGTGTGAATGATGTAACTTATTAAAATAATTGTGTAACAATGCGTGGCCGAACGGGGCCCACCTTTGTCTCTTTCTGTTTAAAAGAGAAATAATTTGAGATTATACATCAAAAACATGGTAAGTAACCGCTGTAAAATGGCGGTAAGGGAAGAACTCAAAAAACTTGGTCTACATTTTATTGTCGTCGATTTAGGCGAGGTGGAAATTATGGAAAATATTTATGCGGAGCTGCGCGCACAACTCAAAACCGATCTACTTCACTTAGGTTTTGAATTGATGGACGATAAGAAAGGTATATTGATTGAAAAAATAAAAATTACTATTATAGAAATGGTTCATTA
>JALHMA010000030.1:0-19246 GCA_022844265.1 Saprospiraceae bacterium | reverse complement strand
GCGGAGCTGCGCGCACAACTCAAAACCGATCTACTTCACTTAGGTTTTGAATTGATGGACGATAAGAAAGGTATATTGATTGAAAAAATAAAAATTACTATTATAGAAATGGTTCATTATGCAGGTGAACCGATAAAATTAAAATTCTCCGAGTACCTGAGTGAGAAACTACAATACGATTATACGTATATGGCCAATTTATTCTCTGAAGTACAGGGAATAACCATCGGACAATTCATCAGCGCCCACAAAATTGAACGGATCAAGGAATTGATTATTTACAGCGAACTCAATATTACCGAAATCGCCTGGAAAATGAATTACAGCAGTGTGGCGCATTTATCCAATCAATTTAAAAAAGTTACCGGGCTTTCACCTTCTCATTTTAAAAAATTGAGGGAAGTAAGACGCAATCCGATTGAAGAGCTCGGGAATAGTAATGAAACAGGGAAATTGCAACCTTAAAAAAAGGCAATAGCAGATGCTAATGAATAATTTTAACACTGATATTATCCCTTCATCTACTGCTATGAAGGCTGTTTTGAAAGGAGAAGATATGATTATCGAAATAGCCAACGATGCTATATTGGAATCATGGGGTAAAGGAAAGGATGTATTTGGAAAATCACTCCTGATGGTTTTGCCTGAATTAATCGAGCAGGGTTTCGATAAGATTTTGCTGGATGTTTTTAAGACGGGGATTACTTTCCGGGCCTACGAAAGACCGATACGGTTGGTTCGCCAGGGCAAGACGGATATTGTACATTACACATTTGTTTATCAGGCTCAATGCAATGTGCTTGGGGAAATAGAAGGTATATTGATTATAGCAAATGAAGTACGGCCCGATACAGATGGAAAAGAAAATGCACCTGGCAAAACTGTGGTGGCACGGGATGTTACAGAACAAAGAAAAATCGAAAAAGAGCTGACCGAGGCAAAAGTATTCGCTGAATTGGCAACCATCATTGCCGAAGAAGCGCAAAGCAAAGCCGAAAAAGCCACGGAGATAGCGGAAGACGCTGTAAAATCGAAACAGCAGTTCCTGTCGAACATGAGCCATGAAATTCGTACGCCGATGAATGCCATTATCGGATTTACGAAGGTGCTGTTGAAAACCAATTTGACGGCAAAACAAAAAGAATACCTGACAGCCATCAAAATGAGCGGCGATGCCCTCATTGTGCTGATTAATGATATACTCGATCTGGCAAAGGTGGATGCAGGAAAGATGACGTTTGAACAAACACCTTTCAAAATGGCGGCATCTATTGCAGCCATGTTGCATTTATTTGAAACAAAAATCCAGGAAAAGAATTTAGTGTTGGTCAAAGAGTACGACCAGAATATTCCGGAGGTATTGGTGGGCGATCCCGTGCGTTTGCATCAGATTATCCTGAACCTGGTGAGTAATGCCGTAAAATTTACAACAAAGGGCCGCATTACGGTGAGTGTTCGTTTGCTGCACACCGATGAAGAACATGCTATCATTGAATTTACCGTGGCGGATTCAGGCATCGGAATACCGGAAAATAAAATGGAAACTATTTTTGAAAATTTCCAGCAAGCCACCAGCGGCACTTCAAGGTTATATGGTGGAACGGGTCTGGGGCTGGCTATCGTCAAAAAACTGGTAGAATCGCAAGGGGGCAGCATTCGTGTGCAGAGTAAAATAGAGGAAGGTTCCGCTTTCAGTTTTACCTTACGTTTTCAAAAAACAAAAGACAAGGCTGCTCTGGAATTGGAAATGCTCGAACTGGATACACAAATAAAGAACATCAAAGTATTGGTCGTGGAAGATATGGCGCTCAATCAATTGCTGATGAAAACGCTGCTGGATGACTTCGGATTTGAACGCGATATAGCCGAAAATGGTAAAATCGCCATCGAAAAACTACAGGAAAAATCCTACGATATTATATTGATGGACCTGCAAATGCCTGAAATGAACGGGTTTGAAGCGACGGAATACATCCGCAACACGATGTATTCCAACATCCCCATCATCGCATTAACAGCCGATGTAACCACCGTCGACCTGGCAAAATGTAAAGCCGTTGGTATGAACGACTACATTGCCAAACCTGTCGACGAAAGATTGTTGTACGCCAAAATAGTGGGACTGGTCAAAAAAACCTCGCTTATCGGTACCCCAAAAGGAGAAGAACACGAACAACCGGCTGAAAAGATAAAATATACCGACCTGGATTATTTAATCCAGCGGACAAAAAACAACTCCGGTATGATGATGGAAATGATTTCCGCATACCTGGAGCAAACACCGCCGTTGATCAATAGTATGAAGATAAGCCTCCGGGATAAAGACTGGGATACCCTGCACGCAGCCGTGCATAAAATGATCCCTTCTTTTTCCATCATGGGCATGAACACGGACTTTGAAATTATGGCAAAAAAAGTACAGGAATATGCGCGCAGCCAGCAGGAGACAGATGTCATCACGGATCTTGTATTACAAATAGAAAACGTTTGTATACAAGCTTGTAAAGAATTGGAAGAAGAATTTCAACGGTTCAAATCACAATCACATGGATAACGAAAACAGAGTAAAACTTTTTCTGGTAGATGACGATGCATTGTATTTAAAACTGCTCGAAATTGAATTTCGCGAACATGCCGATTTTGACATTGAGACCTTTGCAACAGGCGAGCTCTGTATGGAGCAACTATCCAATAACCCCGATGTAATCATCCTGGATTATAAACTAGACGGCATCGACAAAAATGCCATGAACGGAATAGCAACCCTGGATAAAATAAAAGACCTGCATCCGGACATTCCTGTCGTCATGCTTTCCGCTCAGGATAAAATTGACGTAGCCATCGATTGTATGCACCACCAGGCTTTTGATTATGTGGTAAAAAGCGAAACGGCCTTCCTACGACTTCAAAAAATTATTACCAATATTTTCAGTTACAGAAAAATGGAAAAGGAACTGAACTGGTATATGGAAAGGATGTAGAAGTGAGAGGGCGAGAGAAGTGTGAATTATGTAAGTTTTTCCTGAAATAGTGTAACGTCTGCGCGGTGTAACGTGCTGATCTTTGTTTTTTGAATTTTTTCACAAACAAAACTGATTAAAAATGAAGAAGTTAACA
This sequence comes from Saprospiraceae bacterium, assembly GCA_022844265.1. GTDB lineage: Bacteria > Bacteroidota > Bacteroidia > Chitinophagales > Saprospiraceae > M3007. The sequence goes on along the minus strand of JALHMA010000030.1, from coordinate 16,129 downwards.
CTATCTATCATGACAACATTCGTGTTGTTGGTAATCGTCCCCATGCATTCAAAGGCGGCATCGGAAATCAGTCCGATTACCATGACGGCGAACAACCCTGTAGAGTCGGCCCACGCCAGGATTTTACTCAACAGATTGGATGAAATCAACGCCCTGGATAAATCCGGCCTGAGTTCTTCTGAAAAGAAAAGTTTGCGGAAGGAAGCGCGCGCCATCAAAAGCGAACTCAAACGCGCCAATGGAGGCGTTTATCTTTCCGTCGGCGCCATCATCATTATTGTGCTGTTATTAATTCTGCTGCTTTAATCTGAACCTCCATGAACAATATCTTTAGAGGACTAATTGCCGGTGTCGGCGCCAAAAAATTGGGCGGTGGATGTATAAGCACCGTCTTCATATTTATTGTTATCTGGGTAGTACTCGGGTATTGCAATTAACTATTTTTTTACCACATAGGCACATAGGACTACCACATAGATCACATAGGTTGAACGAAAGAACATCCCGGTGAACTATGTGGTATTTCTATATGCCTTTTTTTACCACATAGGCACATAAGACTAAAACATAGATCACATAGTTTAGAGTACTCTACGGCTATGTGAACTATGTGGTATTTCTATATGCCTATGTGGTAAAAAATATGTGGGAATAATGTAACTCTTAAATGGAATTGTGTAATCCTTTCCGGCAGGAATGCCCCCACCTTTGCATAGTGAAAATTCATTCACTAATTATACTCTTCACCATGAACAAGACAGAAGTAAAAGGAAACTGGAATGAGCAGAAAGGAAAACTCAAACAGAAATTTGCTATGCTAACAGACAACGACCTGATGTTTGAAGAAGGTAAAAAAGACGAAATGTTTGGACGACTTCAGATCAAGTTAGGCAAAACAAAAGAAGAAATACAAGAAATAATTGCAGCGATTTAATTATCAAGAACAAAATCAATACAAAATGAAAAAAGTAATTTTTATGCTTGTTGTGATAACAGCATGCACAACAGGCATCCTCTTCACCGGCTGCCAGACATCCGATCAAAAAGTTGATGAAGCAAAAACAAAAGTACAGGATGCCAAAGACGACCTGAAGGACGTACAGCAAGATGCCAACGAAGAAGCATTGAAAGCGGCAACTGCTGAAGAATGGAGCATTTTCAAAAGTGAGTCTGATATAAAAATTAAGGCCAATGAGACCTTGATTACTAATATGAAAGACAAAATGAAAGCCTCCGGGAAGAAAATGGACGCCGTTTACGAAAAAAACATCGACCTGCTGGAACAGCGAAACAAGGATTTGAGAAACCGGATTGACGCTTACGACAACAACAGTAAAAGCAACTGGGCATCCTTCAAACGCGAATTCAATCATGACATGGACGAATTGGCAATAGCATTCAGGGACTTAACCGTCAACAATAAAAATTAAATACCCGCACTAAAAAGTGTGGCACACCTCACGTAATTGTTTGATAATGAAAGCTCAGATGAAGGTGTGCCACACTTTTTTGAACATACCCGCCCTGGAAGCCTTTATCCCAAAAGACTCCTCCAGATCCAGTGGAAACAACAAGTCGTGAAAGATTAAAATGTAAAACTATATTCCCCCGTTCGCGTCATTTGTAAAAAAGCGGTGCAACAACAATAAGTGAGTGAAAATCAAACAACAAATAAACCATTCGACCTGATTGCCAAACCATGAACGGTTTGGTAGTCATGGTTGTTTGTTGGCTTTTTTACCTACCCAAAAACAAATGATAGAAGTTACAAAACACGGTATCATCCTTAATAGTACAGATTTAGGCTTTGAAAATGCAGGTGTATTGAACCCGGCTGTCATACGGGAAGACAATACGAATACCGTGCATCTTTTTTACCGGGCCGTGCGAAAAGGCAATTATTCCACCATCGGTTATTGCCGCCTGGAAGGGCCGCTGTCAATAGCAGAACGATTCGACATGCCTGTACTTTTCCCGCAGGGCGACCATGAAACGCATGGTGTGGAAGACCCGCGTATTTCAAAAATCGACGGACTGTACTACCTGACTTACACGGCTTACGACGGCCTGAACGCCCTCGGGGCGTATGCTACTTCGGAGACTTTACCCCATTTTGAAAAAAAAGGAATCCTGACCCCACAGGTTACCTACGACGACTTCCGACGCCTGGCAGAAACCAAATGCCCGCTCAATGAAAAATACCTCCGTTTCAACGGTTATAATTCCATCCACAGCAAGCCTGAAATAAAAGCCCTGCTTTGGAGTAAAAATGTGGTCTTTTTCCCCCGGCGCATCCACGACAAACTGTATTTTCTGCACCGCATTAAACCTGATATACAGATCGTAGGCGTACATGATCTTGCGGAATTAACCCCTGCATTCTGGGACGAATATTTCCTGCATTTCTGCGACCAGGTTGTGCTGGAACCCAAATACGACCACGAAGTCAGTTATGTTGGCGGCGGTTGTCCACCCATCGAAACGGAACACGGCTGGCTCATCATTTACCACGGCGTCCATGATACATCTTCCGGTTACCAGTATGTAGCCTGCGCAGCATTGCTGGATTTGGAAAACCCTGCCAAAGAAATTGCCCGCCTGCCTTATGGATTGTTCAAACCCGAGTTTGCCTGGGAGTTAAAAGGAGAAGTCAATAATGTGTGTTTTCCTACCGGTACTGCCCTGTTTGACGATACTTTATACATTTATTACGGCGCTGCCGATGAACGCATCGCGTGCGCCTCCCTCAGTTTATCTGCGCTGTTAGCAGAGTTATTGCTCAATAAGTAGTCGCCTGATTTTTTTGAGTATTTGAGGATGTGAGTATTTGAGTATTTGAGTATTTGACTGCAAACGTTTGGTTATCAGTCAAATACTCAAATACTCACATCCTCAAATACTCAAAAATTTGGATGACACAGTACCTAATATAAAAAAAACATGAATAATGAACTTGCTTTAGACGGTCGAGGAGATGTGGTAAAAACATTATTCTCAAAAGTCGCTTCCAAAAATGGCCGGCATCACCCGGCTCAGCAACTGCCTGAAATTTTATTTGTCACTTCATACCCCCCCAGGGAGTGTGGTATTGCCACGTATTCACAGGATTTATACAAGTCGCTCAACAATAAATTCAGCAATTCCTTCTCGCTCAAGATATGCGCCCTGGAAGCAGGAAGTACAGATCAGGCCTACCCCGATGAAGTAAAATATACACTCGACACGACCGATACCTCTAAATATGTTGAATTGGCCCAGATCATTAATGCGGACAATAGCATAAGCATTGTTATGCTGCAACATGAGTTTGGATTTTTCGGCCCCGCCGGGGAAGAGGCTTTTCTGCATTTTTTATACAGCCTGAGCAAACCCTCGATCGTTGTTTTCCATACCGTGTTGCCGCGCCCCAATGGAAATTTGAAAGAAAACGTCTGGCAAATTGCGGCTGCCTGCGAGTCCGTCGTCGTGATGACAAAAAATGCTGCGCAGGTATTGAGCAGCGATTACGGCGTACCGGAGAAAAAAATTGTGGTCATACCACATGGCACGCACCTGGTACCACATTTGAACAAAGACCTGCTGAAAGAAAAATACGCCTTAGCCGGGCGGAAAGTGCTGTCTACTTTCGGGCTGCTCAGTTCCGGAAAAAGTATAGAAACAACGCTGGATTCCCTGCCGGCCATCACCGCGATCAACCCGGACGTCATATTTCTCATCATTGGGAAAACGCATCCGGGTGTGGTAAGATCGGAAGGGGAAAAATACCGCAACATGCTGGAGGAGAAAGTGGAAACCTTAAACATGGGTGAACACGTAAAATTTATCAACCGCTACCTGCCCCTGGAAGACTTGCTGGAGTACCTGCAACTGACCGATATATACCTGTTTACTTCCAAAGACCCCAACCAGGCCGTGAGTGGCACATTTTCCTATGCCCTGAGTTGCGGCTGCCCCATTATTTCTACCCCCATCCCGCATGCGCGGGAAGTGCTGCGCGAAGACACAGGCATCATCATTGATTTTCAAAACTCACAGCAACTGGCCGATGGCGTCAACAGACTGATGAGCGACGAAGAATTAAGAGCCGCATTCAGCGCCAGCACGTTGCAGCGAATCGTGCCGACGGCCTGGGAAAACTCAGCCATCGCACATGCCCTGTTGCTTCGGCATATCGCCGGTTCGTCCGACGGCACAGCAGCCCCAGCATCCGGCAACGGCTCCAAATCACACCAGACCGCCGCCGCTCCGACCCAACATATTTCTCTGCAATACCGCCTGCCTGCGATCAACCTGGAGCATTTGAAAAAAATGACTACAGATGTTGGAATGATCCAGTTTTCAAAAATAAACCAGCCCGATATTGAGTCCGGTTACACCCTCGATGACAATGCGCGGGCATTGATCGCGGTGTGTATGCACTATGAAACGACCGGCGACCAGGCGGACCTGCCTTACATCAGCAAATACCTGGATTTTATCAGGTTCTGCCAGCAGCCCGAGGGATATTTTTTGAATTATGTGGATAGCGAACGGGCCTTTACCCCGCAAAATAACGAAACCAACCTCGCCGATTCCAATGGAAGAGCCATCTGGGCGCTGGGATATGTCGTGGCGCAAAGCGACACCCTGCCCGCCGAACTCATTGCAACCGCAGAGGACATCCTGCAGCGGGCGCTGCCGCGTTTGAAAATGATGTATTCCACACGGGCTATGGCATTTTCCATCAAGGGTTTGTATTACTCCAACCTGAAAAAAAAATCACCCAAATACACGGCGCTCATCAAAACACTGGCAAACAGGCTGCTACAAATGTACCGGCATGAATCGGAGCGGAACTGGCAATGGTATGAAAGTTACCTGACCTACGCCAACAGTATTTTGCCGGAAGCCATGTTGTGTGCATGGCTCGAAACGGGCGAACAAATCTTTAAAGACACCGCCAAAACCTCTTTCGATTTCCTTTTGTCGCTTACATTCGACGACAACGCAATCAAGGTAATTTCCAATAAAACATGGATGCAAAAGGGACAAACTGCCGCGCAACACGGCGAACAACCCATTGATGTAGCCTACACTATTCTGGCGATGAACCTGTTTTTCAATGTGTTCGGGGAAGAAGGATATGCCCGCAAAATGGCTACTGCTTTTAACTGGTTTCTGGGAAACAACCACCTCCACCAGATTATTTACAATCCCTGCACGGGCGGCTGCTACGACGGGCTGGAAGATACCCATGTGAACCTCAACCAGGGCGCCGAATCCACGGTGAGTTACCTGATGGCAAGATTGACCCTTGAGAAACATCAATCTTCAGCGCAACACGCTGAAGAGCATCTCCACTCTATAACCTACAAGTAGTTATTGGTTATTCGTTATCAATTATCCGTGTTGATACTCAAGCATTTGTAAGGGACTTAAGCGAAACTAATTTTGCACACCTACTTATCCTGACTTCGCACTGACGACTTCGCACTTCGCACTATGTATGACTTCGCACTGACGACTTCGCACTCACGCATGCTCCAGGTTGTCGCGCCGCCTTTGTTTGAGTTGTTTATAAAAGGATGGGGAAAGTCCGGTAATTTTTTTGAATTGATTGGATAAATGCGCCACACTGCTGTAATGCAATTTGTAGGCGATTTCGGTCAGGTTCAGCTCGTCGTACAACAGCAGTTCCTTCACCTTTTCAATTTTATGGACAATAATGAATTGCTGGATGGTGATGCCCTTCACTTCCGAAAAAATGTTGGCGAGGTAAGTGTAATCGTATCCTAATTTTTCACTGATGTAATCGGAATAATTCATTTTCGGCATTTCATCCGAATAATGAATCAGATCGATGATCACACTTTTTATTTTTTCAATCAGGATACTTTTTTTATTGTCCAGCAAGACCAGTCCCGACGCAAGCAGGTTTGCTCTCAACAGTTCGCGTTGCGCCTCCGTTATATCCTCCAGGACTTCCACCATACCGAGCTCAATGATGACGTAATGAAGGCCGAGTTTCTTCAGCTCTTCTTTTACCATCATTTTGCACCTTAGGCTGACCATGTATTTGACATACAGATTCATATATTTTTCTATTAATATGTGGTCAGTCATAACCGGTCCTTTTTGACCGGATGGGCAAATTTATAAGATTTATATGATTTTTATAATATTGAATGATGTAAAGTTATCACCCATCTTAAGTAGGTGTGTACAATTGGTTTATACCAAAATCTTTTCAAATGCTTGATTATCAACACGGATAACCGATAACTAATAACAGATAACTATTTATTATCCATCTCCTTCACAATGCCCCGCATCGCAAACCAGCCCATGAAGTGTACCACCGCGATTACCAGCAGCGCATAACGCAGGGCTGCGTATTCGCTCACATAACGCGCCAGCACGATAAATAGCCCGCAACCGAACAAACGCCCTAGGTACAGGCCCAGTTCGTGGTTAAAAATATAGGCAAATTCATTGCGCTTTTCTTTTTCGGCCACCACATCTATCACTTTCAGTTGAATCGGGAAATATGCGATATCGAGCAGCGGACGCGCAAACAGCAGGCACAAAACAAACAGGATAACGCCCGCAGCCGAATACATACCCGCATTGAACAAAGCCCCCAGCACAAAAAGCGCACAGCCGATGCCGTAAATCAGCAGGCGGTGTTTCGGCGTGGTTACCCGGCCCAATACATAGAGCAGCAGCGCCGATAACAGCGCCGCAATGCCCTGGATCAAACCCAGAGCGCCTTCTTTTCCGACCAAGCTCATAATCAGCATGGTAGGCGCCGTCACGATATACCCCTGTGCCACACCTTTGAGCGCAGCCAATCCCAGCATTTTGTTCCAGAGCCGGTCAAATTTGAGAAACAGAAAAGGCGCTTTTCTCGGGTTTTGAAATTGACCGCGGTGTACCAGAATAGAGGCAAAAACGGAAAGTGTAAATACAAAAACCGTCAGGCCGTAGTAGGCCACATTGACATTGCCGCCAAACCAGCCGTTTTTTTCAGTGGTAGCAATAAATACCCCGGCAGCCAGCGGTATCACAATACCGGCAATCGTGTAAAAAAACGTTTCAATGCCGTAGTAATAATTGCGGTTGTCGTCCCGCGTGGTATTAAGCGCCAGAAAATCGCGGTTGGCCCAGAAAAAACCGTACGAGAGGCCCATAATCAGGCCCGCGAAAAATACCCCCAGCGTATCCAGGTTATCGAGCGACATCATGGCAAACATGGAAACCCCGCTCAGCAGCATGCCCAGCGAATACAGCCGTGCAATAGGAAAGTGGTTCAGCAAGAAACCGTTGATCATAAATGTCAGCGGAATACCGGTATACACAGCCAACTGGAAAATCACGACTAAACTGATATCCGACGAATTGCGCATGATGTACGCCCCGATAAACAGTTCGACAATGGGCATCACCAGCGCATAAATGAGGTTGGTCAGCAACAGCGTCCGCATGCCCAGCGGGTGGGCGTTGAAAAATTTGAATTCGTGTACCAGTTTTTGCAACATGATTTACGCGCTCGTTAAAAGGTCTGTTAAAAGTTGGTGTATAGAAAAGGTCGCCCCGCAAATCACTTCATCGGATGCGCCGTAGTACATCGTGATTTCATCGCCCTGAACGAGGTGTCCGTTGGTAAAAACCACGTTGCCAAAAAAACCGGTGCGTTCGTAGGCCGCCACAGGTTCAAAAATCGGATGGTGCGACCGCGCCAGTACTTTGGACGGGTCTTTCAAATCGAGCAAAGCCGCTCCCAGGCAATACCGGTGCTGCGCATCGGCGCCGTGGTAAATTTCCAGCCAGCCTTCCGTTGTTTTAACGGGCGCGGCGCCCGCGCCTATACGCGCGCTGTCCCACCAGCCCTCGCGGGTGCGCAGGATACACTGATGGCCGCCCCAGTGCAGCAAGTCGGGAGAAGAAGCCAGCCAGATAAAATTGCCGCCCAGATCGATGCCCGAGGGGCGGTGCAAACAAAAATATTTATCCCCGATTTTTTCTTCAAACAGCGCACAATCCTTGTTATGCGGCGAAATAATCATGCCTTCGCGGGAAAAATGCCTCCAGTCGCGGGTGCGCATCAGGCCCACTCCTACCCCGTTTTCCGATACCTGTGTGTAAGTCAGGTGGTAAACGCCGTCAATGAGGCTCACCCGGCTGTCTTCGATGCCAAAAGTTTCCAGAGGGCCTTGTCCGAATATTTTGGTCGGAAAATCTTCCGGCTCGTAAAAATGTACGCCGTCGTCGCTGCAAACCAGGCGCAGGTGCGAAATCGTAGAAAGATAGGTTTTGTCTTTGTATCCCACCATCCGCGAATCGGACAGATCCACGTTGGGGTCGTTTTTATCAAATTCAAGGATTTCCATGCTGCCGTTTTCCCGCAAAACCGGAAAAGAAACCATCCCTTCTTTTTGCAGGGGACGCTCCGCAACGCGCAGCAGCAACCATTTTTTGCCTTCAAATTGAAATACACCCGGATTCAACACGCACTCCACCAACAGTCCCGGCTGACTCGGTTTGATGTCTTTTGTTGTAAGGATCGGATTATCTGAAAATCGTTCTGCCATGAAACTGGTTTTTTAATCGTGAGTGGTGAGTTGTGAGTTGTGAGTAGTGAATTGTGAGTAGTGAGTGGCATCCAGTTAAAAGAATAAACTCAACATTCCTCTAACTGGACGCCACTCACTATTCACAATTCACCACTCACTACTCACGTCTCACGTTACTGTTTGTTAAACTGCACCGAACCCAGGTTTTTACCGTCCAATACAAAATTGAGCGTGTAAATGCCAACCGGATAGTTGTGTACATTCAGCGAGAACTGGCCCGTGGGCACCTCGTTTTTGGAAAAACGCAGATCGTCCAACTGTCTGCCGGCTACGTCGAACACCCGAACCAACAGCGGTTGTTTGCCGTCGAAAGCGTGTTGCACGGTCAGTATATCCGTTGCGGGATTGGGCGAAACGCTCAAAACCACGCCGCTCAAATCACCCCACTGGTCTTTTGTGCCGGTTGTTCCAGTCTGGAACAATTGCAGGATTTCCGCAGCGGTCAGGGCTTTGTTGTAAATTTTCACATTGTCCAAAGCGCCGATGAAATACTGGCCGCCTTCTACCGGATTGTTACCGAAACCGAGTGGCAGGGAGGTGCTGTTGAGTTTGGTAGGAACAGGTTTGATGTTCGTCTGCTGGCCGTTGACATAAATGATGTCATTGACGCCGTCGTGTACCATCGTGACATACCACCAGAACGATTTTACCATTTCATTGCCGTCGCCGCTGTCCATATCTGAAATGAAAACAGGGAATTGTATATTGTTGCCGTTGGTGGTCCAAACGATTCTCAGGTGTTGTGGCAGGGATATTTTCCAGCGCTGGCTCCAGTGACCGAAGTCCATCACATACGCTTCAGCATCTGCAATATTGGTGCTGTCCACACGAATCCAGAAAGAAACCGTTGCATAATCGGAAATCAACTGTACGGCATTGGGCGCCAATACGGAGTCCCGGTCGCCGTCAAATTTGATGTTCTGACCACCGCCAGGGTGGGTGGCTGTTTCAAACACAGGGTTGCCACCGATTACGCCGTGGTTCTGGTAAGGTGTCGCGTCATTGGCGTTTCCGTCAAAGGGGTAATGCGCTACCATGCCCGGTTCGCCCGTATCTATGGGCAGCGTGGTGCTCAGCGTTACTTCCGAAAGTGCGGAGTTATTACCAGCCAGGTCGAATGCATACACTTCAAAAGTGTAGAGTGTCTGCGGATCCAGACCGTCGATAAAAACGGAAAGCGTTGTTCCCGAAACGGTATCAAATACCACACCGTCTACCAGAATGACATAACCTGCCACTTGCGTATCGTCGGTCGAAGCCTCCCAGGTAACCAGTACCGAGTTAGAGGCAGCGGTGCCACCGAGGTTGCCTGGAGCAGTCGGCGGAGTGGTATCGGGCGTTTCATCCACGCCGGAAGTAACAACGCGGGTAGTCAGCAGCGATTCATTGCCCGCAGCATCTACCGCCGTTACGCCGAACAGATATTCGGTCAACGGAGTAAGACCGGTCACATAAATGGCTGTATTCGATACAGTTGCGATCGGTGCGTCGACATTATCCTGGTACACATTGTATGCCACCACACCTACATTGTCCGTGGCTGGAAGCCAGGAAAGCAGCACATTGGTGAAGCTCACTTCGGCGGTCAGGTTAAGCGGCGCACAGGGTGCTTCGCTGTCGGCAACCACAGGCGCCTGGCTCTGAGCCGCGTATAAAGCCGCAATCTGCGGAGCGGTAAGGGCTACATTGTAAATCTGTACTTCGTCGAGCGAGCCATAGAAGAAATTGCCATTATCAATCGGGTTGTAGCCGATGCCCAGCGGTTGCACTGTTGCATCGAGGTTGCCGGCGGCATTTTTCTCGTTCACCTGAGCGCCGTTGAAATAGATAATGTCTTTCGCGCCGTCGTGTACCATCACGACATGCGTCCAGGTTCCAATCGTCAGCGGCGTACCGGAATCCAGGTCGCTGCAACAAGCGCCATTGGAGTGGGTGGTGAATACGGGTTTGCCGTGGTCGGGCATGGAGATTTTCCAGCGCTCCTGCCAGCCACCGCTGGAGAGCAGATACACTTCGGTGCCGGGGTTGGCGAAAGCGTTTGGTTTTACCCAAAAACTGATGGTTGTGAGGGCAGAATTGTGCTGCGGCGAGTTGGCGGCCAACAGTGATTGATCCACCCCATTGAACGAATAAGCCATATTGGCTTTGCCGAAACGGTCGGCGGCCAATTGTGCGCCCTGCACGGTAGCATGGTTGCTGTAAGCCGTGGCATCGTTGGCGTTTCCGCTTGCTTTGTAATCGGCCACCAAATTGCCAGCCACTACTGGGGCTGCATTTTGCGCGGCAAACAAAGCTGCAATTTCAGCCGCTGAAAGGGCGCGGTTGTAAATCTGCACGTCGTCCAAGCTGCCGTCGAAAAAGCCGTTGTTGTCAATCGGATTGTAACCGATGCCCAGCGGGTGTTTCGTTTTGTCTAAAGTACCTGCGGCGTTTTTCTCGTTGACCTTTACGCCATTGAAGTAAATGATGTCTTTCGCACCGTCGTGTACCATCGTGACATACGTCCAGGTTCCAATGGTCAGTGGCGTTCCGGAATCCAGATCGCTGCAACATGCACCGTTGGAGTGTGTGGTGAAAACGGGTTTACCGTGGTCAGGCATGGAGATTTTCCAGCGCTCCTGCCAGCCGCCGTTAGAAAGCAGGTATACCTCGCTGCCGGGGGTGGCGAAGGCATTTGGCTTCACCCAGAAACCGATGGTCGTATAATCGGATTGCAGCGCAACTGAATTATCAGCAGTGGCATAACCGCTCAAGGCATTGGAAGCCCAGTTGTGGCGGTTGGTCACGGCTGTTGCCGCAGCGTCCAGTTCGGCGTCATTGCCAAATTGTGTGTCGTCCGTACCATTTCCATTCAGGCTGTAACTGGCTACCAAATCGCCGGGCGCTCCGGGGAAAGTAGATTGGGTCGTGTACAAAGCTGCGATTTCCGCAGCGCTCAGTGCAACATTGTAAATCTCTAGTTCATCGAGCGCGCCGTCGAAGAAACCATTGTTGTCAATCGGGTTGTAACCGATACCGAGTGGGTAGGTTGTTGGGTCGAGCGCACCTACGGCGTTTTTCTCGTTGACTTGAGCGCCGTTGAAATAGATGATGTCTTTCAGGCCGTCATGCACCATGACTACATGTGTCCAGGCACCGATTGTCAGTGGAGTTCCGGAATCCAGATCGCTGCAGCAAGCGCCGTTGGAGTGTGTGGTGAAAACGGGTTTGCCATGATCGGGCATGGATACTTTCCAACGCGACTGCCAGCCGCCATTCGAAAGGATGTACACCTCGCTGCCTGGGCTTGCGAAGGCATTCGGTTTTACCCAAAAACTAATGGTTGTGACGGCTGAATTGAGTTGAGCGCCATTGGATGCGCTCACGCTGCTGGAAACGCCGTCGAGCAACAGCGCACTGTTGCCGAATCCGAAGCGGTCGGTGGTTATTTCGGCGCTGAGCACATCGGCGTGGTTGCCGAAATCCGAATCATCAAAACCGTTGCCGCTGAAAGAATAAGACGCCACTTTACCTTGCGCCACAGCAGGCGCAGTGTTTTGAGCGGTGTACAGGGCAGCGATTTGTGCGGCATTCAGGGCGACATCGAACAAGGTAACATCGTCAATGGCGCCGTCAAAAGAATAATCGTCGTTAATCGGGTCGAATCCGATGCCAAGCGGAAAAGAAGTGTCGTCGAGCGCGCCCACCGCATTTTTTTCGTTGACTTGCACGCCATTGAAATAAATGATGTCTTTGGCGCCGTCATGTACCATCACCACGTGCGTCCAGGTACCGACTGTCAGCGGCGTACCGGAGTCCAGATCGCTACAGCAAGCGCCGTTGGAGTGGGTGGTGAAAACCGGCTTTCCATGGTTGGGAACGGAAATTTTCCAGCGTTCCTGGTACCCGCCATGGGAAAGCAGATACACTTCGCCTTGTGCGGGAAATGCAGTGGGCTTTACCCAAAAACTGATCGTCGCATTGTCAGAATTGAGTTGTGGGGCATTGTCAGCGCGTACAGCGCCCTGTCCGCCGCCGAAGTCGAAGGCGCTGTTCGACCAGCCGAAGCGGTCTTGCGTAAGTGTGGCGCCATTGACCGAGGCGTGGTTGGCAAAAGAACTTTCGTCTTTTGCATGGCCCGAAAAGGTATAATACGCCACCGGAGTCTGCGCATACAAACCTGCGGCGCTTAAAAGCCAGCAGGCGAGCAGAAAGAGCGGATAAATGTTCCGATTCATACTTTGATTGATTTAAATTGTTTGGAAAAATTCATGGTTATGCGCTTGAGCATTAATGGTAAAATTAGGTCTTCGCGCAAGGTGTATCTGATACAATCAGGTGAATAAGTGGTACTTTCCTGAAATAAAATACCGCCTGCGGAGAATTACTCCACAGGCGGTATTTTGTTTGGTTTTTGAAAATTATATCTTGACGAACCTGCCAATAAATGATCTTTTTTCAGAAATCAAAATAACTGTATAAATCCCTGATTCTAAATTTTTTACATCCAGATTTATGGCGCTGCCGGAGACGCCGTTTTTTTCCAAAACCAGTCGTCCGGCCAAGTCTCTGATCTGCACGGTCGTGTTAGTGAGGGGGTGACTGGCAGTCACCCCCTCACTATGACCCGAGCCCGTGTTAGTGACGGGGTGACTTGAAGTCACCCCGTCACTACGCAGGCGCAGCGTAAGCACATCCGCCACCGGATTCGGCGACAAAACGAGCGCACCACCCGCAGCAGAAACCGGATTTTTCACCGCCGTTACGCCCTGTCCGTACAACGTCTCCACCGCATCGGGCGGGAATGCGTAATTGTAAATTTTGACGTTGTCGATCACGCCTTTAAAGTTGTATTCCGGTTGTCCGGGCAACATCTGCCCCATCAGGAAAGCAAGGCTGGTGGTTCTTATTTTTCCGGTTAACACTTTGTACGTCCGCAACTGACCGTTCAGGTAAAGGGCCAGCAAAGCGCCATCATAGGTGACGGCTGCGTGGTAAAAAACATCGGTTTCCAGCGGCACATCCGCATCGAGGTCGCTGACGCTATTAAGCGAATTGACCGTCCAGCGCAGGTATTTATCCGGCGTAATGGAGAGTTTCCAGCGGTTCTGCCAGCTGCCGTGCGACAACAAAAAAGTTTCTTTTTCGGGCAATGCAGTGGCCCTGAACCAGCAACTGACCGTGATGCCGTCCTGAAAATTGAGTATCGGGCTGTTTGGAACCAGGATATGCTGCGCCCCACCGTTGAAGTAGTAAGCCCTTTGCAAGGCGCCGAACTGATCGGCGGTCAGGATAGCGCCGTTGGCACTCCCGTGCAGGTTATTGCCGCTCACGTCGTTGGCGTTTCCGGTAAATGGATAATGCGCAATGAGGTTTCCAGGTGTGTTATCGAAGTTTTTGACCAAAATACTTGTCGTGGCTTGAGCGGACAGGCCCTGGTCGTCGGTAACATTTACCGTGATCTGGAAAATACCTTCCGAGCCGGGCGCCGTCCATGCCACTTCGCTGCCGCTGCCGCTGATGGCGCCGCCGCTGACCGTCCAGATGTATGTGAGGGGGTCGTTGTCGGCATCGCTGGCGACACAGGTAAGTTGCAGGTTTCCACCGGGCGCGACGTGTGCCGCACTTTTCTGAATGCCGATGATTTGCGGCGCATCGTTGATTTCAGGAACGATGGAAATAAACAGCATGGAAGTATCGCTGTTGCCCTCCGGATCGCTGGCGATGAGGCGGATTTGAGCATTGCCGCTGAGTCCGGGCGCAAGAAATTGAACCGTGGCGCCCGTTCCGGTGATTGTGCCGGTGGCCGTACTCCAGTTGTACGTGATCTGATCAGAGTCGCTGTCAAACACGGTGGCATAAACGGCTGTGGAGTCGCCGAATTCCACGGGATTTTTGGCTGCCACGAGGGCCTGGATGCGTGGTGTGGCGGTGTATGCCTGTGCGTGCTGGTCAAAATCGACTACCACACCGTCGATGAGCATCCGGTTTTTATCATACGCCACAGCGCCGCCGGCCGGAGCCAGCGCCACTAAAATGGCCTGGTTGGCTGGGATCGTCACGGTCACCGTACCGGAAACATTCTGCAACAGGAAGGTTTCGGAAAGCGCATCGTATACATCCACAGGACCGTTTCCAGCGTCCATCTCAACCAGATAGGCTGTGCCATAAGGGTTGTACAACAGGTAAGTCGGATAGGCCGCGCCGCCGTAAAAATCCGTTTTCAGCAAGTCAATTTGCAGGATTTTGTCGACGTTGGTTTTTTTCACGATACTGCCGAGGTAACCGATAGAAGAGGTGCCGTAGAGCGCGAGGTTGGTGGCAGCCCAGCCGCCCTGTAGCGCATCGCCGGTGGAATAGGGCGACAGATTTTGCCATTTTTCGCGCAGGGCTTCGTAACCCATCACTTGCTGCGGATCGTTGACGGCCGACCAGGCGGAGGCATCCTGCAGGTTGGAGGGTAGAAAACCGGGAAAAAACAGGCGTGTGGCATTGCTCAGGTTGAGTATCCATTTGCCGATGGCGCGGGCGAACCGTTTGTCGTAGCGCACCATGGGCGCAAGGGCCGCGGCCTGTTGCACGCCGTTCAGTTGGAAAGCGTAATCATTGCCGGCGTCATTGGCTTCGCCGACCACTCCGGAAACGTCGTAACCTCCCCAGGAACCGACAATGGTGCCCCAGCCCCGCAGTGCACCGCGGTCGAACGACCAGTTGACCATTTTTTCGACGTCGTATTTCGTGCCGAGTTCGGCGTTCATTTTCGCTGCCGTGTAGGTGCCGTAAGGCAGTTGCAATTCGTAGGAAGGGTTGGATTGCCACTCATCCAGAAACTCGATGGACCATTCCGCGCCTTTCAGGTATTCCGGGTTGCCGGTTTCTTTCCAGGCGTTGTACAATACCCAGGCATAAGCGCCGGCTGCTTCCGGTTCCTTTACGCCGTTCGGGTTGGGTTCCATGGTTTTGAATTTCCAGGCGCGGTAGTTCATGTAAGCAGGTTCCCAGGGCGCATCGCTCCCGCCCATCGCCCGCACAGCCGCCAGAAACTGATCGGCAATGGTGGTAAACTGCCAGTTCGCCTCCGCGCCGAGATTCGGATAGAGGTCGTACAACTGGTAGAAATACACATTGGGCATCATGTCGTACCACCAGTCATTGCCGCTGCTCGCGCCGGGGTTGTTGAGGTAAATATTTTCACCGTTGGCTTTGTTAAAAAAATCCTGGCTCATCAGCAGCCAGTCCTGGCCGAATTGTGCGCTTTTATCGGCTCCAACCAAAGAAGCGCCGACTAAAGAAGGCAACACATTGATGGCTTCATTACCCAGCGGCGAATTGGTGCCAACGTAGGTGTGCAGCCTGTAAGTGGCATTTTGCGGGTAATTGATACCCGCCGGGCCTAAAAAGGACAAAGGCAGGTACTGTCCTGTTTTTTGCAGGTCATACACAAATGAGTCGTAGCGCAGGGCTACCTCCCGCCAGTCGCGCATGTTGTATGGTGCAGGCTGGTTGGGCATTTGCTCGACGCGGGGAATGGCGATCTG
>JALHMA010000029.1:14362-26260 GCA_022844265.1 Saprospiraceae bacterium | reverse complement strand
TACTATCAACGCTGATAATATCTCTGAAATCAATATTCGTGATCTATCCTTCGGTCAATGAACTTCCGGCAATCTTTATTGCCGCATATTTACAGGTAATCTTAAGGTCCGACGACAAAGTTTGATGGTTTGGGGTGGTAACTCTCGGCTTTAAGTTACCACCTCAAACCATCAAACTTTCAAACCTTCAAACAACCTCAATCCTTCTATGCAAAAGACAATCGAAATCACCACCACTCAAAACGTTACCATCGAGTACGAACTTGCCGAACTGCGGGAGCGGATGCTGGCATGGTTGCTGGATATAGTGATCGTGATCATGGGTTATCTGCTGTTGCTGCAACTGATTCAAATGGTGTTCGGCGCCCTGGCGGATTGGGGAATGTGGCGCATGCTGGTTGCCATACTGCCCTTCGTCGCTTTTTTCCTGTACCATATTTTTTTTGAAATCTGGAGCATCGGACAAACGCCCGGCAAAAGAGCGCTTAATATCCGCGTCGTTCGGCTCGACGGAAAAGACCCGGAATGGAGCGATGTCGTTATCCGATCCATTCTGCACATGGTTGATTCACTGTTTTCCGCCGGTGTTATTGGCATTTTATTTATCAAAACCACCGATAAATGCCAGCGCTTGGGCGACCTGGCGGCCCATACCACGGTGGTGAAAATTTACAGTTCCCGGTTCCGGTATTTGTTGAAGGATATTCTCAATATCTCCACGCTGGACAACTACCAGCCCGTTTTTCCACAAGTCCGCAACCTGAACGAACAGGATATGCTGTTTATCAAAACGGTACTGACCCGCCGCCAGCGCTACCCCAATCAGGCCCACGACGAGGTGGTGGAGGACCTGGTGACACACCTGATGCCTATACTGGGCATCGAGCAGCGCCCGCTCAACCGGCAGGATTTTCTAAAAACTATTTTGAGGGATTATATCGTACTCACCAGATAGAAGTCCGAAGTCGTCAGTGCGAAGTCATCAGTCCGTAGAGTGCGCCGTTTCATACTTGGGTTTCCAAAACATGAAACGGCGCACTCTACGGACTGATGACTTCGCACTGACGACTTCGGACTTTTAGTACACGAGTCCGATTTTTTCCCTGATTATCTCCAGCGTTTCTGCCAGATCCAGGCTAAAATCAAGCGGTATCAAATCGCTTTCCAGGCGCTCTTCGCGCAGGCATTCCATCACGTGTTTTGCTTCAAAAGCATAGCCCCAGCCCTCATAAGGTAGTTCTATCTCCTGTTCAATTTCCTCCCGGCCTTCATATCTGGAGACCCTGATTTTCTGCGCATGGTGCCAGCGCGGGTACATGTAAATGGTTCCTTCCGTACCGTACAGCCAGGCCTCGACAGGCGTGTTGGCCGCTACCGTGGAATGGCCCAGTGCTAATTTATCCTGCGGGTAGCGAAAGGTGAATACGCAGGATTCATCCACGTCGGTTGGGGTGAAAGCAGCAGCGGCGAGAATGTCTTCGGGCGCCGGTTTGCCCAGTACAAACAGGGAAAGTAATGCCGGGTAAATACCAATGTCGAGCAGCGAGCCTCCTCCCAGAGCCTTGTCGTAAATGCGCGATTTAGGGTCGAAAGGCAACTTAAAACCAAAGTCGGATTTGACCGTATGCACCTGGCCGATGGCGCCTTCCGATACCAATTGTAACGCATGATCGACGGCAGGTATAAAGCGCGTCCAGAGGGCCTCCATTAAAAAAACGCGGTTGCGCCGGGCGGCCCCCACCATGCGCCGCGCCTCCGCGCTGTTCATCGCAAAAGGTTTTTCACACAGTACGGAAATGCCATTTTCGAGACAAAGCAGGCTGTTTTCACAGTGGAGCACATGCGGTGTAGCCACGTACACCACATCCAGATCGGGGCATTGTACGATGTCTTCGTAGCTCCCGAACGCATGCGATGCGCCGTATTCGGCAGCAAAAGACAAAGAGCGCTCCAGCGAAGTGGAGGCCACCGCGTGGAGTTTTGCATTCGGCAGCAGGCGCAGGTCGTCGGCAAATTTACGGGCGATTTTACCCAGACCGATGATACCCCAGCGTGTTATTTGATCATCCATTTTTATATTGTTGAGGGGTTGAGATGGCCTGCGGCCATGTTGAGATGTTGAATTACACTTTCGTCGTTTTCCATTTCCCCTTCTTAAACATCCACATTGCCGCCACCGCCATGCCCGATTCGGCAATAACGATGCTCCAGTAGACACCCGTTTGTCCCCAGCCGCAATACAGCGCCAGCAAGGCTGCCAGCGGTGTTTCCACCAGCCAGAAAAAGATAAAATTCAGGATCGTTGGCGTTCGGGTGTCGCCTGCTCCGTTGATGGCCTGCGACAACACCATACCCCAGCCATAAAACACATAACCGCCCGCCATGATCCGCAAGGCCAGCGAACCGGCGTGTACGGCTTCGGGATCGGTGGTAAAAATACGAATCAGCGTCGGAGCAAAGATCACATAAAACAACCCAACGAACGCCATAAAAATCATATTGAACATACCGGCTCTCCAGGCAGATTGTTCCGCGCGGTCCGGCTGCCCGGCTCCCAGGTTTTGCCCCACCAAAGTAGCGGCGGCATTGGCCATTCCCCAGGAAGGCAGAATGGCAAAAACCACCAGCCGGATAGCAATAGTATAACCAGCAGTCACTTCTTTACTGATTTGGCCCAGGATGGAAATCATAAAAATCCAGCTCGCAGAAGCGATCAGGTATTGCCCGGTGCTGCCGGACGCTATTTTGAGCAGGGTGCCGATCACATCCCACTTGGGCCGAAGCATGGCCCAGCGCAACCGGATAACCCTGCCGACTTCAAACAAATGCCACAGTTGGTACACCACCCCCGTAGACCGGCCGATGGTGGTCGCAATACCCGAACCAAGTACGCCCATAGCCGGAACAGGCCCCCATCCAAAAATAAACAGGGGGCATAAAACGATATTTACGATGTTGGCCAGCCACAAGGCGCGCATGGCGGTGGCTGCGTCTCCGGCGCCCCGGAAAATGCCGTTGAGCATCCAGAGCAGCAAAATGGGCAGGTTGGCCGTCAGCAGCAGTTGTGTAAACCGATATCCTGTTTCGGAAACACTTGTATCATGGGCCATGATGCGGAGAATATCTTCCGCAAAAAAGTAGCCCGGAATGGCGATGAGGGTTGACAGCGCCACGGCAATCAGAATGACCTGCGCCCCGGCTTTCGCAGCCGCCTGCCGGTCGCCTTCGCCGATGCGCCGCGCGACCATGGCCGTTGCGGCGGCGCTCAATCCGATGGCAATAGAGTACACCAGCGTCAGTACCGACTCCGTGAGTCCCACCGTCGCCACGGCTTCAACGCTGATTTTCGCCACAAAAAAGGCATCCACTACAGCAAAAAGCGATTCCATAGCCATTTCCAGGATCATGGGAATGGCCAGTAATACAATTGCGCGATCGATGTTTCCGGTCGTAAAATCCTGCTCCTCACCATTGACAGACTGTCGAAAAATGCGGCGGATGCGTTGAAAGAGGGTTTCTTTTTGGATAATGTAAGGCATGGGTATTAGTTGAGTGGTTGAGTGTTGAGTAGATGGGGTGCTACTGTTTTCAACCTGCTGCTTGTTGTTTTTAAAAGTTCGGTCGGAGTTTTTTCTTTACCACATAGACACATAGAATATTCACATAGACCACATAGAAAGTGAAAGGTGGTTTTGTTACATGATTTTTACCACGAGACACATAGATTTTAGCGCACTCTACGCTATGTGCTCTATGTGGGAATCTATGTGCCTATGTGGTAAAAAAAACCTTCAAACAATTATTTCTCTTTTCAAGTTCCTAACCCCAACCTTCCCGGTGTATTTTTGTTTTCAGAAAAAAGTGAAAATGTTGGATGCGCCACGTTTGGAATCAAAAACGGCGATGTGTCGAACATCCAACGCCAAATAAATATGAATATTTCCGATCTCCTCCAGCGCGCTTTGCGCCACGAATGGCTTAGTCCCGAAGAGGGCGTTTTTCTTTTCGAAAATGCCGCTACGGCGGAACTTATGCATGTGGGCAACGCCATGCGGTACCAGCATGTTCCGGGCAATACTGTCACCTGGATCATCGACCGCAACTCCAACACCACCAACGTGTGTATCGCCAACTGCAAATTCTGCAATTTTTACCGGCGACCCGGCCACGAGGAGTCGTATATCACCACCATCGAGGAATACAAACAGAAAATTGAAGAGACCTTTCGCTTCGGCGGTGAACAATTGCTGCTGCAGGGCGGTCACCACCCGGATTTGGGGCTGCAATTTTACGCCGATTTATTCCGCCAATTGAAAGATTTATATCCCACGCTGAAACTGCATGCCCTGGGGCCGCCGGAAATCGCGCATATTTCCAAACTGGAAAATATGAGCCACTATGATGTGCTTAAAACGCTGAAAGCAAGCGGACTGGATTCACTGCCGGGCGCAGGCGCCGAAATACTCAGCGACCGGGTGCGCCGGCTGATTTCCAAAGGCAAATGCGGCGGCCAGGAATGGCTCGATGTGATGCGCGCTGCACACAAGTTGCGGCTCACTACCTCCGCTACCATGATGTTTGGGCACATCGAAACCAACCTCGAACGGATGGAACACTTTGCCGCCATCCGGCAGGTGCAGTCCGAAAAACCGGCCGACGCCAACGGTTTTCTCGCTTTTATCCCGTGGCCGTTCCAGGACGAAGACACGATCCTGAAAAAGATCAAACGGGCCCGCAATGCCGTCACCGGCGACGAATACGTGCGCATGATCGCTATGAGCCGTATCATGCTGCCCAACGTGGTCAATATCCAGGCTTCCTGGCTGACGGTCGGCAAGCAGGTAGCGCAGGTGTGCCTGCATGCCGGAGCCAACGATTTTGGTAGCATCATGATCGAGGAAAATGTAGTGTCCGCTGCCGGCGCGCGTTTCCGCTTCACAGCCGACGGGATCCAACAGGCGATTAAAGAAGCGGGTTTTGTGCCGCAACTGCGGAATCAGCAGTATGAATTCCGGGAATTGCCGGAAGGGATGTTGCAGCAGGAGTTGAGCGGGATTGGAATGGTGGTGGATTGAGGGAGGGAAAACAATTGCAAAATGTACATTTTCCGTTTACTTTTGTACATCAAATTGATGCATCCATGTACATCTACAAAAACATCATTACACTCGAACCGGGTAAACGCAGCGGCAAACCCTCCATCAGGGGTATGCGTATAACTGTGGAAGATATTTTGCGCTGGCTGGCATCTGAAATGTCCTTTGAGGATATTCTGAGTGATTTCCCGGAACTCACCAAAGAAGATCTGGTGGCTGCACTTGAATTTGCCGCGATGCGCCGGCAACGCACGGCTACGGCAGTTTGATTGATGCGATGAAGATTCTGGTCGACCAAAATATTTCGTTCCGATTAGTCCAGCGAATTGCCGGAGTTTTCTCCGATGTAACACATATCAAGTCGCTTGACCTGATTGATGCCAATGATTTTCAGATATTTATGTCGGCTCGACAGCAAGGCTATTCTGCTGTTTTAACGCAGGACGAAGATTTTTACAGCCTTTTACTTGAACATGGAACTCCGCCCAAAATTATTTGGCTGCGCACGGGCAATTGTTCCACCGCTTTTTTAGCCGAAGTTATCCTCCGTAATGTGGCTTTGATACAGACATTCCTTGACGATGATGTACAGGATTGTTTGGAGATTTATGGATAAGGCGTAGGTACCTATAGGCTTTATATGCTATGTTTATTGGTATGGATAGCGCGAATAAGAACCATATTGATGAAATTATGAGCAAGCGCCTAAATGGGCAGAGGAAGATAAAATTAACCTTACATAGAAATAAATCAAAATACTTAACAATGGGAATACCACAAAAACTCTATAAATATGAATCCTTTAATGAACTGAGCCTTAGAAATCTAAAAAGGCAAGCTATTTACTTTTCTAGCCCAAGAGGATTTAATGACCCTTACGATTGTGCCATTACGGCTGAAATAGATGATATTAAAGTTGAGCAAATTGACAGCTTCAAAAAATATTTCCTTGGTAAAAAGAATATCTCAGCTCAAGATAGAATTACTCTAGACAGTTACCCAAGTATAGATTTAAATGAAATTATAAAAAGAAATGCCTCTGCCGCTATTAATAGTTTTAGGGATGACTTTGTCTCTAAATCTGGAATATATTGCCTGTCGGAAACAAATGATGATCTTTTAATGTGGTCTCACTATGGGGGTAAATATAAAGGCTTTTGCCTTGAATTTGAATCTCAATACGAACCTTTCAATAAGGCTAGAAAAGTAAAATATTCCAATTTTATGCCAAAAATTAACCCTTTACCTATATTAATGGATCAGAAAGATGAAAAACTTGACGATCAATTTATCGATCTGTTTTGTACAAAATCTGAATCTTGGGGGTATGAAAAAGAATGGAGAGTATTACACAATGAAGTTGGTACATCATTTCACTACGTCCCTGAAGCATTAACTGGAATTTATTTTGGTCCAGAGATTGCGCCTGAATGCATTGAAATTATTGCACTTATTATCATGGGCCAAAACGAAAGTGTAAAGTTTTTTCGCGGAAAGCGTAGCACCTCGGCCTTCAAAGTTGAATTTGAGGAGTTCAATTATACTCCATATAATGTTGCAAAAAAACTGGGCTTGCTGAAATAAAAAGATAACCATTCCTGCCTCGTCAGGTGTTCCCCATTCCCTAACACCAGCCCCCCACGCCGCAGCAGTGTCTTTTTCGACCTGCTGCAAACGTACAGCAGGATTCCCCCCAGTTTCTCAACAGACAATTCACCAATGTTCATTTTTATTCAAAAAACTGAACATGTTTTTGCGCTATGTTCAAAAAAAGAGAAAAACTGGACATAGATCACCGATCAGACAGCCGTACAAATTTGCAACCCAATTGCAAATTTGTACGGCATAACCACTTATCACCAATCGATCCTTCTCGAAAAATACATCACCGTTCCCAGAATCACAAACAGCCCCAGGCTACCGATCAGCAAGGCATAATCCTGCTGTTGCAGCACCACGAACAGGAAGCCGTACAGGAGGGTCAGCGTACCGCTCACCAGCAGTGCCATGCGGCCCGACTCGAACAAGGCCCTGGTGTACAGCCCTGTAAGGCCGATGGTCATCAATGCCGAGATGAAGTAGGCTGAATTGAAAGAAGTATGTTCGGAAATGGCCACCAGCAGGGTGTAAAAAATGACCAATGCCAGCCCGATCAGCGCATACTGGAAAGGATGCACCCGCCGAGACTGGCCCATTTCCACAAAAAAGACCGTCAAAAACGTCAGGGCGATAAACAGAATGGCGTATTTCACCGAGCGCGTGGATTTCTGGTAATTGTCGACCGGCAGGATAAAATCGACCCCGAAAGCGCTGTTGTCGAAGTTGATATTCTGGTCGCTGATCCACTGCTGCGGGTAATTGCGGTTGAGGTTCAATACCTTCCAGGAAGCCTCAAAGCCGGAAGCGCTGATGGTTTTTTCATCGGGCAAAAAAGCCCCGGTGAAACTCGGATCGGGCCAGGGAGACGTGAGTCTGATGCTGGTCACTTTGCCCAGCGGCGTAAAAAACAGGGAACCCGAACCTTTCAGGGCCGCTTCTATGCGAAAACGGTGTGGCTCTGTGGTATTTGCGTCCAAAGTCAGCGGCACATGAATACCACTTTCCGCTACGCCCGGCACCGGAATGCCGGGTTCAAAAACACTTCCCTGGCCGTTCCATTGCAGGGTGACCTGATCTTCGAGGCCGCGCAGGTCGGGGACTCCGAACGCCAGCGTGGCTTTTTCCCACTGCACGGTGGAGCCGGCAGGGATCAATTTTTCTGTTTCCGGCTTCGAGAATGACCCCTCTAAAATAATGTTGGAACTATACAGCACGACATCAAAAATGCCCCGGTGGCGTTTTTCGGGGTTCACCTGGCCGTTGACGGTCAATTGGTCGGGCAGAAAGTAGGCATATTTTATTTCCCGGATCATTTCTTTTCCGTCGGCAGACCTTTCAAGGGTTTGGTAGGGCAGCACCAGCACCGGACCGGAAAGCGTCTGGCTTTGACCCCATTTACTGCTTACCTCCGCAACGGCTTCCTGTTGCCGGCCCTGTCGTTCGCTGATCAGGCTGTCGATCATGGCAGTAGGGATGAGCAATACCAGCATCAGGATAAAAATAAGAACACCTTTAATGGTTGTGGCCTGGCGTTGCCAGAAGGATTGTTCGGTTGTAGGTTCCATGTATTTTTAAATTTTAAAATTACTTTGAGTTGCAAAGTTATTTGAAAATACCAATATTGCAATAGGGGGGCTGAAATTTTCCAGGCGATAACAGTGTGTGTGTGAAATACCCACGCAGGGCAAAAACTAAACAAGGGTACAAATTTGCAATTCAATTGCAAATTTGTACCCTTGTTCCATGCTTAAATCACGTCAAATGGCAGATACCATTTTGCAACACAGCCAGTGTGCACCATACCTCAACCCTCACCCCCCGGAACGCTCCAATCTGTAAACAAACGAATCGCACGCTCCGAACAACCTTCTTTCCACAAACGTAAAATCCAGTCATCGTTCGGGTCGGACTCGATGACATGCGGCTGCTCGTCCCAATGTTGGAGCAAGGTCGTATCAGCGATAGTTGCCGGTCGGAGGTTGATGGGATGGGTCATCTTTTTGGAGAGAGAATTTGATCTGAATTTTTAACGAAGGTAAGAGGAAGGCCTATGCGGCCAAAGGCAACGCGCCCTCCAAAACACCAAAACCCAAAAACACCTAAACACCCAAAAAATCAATCAAACTCAATCGTATCCCCCGCCTTAAAAGTCTTTTTGGCCCCGCTTTCCTCCGGCGTCTCCACTTCTCCGAACAGATTGACCTGTTGCGGCGCGGCGGCAGGCTCCTCTTTAGGCGGCGGCGACAATTTGGAAGCGCCCGGCGCAATTTCTTTTACGGCTGCCAGCAACTGGTCGCTGAGGCGGTTGCCCAGGGCTTTCCAGCCTTTGGGTTCCATAAAATCGCCCAGCAGCACTTCCCCGGTCATGGGTTTGCCTTTGATTTTCAGGGTGTAGGAAATGCGCGGATTTTCTTTCACCGAAGCGAACAGGAGTTTGGATTTCGGGTGATCGGTGAGGTAGCCGTATCGTTCGCGGAGTTTATTGGTCTCGATTTTGAAACGTTTCACCATTGTCCAGCCTTTGTGGCCGTCATAGTGAACGGCATTCACGATCAGGTCGGGCGTGTGTTTGCAGAGGTGCAGGATTTCCTTCATCTCGAAACGCTGCTGCACATCCATGTCGGTGACTTCGTAGGAGCCGTCCGTGTACAGGATCAGCAGGTTGTCGCCCGTATCGAACTCGCCGAGCAGGGCGCCGCGTTCCAGCGTGTTGAGGCGGCCGGTGATGTCGTCGAACCACAGTTTTTGAGCGCCGATGGTGCTCTTGCCGACCTCTTTCTGGCGGATTTGTTTGACCGGGTATTTGGTCAGCACATTGCCCAGGGAGTCGCGGCCTTTGATGGCTAATTCGGCAAAATCGTAGTCAAAAATCTTGATTTTAGCCGTGCTGGCGGGCGTCAGCGTCACTTGCACCACTTCACTTTCTCCGTTCGGATTGGCGGTGAAATACAGGATTTTGGAGCTCTTGGCATCAGAACCCAACTGGTAGTCCTTGTCGCGGGTGATGGCTGTTATATTAAAACGTTTGACAAATGAGCGCCCCGTTTTGGCGTCGAGGTAAGCCAGGTTGTAGGTGGTGCGTTCATCGTTTTTCTTCCAGACGGCGACGTGGATAATATCCTTGCCGACAAATATCTTTTCACCAACCCGAACCACTTTCATCACGCCGTCGCGGCGGAATACGATGATGTCGTCGATATCGGAGCAGTCCTGCACAAACTCGTCTTTTTTGAGGCCCATGCCGATGAAACCTTCCAGGCGGTTCACGTACAGTTTGGCGTTGTTGGCCACCACTGCGCTGGCCTGGATGGTGTCGAAAGCGGCTATTTCCGTGCGGCGTTCGCGGCCTTTGCCGTGTTTGGCCAGCAGGTTTTCAAAGTAGGCAACGGCGTATTCCGTGAGGTGTTCGAGGTGGTGCCTGGTTTGTTCGAGCTCCGCATTCAGTTTGTTGATGTCTTCATCGGCTTTGAAGGAGTTGAACTTGGAAATCCGTTTGATCCGTATTTCCGTCAGGCGCAAAATATCGTCTTCCACAATTTCGCGCAACAGGCGTATGCGCTGGTCATTGGCCGCCGGTTTCATGTCGGGCGTGACCACATATTTCCGCAAACCCGTGTCGATAGTAGTCAGCACGGCCTCCCAGGTTTCGCATTCCTCGATGTCGCGGTAAATGCGTTTTTCGATAAAAATCTTCTCTAAAGAAGCGAAGTGCAGTTTTTCTTCCAGGTCATGTTGCAGGATTTCCAGTTCCATGCGCAGCAATTCCTTGGTGTTTTCCGTGGAAATGCGCAGCAACTCATTGACATCCGTGAACAGCGGTTTATTGTCGATAATGACGCAACAGTTGGGGCTGATGCTCACTTCACAATCGGTGAAAGCAAAGAGCGCATCGATCGTTACATCCGGGCTGACGCCGGGTTGTAATTCGATTTCGATGTCGATATTGGCCGCCACTTTGTCAATCACCTTTTTGATCTTGATCTGCCCTTTTTCATTGGCTTTGATGATCGATTCGATCAGGTCGCCCGTCGTGACACCATACGGTATCTCGGTAATTTGCAGCGTTTTTTTGTCTATTTCCCTGATTCTGGCGCGTACGCGTACTTTGCCGCCCCTGCCGCCGCCATTGTAGTTGCCGGCGTCGATCAGGCCGCCGGTGGGAAAATCGGGGATGAGCTCGGACTTGCGGCCTTTCAACGCAGCAATGCTCGCTTTGATAATTTCGATAAAGTTGTGGGGCAGAATTTTGGTGCTCAGGCCCACCGCAATGCCTTCGGCGCCATGTGCCAGCACCAGCGGAAATTTCATCGGCAGGTTGACCGGCTCGCGTTTGCGTCCGTCATAACTGAGTTGCCAGACGGTGGTATCCGAATTAAAGGCGACATCCAGCGCAAATTTGGTGAGGCGCGCCTCGATATAACGCGGAGCGGCGGCGGAATCGCCCGTCCGGTAATCGCCCCAGTTGCCCTGGCAGTCGATCAGCAGTTCTTTCTGGCCCATATTGACCAGGGCATCGCCGATGGCAGCGTCGCCGTGTGGGTGAAACTGCATGGTTTGGCCGATCAGGTTGGCCACTTTATGGTAGCGCCCGTCGTGCTGCTCGTTCATGGCGTGCAGGATGCGGCGTTGCACCGGTTTTAATCCGTCTTCGATGGCCGGCACTGCGCGCTCCAGGATCACATAACTGGCGTAATCCAGAAAATAATTCTGGTACATCCCGGAGAGCGTGACGATATGATCCTCGTGTCCGGCAGAGGTGGTAGGCGGTATGGAAGTATCTTTTTTTGCTTTTGCCATTACTGACCTTGATTTTAAGGAATTACAATCCGCCGCGAAAGTGCGGATTATATATGATACCTACGATGTTGCCCCACGGATCTTTTGCGGTGGCTACCCAAATACCGCCGCCTACTTCTGTCGGTTGTTCATGCGTTGTAGCGCCGGCAGCGAGCAATTGGGCAAATACGGCGTGGATATCTTCCACGCCCCAATACGTTTCAATGTTTTCTCCCCGGGAACTATTTGCGCTTTCCTCCGGTTGGAGGCCGAGTTCGTATCCGCCAACTTCAAAGCCGACGTAAAAGGGTTGTTCAAAATACGGGCGAATACCCAGAAACTGACTGTACCATTCCGTGGCGCTGCCGATATCGGTTACGCGGTAAATGCAGGTTCGGAGACCGAGAAAAGGAGTGTTCATAACGAA
>JALHMA010000029.1:0-14262 GCA_022844265.1 Saprospiraceae bacterium | reverse complement strand
CGAGCAAAAGTAGTATAAATTGTTTTTAAATAATAAAACTTTTTGTTTTTAAATGGAACGTTTTTACTTTTGGCCGATATTTTTTATTTCCGGTAGGATAAAAAAGTTCGTTCGTCGGTAAACAATGTAAACGTAGGAAACGTTTGATGCAAAAATTGTTTCCACAGTTTACCTTTGCGCAATGATTACCGAACAGCAGGAAAAATGGCTTAAAAGAGTAGAGGAATTATTTCTTCGCTTTGGCATCAAAAGTATCACGATGGATGACGTGGCACGCGAGCTCGGCATCTCCAAAAAAACCCTGTACCAGTTTGTAGAAAGTAAAGACGATCTGGTGCAGAAGATGCTCACCCGGCATATCGAACAGGAAAAAACAACCTGCAAGATGCTCTTCGGCGCTGCGGGCAATGCCCTCGAAGAGATGTATATCGTGATAGAAGGCGATACGCAACAACTGAAACAAATGAAAGCAAATATCATTCATGACCTCCAGCGGTACCACCATGAAGCATGGGAAAAGGTGAGCGAATATCAACGCGGCTTCCTGTATTCCGTGGTGCGCAACAACCTCGAACGCGGCATACGCGAAGGTTTGTATCGCTCAGATATTGAAGTGGATATTATTACCAAACTTCATATTTCCGGTTCTATACAGCTCTTCAACGAAGACATTTTCCCCCATACCCACTATAAATACGACGAGGTCTTCCGGGCCTTCATGCTCCATTATTTATATGGCATTGTTTCCGAAAAAGGCCTGGCGCATTTGAAAATGAAATTCGATTCATAAGTGGTTTCCGGTATTAGTTATTGGTTATCTGTCTTGATAATCAAGTGATTACTAAGAATTTAATCCAAACTAATTTTACACACCTACTTAATACATAGTCGCCTAACTTTTTTGAGTATCCGAAGATTTGAGTATTCGAGTATCTGACTGATAACGAATCATTTATACTCAAATACTCAAATCCTCGGATACTCAAAAATTTAGATAACACACCTACTTAACGTGAATGAATCAGGTAATCCCCGAATCCTTTCAATCAAGGTCCAATCAAGGTAACAAAACTCTCAATATGCAACTTCGTATAACTCTATTTACACTCCTCTTGTTGGGAGGACTGCTCAGCCCCAGTCAGGCACAGCAGGCCATGTCGCTCGACGACTGCATTCAATATGCCCTGGCCAACGCCCCCGATATCAAGGTGGCACAACTCCAGGTACTGGATGCCGACTGGCGCATCAAGGAAAACACCGCAACAGCTATGCCTCAATTTTCCGGTAGCATCGGGTACCAGTATTTTATTCAACGTCCCGGCATTCCGGCCAGTGCACTCGGCTTTCCCGGCGCAGGCGATGAAAAAGTCGCCTTCAGTGCCATACACAGTCTGACGCCCTCCATCTCATACAATCAACTGTTTTTCAGCAATAGTTATCGTGTTGCAAAAAAGGCGGCACAGTACTATCGCAATTACGTTGAACAGCAATTGACCGTAACCAAACGGACGATTCATAACCAGGTTGTGGATGCTTACCTGCCGGCGCTTTTGATTTCGGATAACCTGGCCACGCTGGATAAAAACATCGCCAACTTAGACAAAATGCTTTCGGAGACCAGGGCTATCAATCAAGCCGGCTTTGCGGAACAATTGGACGTAGACCGGCTCGATTTATCGCTTTCTACCCTCCGCAGCGAACGCGGCAACCTGGTGCGCCAACGCGAAATAGTGGTCAATGCCCTCAAATTTTCCATGGGTATGCCCGTCGGACAGGATATAACACTGACGGATGACGTTCAAAAATTGATGGCTCTGCACACCGATGCGGACTTCACATCGGAGCTCAATCTGATGAACCGCCCCGAATACATTCAACTGTTGAAAGGCAGAGAATTGAGCGCGCTCGAAGTGGAGTTGAACAGCAAAACCTGGATGCCAAGCATCTCCGGTTTTATCCAGTACCAACCCGGGTATCAGGGTGGATTTGGGGACGATACCAAGTGGTTTTTTATACCGTCAGCAGTAGCCGGCGTATCCGTCAATGTGCCCATCTGGGACGGCGGCGGCGCTAAAGCACGGCGTGAAAGGGCTTTTATCAACCTGCAAACCCTGGACGCCCAAAAACAAACGCTTGAAAATGGTATCGCGCTCGAAGTGGAAAACGCGCGCAAACAATATACCAACGCGCAGGAGCGTGTGGCCAACCAGCAAAAAAACCTTGATCTCGCCCAACGCATTTACGATACCACCCAAACGAAATACAAAGCCGGCGTCGGCAGCAGTTTTGAAGTGACGCAGGCCGAACAGGGACTGTACACCGCCCAGCAAAACCTGATGCAGGCGCGTTATGACCTGCTTGGTGCGCGTATTAGTATCAAAAAGGCATTGGGGCTGGATAAGTAGGTTGATGAGGGTTTATAAAGGTTTATAAGGGTTGATGAGGTTGATATTCATCGGCTCGAAAAAAGTAAAATCGCTTCATTTCCGAGCGGATGAATATCAACCTCATAAACCTTATCAACCTCATCAACCTTATAAACCCCTCAACCAAAACAATCAACTATTAAAACAATTCAACATGAACAATAAGAATCTCCTCTCTCTTGCAACCATCGGCCTGAGCATTTTGCTGCTGTCGGCCTGCGGCGGTGGATCCGGCGACCCAGCTGCACAACTTGCCGCACTCAAAGACCAGAAAATCCAGATTGAAACCCAGATCAGCGCGCTCGAAAAGCAACTCGGCACGGCAAACGGCCCGGCCGTTCGTATCAAAACCATCGGCGTTTCCGAGGTCAATACCGGGATATTCCGCCACTTCATCGACTTGCAAGGCAAAGTAGACGCCGATGAAAGTGTAACGGCTACTTCCAAAATGCCGGGCGCACTCAAGCGCGTGTATGTCAAAAACGGCGATGAAGTCCGCAAAGGCCAACTCCTCGCAGAAATTGAGGACAATGTCCTGCAAAAAAGCCTCGCCGAACTGGATGGCCAACTCGCCACTGCCACTGATATTTACAATCGCCAGAAAGGTTTGTGGGACCAGAAAATCGGCACCGAAGTAGCATTGATCCAGGCAAAAAACGGCAAAGAAAGCCTCGAACGCAGCATCGCCACCTTGAAAGAAAACATGAGCTATTCAAAAATCTATGCCCCCACCAGCGGTACCGTGGATATGGTATTGCTCAAGCAGGGTCAGATGATTTCTCCGGGAATGCCTTTGTGCAACATCCTGAATCTCAGCAATTTAAAAGTAAAAGGCGAAGTAACGGAAGCCTACGCATCCAAAGTGCGCAAAGGCGACCAGGTACAGGTGTTTTTCCCGGATTTGAAAAAAGAGATCAGTACCCGCGTTTCGTATGTGAGCAAAACCATCAACCCGATGACACGGACTTTTGTGGTGGAATGCGCTTTGCCAAATGCCCGCGACTACCGCGCCAACCAGATTGCCGTGATGAAAATTGTGGACTATCAAAATCCGACCGCCATTACCGTTCCTGTGAATGTTATTCAGACAGCGGAAGACGGCGAGTTTGTTATGATTGCCGAAAAAACAGGGGAAAAGTCGGGCATTGCTAAAAAGGCCCTGGTCAAACAAGGCAGCAATTACAATGGACTGGTAGAAATTCTCAGCGGTTTGAAAAAAGGCGACTGGGTGATCACCACTGGTTTCCAGGATGTCAATAATGGCGAAACTGTTGCATTCTAGTCTGATTTGATTCGTTTTCAACGAGCCTTCTCCGGTTTTACGACATGTATACACCCACCCACTTCGCACAGACTGATACGGCTACCCTGGTGGCTTTTATGCGGCGTTTCTCTTTTGCAACCATCGTGTCGCAGATCAACGGACGTCCATTCGCTACACATTTACCATTTGTGGTCGAGCACTCTGAAGATGGGCAGGTAACACTGCTGGCTCATTTTGCCAAGGCCAATCCGCAATGGCAAACCCTGGGAGCACAAACGGCGCTCGTCATTTTCAGCGAACCACATGCCTATATTTCACCGTCGCTCTATGAAAAAGAACTCAATGTGCCCACCTGGAATTATGTAGCCGTACATGCTTATGGCCAGGCAGCATTGATTACGGATGAAGCACAGGCTTTTGAATTGCTCGAAAAACAGATGCAGACCTTTGAAAAAGAATACCTTTTGCAATGGTCCGGGCTGCAGCAGGAATATAAAAACGCGATGATTAAAGGAATTGTGGCATTCCAACTGAACGTTTCTCAACTGGAAGGAAAGGAAAAACTCAGTCAGAATAAAAAAGCCGGTGAACGGGAAAGGATCATAGCGCATTTAGCGGAAAGCCCGGACGGGGCAGCGCGCCAGATCGCTGAACAGATGCAACTGAAGTCTGTGTAAATCATCAGGCAAAACAGATTAAATTTTTGTAATTGCTTGATTATCAACATAGATAACCAATAACTAATAACGGATAACTACATCAATGAAAGAATTTAAACCTACTTCGTGGGCTATTGATAACCGCACTTCGATTTTCATCATAACGGTGATCATCACACTCGCGGGGATCATGTCATATAATTCCCTTCCCAAAGAACAATTCCCGGATGTGACCGTGCCACAGATTTTTGTGACCACCATTTATCCGGGCGCGTCGCCGACCGACATGGAACAACTCGTCACCAAACCTATTGAAAAACAACTCAAGGGTTTGAGCGGCGTTAAAAAAGTGTCCTCCTACTCTATCCAGGACTTCTCCAATATCATCGTCGAATTTAACACCGACCTCGATGTGGCGCAGTGCAAACAGAAGGTAAAAGACGGTGTAGACAAAGCGAAACGCGACCTGCCGACCGACTTGCTGGAAGACCCGACCGTGACGGAATTCGACATCTCCGAAATCCCGATCATGAACGTCAACGTAGCCGGCGATTTTGACCTCGATAAGTTGAAAGACTACGCAGATCGCCTGAAAGACCGCATTGAGGAAATGCGCGAAATCACCCGCGTAGACCTCGTAGGCGCGCTGGAAAAAGAAGTGCAGGTCAATGTGGACAAGTATAAAATGAACGCGGCGAGCCTGACTTTCCGCGACATTGAAAACGCACTGGCATTTGAAAACATGACCGTTTCGGCGGGCAATGTCGATATTGGCGGCATGACCCGTTCGGTATCCATTCGCGGCGATTTTAAAGATATAGAACAAATCAAAAACATTATCGTCGCTTCACAGTCGGGCGCCATGTTGTATTTGAAGGATGTCGCCGAAGTAAAAATGGGGCATAAGGATCGGGAGAGTTTCAGCCGCCTCAACGGGCGTAATGTTATTTCGCTCAATGTCATCAAACGCACGGGTGAAAACCTGATCAGCGCTTCTGACAAAATCAAGGAGTTGGTGGACGAGATGAAAAAAAGTGATTTTCCGGCCAATCTGGAAGTGACCATCACCGGCGACCAGAGCCGCGCTACCCGCGTCACCCTGCACGACCTGATCAATACCATCATCATCGGTTTCATTCTTGTGGCCCTGATCCTGATGTTCTTTATGGGCGGCACCAATGCCGTTTTTGTGGCCCTGGCCGTTCCGCTTTCCATGTTTATCGCGTTTATGGTACTGCCCAGTATCGGATTTACCCTGAACTTTATCGTGCTTTTTGCCTTCCTGCTGGGACTGGGTATTGTAGTAGACGACGCCATTGTAGTGGTCGAAAACACGCACCGGATTTACCATGAAGAAGCCGACCTGGGTATCGTACACGCTGCCAAAAAAGCGGCGGGCGAGGTATTCCTGCCGGTTTTGTCCGGCACGGCTACTACCCTGGCGCCGTTTTTCCCATTGGTATTCTGGGGTGGTATATTTGGTAAATTCATGCATTACCTGCCGGTCACGATCATCATAACGCTGACGGCCTCTCTGTTGGTGGCTTACATCATAAATCCGGTTTTTGCCGTATGGTTTATGAAAAAGGAAGGCGATGAATCGCGCCGGGTAGACCATAAAAAAGTGCGCAACCGCACATATGCTGCCTATGCGGTATTTGCACTGGCTACGCTGTTTTTCTATGCAAATGGAAGTATCGGAATGGGCAATTTCATGGTTTTCTGCGCCTTGTTTATCGTGTTCTACCGTTTTGTACTCGACAAGGCAGTCATCTGGTTCCAGACCAAAGCCTGGCCGGCTTTCCAGAATTTTTATGCCAATTTCCTGTCTGCCGTACTGAATCATCCCTGGAAAATGCTGCTGGGTATGCTGGTAATGCTGATCGGCGCCTTCGGTCTTACCCTCTCGCGCTCACCCAACATCGTACTGTTCCCCAAGGCTGACCCGAACTTCATTTATGTATATATGACGCTTCCGGTGGGTACCGATATCTCTGTGACGGATTCGCTCACCCGCATCATGGAAAACAAAGTACAACAAGTGCTGGGCGAGAACAACCCCATCGTGGAATCGGTTATCTCAAACGTAGCATTGGGCGCTTCGGAAGATCAATTCGACCGTTCTGCAACTTCTAATAAAGGAAAAGTAGGTGTCGCCTTTGTAGAATTCGGCCAACGCGACGGCGTCAGTACTGCAGCTTATATGGACCAAATACGAAACGCCACAAAAGGGATCATCCCGGGCGCCGAAATCGTGGTAGACCAGGAACAGGGTGGGCCTCCCACTCCCAAGCCAATATCTGTTGAAATACGCGGCGACGATTTCCAGAAACTGATCTCTACCGCTACAATGGTGAAGCGTTACCTCGATTCCCTCGCTATTCCGGGTGTGGAAGAACTCCGCAGCGACCTGATCGTATCGAAACCTGAAATCAGCATTCAAATCGACCGCGACCGCGCTAACAGAGAAGGCATTTCAACCGCTCAAATCGGCGGTGAATTCCGAACAGCCATTTTGGGTAAAGAAGCCACAAAATTTAAAGATGGTGAAGATGAAATCCCTGTGGTGATTCGTTTGCAGGAAGATCAGCGCGAAAACATCAATTCCGTTGAAAACCTCAACATTACCTTCCGCGACATGAACATGGGCGGCGTACTGCGTTCGGTGCCAATGGCGGCACTGGCTGATGTGAAATACACCAATACTTATGGCGGTATCCGCCGCAAGGATCAGGAGCGTTTGGTAACGATTTCTTCTAACATTATAGCAGAATATCAACCGAAACAAACCGAAGTGGTGAATGCCGTAAAAGCAGGCGTTGCCGCACTGCCACAACAGGATGGTACCGTGGTTGGGTTTGCAGGAGAAGACGCAGAATTTATCGAAGCCGCCACTTTCCTGGGCACTTCATTGCTCATTTCCATCGGCCTGATCCTGCTGATACTGGTAACACAATTCAACTCTTTTGGTAAAATGTTGATTATCATGACCGAGGTGGTATTCTCTATCATCGGTGTTCTGCTCGGGATGTATTTCACGAATATGGACTTTTCGGTCATTATGATGGGTGTAGGTATCGTAGCACTGGCTGGCATTGTGGTGCGAAACGGGATTCTGCTGGTCGAATTCACCGATAATCTCCGGGAGCGGGGTATGGGTGTGCGAGAGGCCGTAATCGAAGCCGGACGAATCCGTATGACCCCGGTTTTGCTGACTGCTACTGCTACCATCCTCGGCCTGTTGCCTTTGGCGGTGGGTTTCAATATCGACTTTGAAACCCTTTTTGCACATGGCGACCCGAAAATCTTCTTCGGCGGCGACTCCGTGGCTTTCTGGGGCCCATTGTCGTGGACGATTATCTACGGTCTGAGTTTCGCCACTTTTATCACCCTGATTATCCTGCCGGTGATGTACCTGAAAGGAAAACAGGTGAAAGACTGGTGGGAGAGCCACATGTAGTAGGCGTTTTCGGTTATTAGTTATTGGTTATCAGTTATCAGTGTTGTAACCTTTGGCTTGAGTATATCATGCAGCCAAAGGTTACCATCCTGATAACTGATAACTAATAACGGATAACTACTTATGCAATACACCCTCAGTTACTGGGAGCGCGAAACGTTTTATCGCGACATCGACATCGCCGTCATCGGCAGCGGCATCGTCGGATTGACCGCAGCCACACACCTGCGCACTTTAGACCCGACGCTGCGTGTGGTGGTACTCGAACGCGGCGCACTGCCGGTCGGCGCCAGCACCCGCAATGCCGGTTTTGCCTGCTTCGGTTCTATGACCGAACTGCTGGACGACATGCAAATCATGTCGGAAGATGAAGTGCTGACCATTGTGGAAAAACGATGGCGGGGCCTGCAATGCCTGCGCGCGCTAACCGGCGATGCGCAAATTGATTTTCAGATGCTCGGCGGCTATGAAATGTTTACCGGCGAGGAAAGCGCCGTTTTTCAGCAATGCGCCGAACGAATTCCCGATTTCAACCAGAAAATGGGCCGGATCACAGGTCATTCCGAAGTGTATCGCGTCGTGGATGAACGCTTGCCCGAATTTGGCTTCCAGGGCGCAGAACACCTGATCCTCAATCAGGCAGAAGGACAGGTGCATACCGGTAAAATGATGGCCGCGCTGCTGCAAAAAGCCCTCGAAAGCGGTGTGCGTATCTTCAACGGTTTCGAGATCAAACAACTGGAAGACAGCTCGCAAGGCGTCGAGATCGAAACGACTGCCGGCTGGACGCTGCGGGTGCCGCGCGTACTGGTCGCTGTCAACGGATTTGCCCGGCAACTCCTGCCTACGCTCGATGTTCAACCCGCACGAAACCAGGTACTTATCACACATCCGATACCCGGACTCCCCGTAAAAGGCTGCTTTCACTACGACCGTGGTTATTTTTACTTTCGGAATATAGACGGGCGTATTCTGCTCGGCGGCGGACGAAACCTCGACTTTGAAAAGGAAAAAACAACAGATTTCGGCACGAATGAATTGATCAGAAAAGCCCTGACGGAATTGTTGCATACGGTCATTTGCCCGGGTCGGGAAGTTGCCATCGATACCTGGTGGACAGGTATACTGGGGCTTGGTCCGGTCAAAAAACCCATTATCCAGCGCGTATCTCCAAATGTCACAGTTGCTGTTCGCCTGAGTGGTATGGGCGTAGCCATCGGCGCTTTGGTGGGCCGGGAAGGCGCGGAACTAGCGTTGTGATTTTCAGGATTTTTACCACATAGGCACATAGATTTTACACATAGAAAACATAGCCGTAGAGTACTCTAAAAACTATGTGTTCTATATGTAAAATCTATGTGCCTATGTGGTAAAACTGCAATAAAAAATCCCGGATTCTTCACAAAGGAAAAATCCGGGATATTACTATTTCGAGCGATTATTCATCGCCAAACCGGGCAAATTATTACTGCACATCCCAGAACACGCGCTCGTTCAAACCCGCTTTTTGGGCTGGAGCGTTGGCATTCAGGTCAATTTCAGATTGCGGATAGTACAGGGAACGCGGCAGTTCAGCCACCAAAGCATTTGATGGGATCGTGATAGCCGGGAAGCCGGTACGACGAAGATCGTTCCAGCCTTCCATGATAACACCATAGTTAGCGATAAACTTCTCTTCGATGATCGCGCGCACTTTTTCATTTTCAGTTGCTCCCAGAGTACCATTTGCAAGGATATAGGCATCAATTTGTGCAGTAGGCACACCGACAGCCGTCATGGATGCGCGGATACCCGCCTGATAGAATGCCTCTGCATCGCCGGGAGCGCCGTAAACAGCCGCTTCTGCACGGATGAAGTTGTACTCTGCAAATGTCAGCATACGGATAGGCGCTATACCGTTGTAGGTATATGCCGTATTCGTAATAGAACCATCTGCTGCGGCTACTACCGCATTCGCATTCGTTGTATCGCCACGCAGGAAGGTATGCATGCGGGAATATTTGAAAGAAGGCGCATCACCCGATTTAGCACCCGTGAAGGTAGCAGTTTCAAACGGGCGGGTGAATGGGAACGGTGTGAAGTAACGCGAACGACGTGGGTCACTGCGTACATTCATCAGGTCCACCAGAGTTGCATTAGGGAAAAACTGATTTGCGCGATCCAGTTCAAACTGGTGAATCGGATTCTGGCGGCGTGCTTCATTGATGAAACCCATTTGGAAGTTGTCCGCATTGCTTTCCATGAATACACCCGAGCCTACCAGTGCCGAAATTTTCTGCACGGTACCAGCCTTATCCTTTTTGCTTTGGTGAATCAGCATACGTAGTTTCAACGTATTGGCTAATTTTTCCCAACGCGGCTTGGAAGCAGCAAAAGTACCTGTAAAAATGGTAGAGTTGGTACCAGGCGATTTGACAGAAGTCGTAGCGTTCAGGTCAACAATCGCTTCGTTCAACAAACGTTCCAGCGCGCCATAGATAGCCTCGCCATCGTCGAAAGCAGGTGAGGTATTCTCTGTGAAAAGCAGCGCTTGTGTGTAAGGCGCTTTGCCCCAGGCATCTACGATCAGTTGGAAGGTGTACGCTTTCAGGATTTTGGCCACACCGGCATAGTGTGGGCTGTTTTCCTTAGCGGCCTTTTGAATGACGATCTCCAGATCACTCAGGGTGGTGGAGTACATCAGGTTCCACACGTTGTTCAGGTCGGAGCCTTGAATATTGTAACGCTCGTATTCCTGGTTTTGTGTAGTAGCGCCCTGGCCCTGGCCAGAGAACTGTTGTGCCAGCAATGCGCTAAAGCGGTGCAGGTCGGAACCTGCAGAAAAGCCCACAGTGACCGTGGCAGAGGTGAGCAATTGCTCGATCGGAGCATCCAACACATTGTCGGGGTCCACGTTCACGTCGAGAAAATCCTTGCAAGAAGAGAGCAAAGAAATCCCCATCACCAGAACGCTGTATTTGAAGAATTTATTCAGTTGCATAAATCCCAGATTTATTTTAAGGTGAAACAATGTATTTTAGCAAGTATAGTTACTGCTAAAAATTAAAGTGTTACGCGAAGGCTTGCGCCATAAGAACGCTGTTGTGGCAACGCATTGAACTCCAGACCCTGTGCATTATTGATACCGAGGGCATTCTGCTCCGGATCAAGGTGCGGGTAATTTGGTGCATGGAGGAACAGGTTACGGCCAAATACAGCTACTTCAAGAGCGCCGAATGGACTCTTATCCAGCATTTTTCTGGGCAGG
Organism: Saprospiraceae bacterium; assembly: GCA_022844265.1. Lineage (GTDB taxonomy): Bacteria > Bacteroidota > Bacteroidia > Chitinophagales > Saprospiraceae > M3007. The sequence continues at coordinate 3,206 of JALHMA010000029.1, read as the reverse complement.
TTGTACGACAAAGACGCCTCACGGATACGGAACCAGGAAATATCATAGATAAATCCTTCTGCCGCTACGTGTTTACCGCCGTTGCCCCAGTATTGCTCTGCGGTGACGCGTTTTTCGACATCGCCGCCATTCACTTGACCGGCATTGGCGCCTGCTTCGAAGATACCTTCAAACTTGTATGGAGTAGCCACCGTACCATCGTCATTAAAACGGTTGAATTCAGCCGTTTCCGCTACCGCGCCATTGCGCTGCAAGTCGGCGAGGTTACGGGAATACTGGCTGCCGCCTTTGCGAATATCTAGCAATACATTAAGCGTTATAGCTTTGTAATTGATGTTGTTGCTTACACCCAGCGACCAGTTCGGGTTCGGGTTGCCGATTTTGGCTACATTGGCACTAGGCTGTGGCAAACCGGCTGCCGTGAGCAACAAGTTGCCGTTTGCATCGCGTTTGTACTGATTGCCGTACAGTTGTCCGTACTCGTCGCCTTCTACCAGACGAACGTTTGGTGTTACGAAACCACCCAGGAAGATGTTTTGTACACCGGGAGCCAGGTCTTCTACAACAGACTTAAACTGTGTGAAATTGAAGGTAGTAGACCAGCTGCCGCTTTTCGTTTTGATCGGCGTGATCGTCACACCTGCTTCCCAACCGTTTGTTTTCAGGCTGCCTGCATTCAATACTACCGAAGCAATACCAGCCGCAGAAGAGTTCGGAACAGACAGGATTACACCTGTAGAATTAGTCTGATAACGCGTAATTTCAAAGCTCAGGCGGTCTTTCCAAATGGATACGTCCAGACCAACTTCCGCACTGGTGGTAAATTCTGGTTCCAGCGCAGGGTTACCTGCTCCATTAAACAGAGTAAAACCGGGCAGGTTGTTGAATGGGAACTGAATCGTCGGGCCGAATCCATCTGCAGGAGCGGCAGTGCCAAAGTAAGAGTCCGTTGCATAACGCGTGCTGGCTTTACCCGTACGGCCATAGTTACCACGAATTTTTGCCAGACGCAGCCAATCCGATTTGATGGATGGGAACGCTTCTGTCAGATTCAAAGTACCCGCAACAGAGTAATACAAGTAGGAATTATTGCCTTTCCGCAGGGTAGAGTTCCAGTCATTCCGAACGGCCAGGTCGACCGTTGCAAAATTGCGGTATACCGTAGTCACGTTAGCAAATGCGCCGATGATACGGCCCTGGCTGGTACCAAATGTGGGCACGTAAGTGGTCGTATTGGAATTCAGATTGCGGAAATCGCGCACGGTGATACCACGACCAATGACCTGAGAAGTCTTAGATATATCATCCACTACTTCATGACCCAGAACAAAAGTAAGGTCGAGGTCTTTACCAATCTGGCGGTTACCCACCAACGTAAGGTTGGAGTTCAGCAAACGCGACAAATTGCGGCCTTCCAGAATACCACCTGTTTGGTTAGCGCTGGTATTAGCACCACCACGGGCGCCAATTTGGTCGTAACCCCTGCGAGAAAAAGAAAAGTTGTCAATACCCAGGGTGTAATTCACGTTCAACCAGTCCAGTAATTGGTAGCGGAGGTTGAAGTTACCCAGGATACGGTTGGTCAAGTCATCAAACAGGTTCTGCTCGATCGTCCAGTACGGATTGTCGACAACCGGGTCGTAGTTCAACTGTGAGCCGGTAGCTGTTTTGTAAGGCAGACCGCTCAGGTTGTGGCTACGTGGCAGGAACCAGGCACGGAACAGCGGGTTTGACAATTGGTTACCCTGTTGCGTACGATCCGATTTGTTGTGCGAATAGTTGACCGAAATACCGGCAGTCAGTTTGCTGGTAATGGCTGAAGAGCCATTGAAGCCCAGGTTGTAACGCTGCAGGCGGTTGTTATCCAAAACACCTTGGTCATCCAGATACCCCAAAGACAGACGATAGTTTGTTGCATCCTTACTACCCTGGAAAGCCAGGTTGTGCTGCATATTGCTACCGCGCTGGAAGATGTCTGTTACGTTGTCCGGATAAGCCGTAAGTGCTACGGAGTCATTCGGGCTGATCAGTTTATTGCGATAATCAGGTGGCAGAATTACATTCTGACCTGCGATACGCGGCCCCCAGGAAGAAATAGCCGTAGGGTTGTAATTGCCCCCGGCCCCCTGGCCGTAGGTGTTCTGATAATCCGGTGTGCGGTTCACTTCCTGAAAAGCATAGTTAGCGGTGTAGGTAATAGCATTTTTTACACCCGCTTTGCCTTTTTTAGTTGTAATCAGGACCACACCGCTGGCCGCACGTGAGCCGTACAGCGCCGTAGCGGCCGCACCTTTCAATACGCTCAGGCTTTCGATGTCTTCCTGGTTCAGGTCAATCGCGCGGTTGGAAAGGGCCGGACCATTCTGGAGCGGCGTATTACCACCACCATTGTCGATCGGCACACCATCTACCACAAAAAGCGGCTGGTTGCTACCGGTGAAGGTGGTGAAACCCCGGATGATGATACTTGAACCGGTAAAAGAACCGCCGGAACCGCTGATACGAACACCGGGCGCTTTGGCAGCGAGGGCGTTCGTGACGTTCGTAACGCGGGCAGTCGTCAATTCCTGACTACTGATTTCCGTCACGGCATAACCGAGATTCTCTTTGTTCTTTTTGATACCGAACGCAGTAACAACTGTTTCCTGAAGGATCAAACCTTCTTTCATCACGATGTCTACTGCATTGGAGGTGCCAACGGGAATTTCGATAGTGGCAAAACCGGAATAGGTGGCAACAAGAATGGCGTCATCTTTTGACACATTTACCTTGTAGACACCATTTACATCGGAAACAGCACCTGAAGTAGTGCCTTTTACAAGAACAGTAGCGCCGATAAGCGGCTCTCCCTGTTCGTCTGTGACTTTGCCGGTCACGGTGCGCTGAGCTAAGGCCAGCGTGGCGCTCATAAATAGTAGCGCCAGCCCAAGTAGGACTTTTTTCATAGAAAGAAATGGTTTGGTTAACGAATGAAAGTGGTGCGATTAAAAAAAACAGAACGGTTGCAGGATCAAGCAATTAAGCAATTAAGCAAGGTTAGAGAAGGAATGTCCGTCAACGTTTTCAAAAAAATTAAAGATTGGAGCGGCAAACTTAAATAAAATTTAACTTGTCGTATACACCCTTTACAAATTGATCCCGCCCTCCAAATCTTCTTTCTGCAAAATATTGCAAAAACTGTCAAAAAAGGGCTTTTCTTTGCCCAC
>JALHMA010000028.1:8703-27193 GCA_022844265.1 Saprospiraceae bacterium | reverse complement strand
AGGTTCAGATGAAGGTGTGCCACACATTTTTGAACATTCCCTTAAAAACGCCAGCGCAAACCCATATCCAGACCCAGGGCGTACTTTTCAAATTCCACATCTTCGAGGGGTTTCAGGATGCTTCCCGGACGGTAATTTCCACGCAGCGTGAAACCCAGTCTGGAGGCTAAGCGACATTCTGCCAACACAAATGTGCTGAAATAGGCACGGCGGAAGTTTGTTTTTTCACCCGATTCAAATCGTTTGACAGGTGTTTCTATACCTCCCAGCGAACTTTCAATGGTTTGGGTCACCTGGTCTCTTGCCAGCAGCAATAAGCCCGGCGCCACACCTGCTTCGATGCCTAATCGGCCTCGTTGCCAACGCGCTGCCAAGGGGATTTCCAGGTAATGCAAACCCACCGTCGTACGCCGCCATTCGGTGCGTTCAAACCCGAAAGAATAGCGGTATTGCACGCTTACCTGTTCCGAACTATCCGGTAAAGGATCAGCCGTAGACAGCGGCAAGTAACGCAACTGAAGTCCGGCCGACAGCGACCACGGCGCATTCAACCGGTAGTTGCCAAAAAAGCCTGCGGTGTAACCCGTACCACTTTTCCAGGCGGATACGGAAGCCCCTGCTCCCCATACAAACCGTTTGTCGGAGACAGGTTTGATTGCTGCGGCATACTGCTTTGGTTTTTTATAAAACACCGGGTTTTTTCCGGCGAACAAAGCAGGCGGAAATGGCAGTTCCAATACCTGCAATAATGCGATACTGGCTGTTGGAGCAGCATCTGAAGTTTGAATGGAATCGGTTGGTGGCACAGACACATTTGCCCGGGCAGGCGCCTGATTGTCCGGTAAATTGCCAGTAACTTGTTTTATTGCTTCGTTTTGTTCTGTCGTTTTTGCCCGGGCGGGGCTGTTGTTTTCAATTGATGGGTCGCCCGGAACGGCGCCTTTTCCAATGTTGTCCGGTTTTTCGGCGGATGGCGCTTTTCGCTTATTTTTTGACGGCGCTACAGCCGGTTTGAGCGCGCCCGGTATCGCCGAAACAGAAAGCGTTTCTTTTGTGCTTTTCGGTGCTGATCCGGCTTTTTTCTTCTCTTCCCCTACTCTATTTTGTTGATTACCAATGTTTTTTAAACTATTATCTGAAACCGGTTCCGATGACGCATTGGAGAGACCGGGCGTTGTTGCTGTGCTGGATTTATCATTACCGGGCAAGGTATTTTGAAGGGAAGGAGCAACAGGTGCAACAACGTGCTGTTGTTCCACACCTTTACCCGAGGCCATTTCAGACGCCTGTCCGGGCTGTTCAAACCAAAGCCATAAAGCGCCGGCGCCGACAAGCAGTCCGCTGAAAAACCACCAAAACAGGAATCGCCGCCGCTTTCGCCGCCGTTGTTCATCGGCTTCGATCAATGCCTGCGCCTGTTCCCAGTATTCCTCGCGGAAGGGGAAACGTTCGGCAGGGTCATCGCTGTCAAATTTGCGTTGCATGAAATCATCTATATTTTCCATAGCTCAAATTGCCGGTTTCAGTTCAGTTTTAATCCAGTTTTGGAGTTGCGTTCGGGCGTGGTTCACGTGCCATTTGGAAGTGCCTTCGCTGATGGCCAGCATTTCGCCAATTTCCCGGTGGGTAAATCCGTCGAGTGCAAATAAGTTGAATACCTGTTGCGTCACGCGGGGCAGCCGCCGCAACATATCTTCCAGGTGCTGCACGTCGAGGCGTTGTTCCGCTTCGTTCCACACGACCGGTTCCAGGGGGTGTTCTTTCTCTATCGTATCAGTGAAAACGGTGAGTTCGCGCCATTTCTTTTCCCGCCGAAACTCATCGATCACTGTATTGATCATAATACGCCTGATCCAGGCCTCAAACGGCACTTCTTCACGCCGGTAACGATCGAGGTGCTGGATAATTTTCAAGAACCCTGTGTTCACAGCCGCCGCAGCCTCCTGTTCGTCGCGTTTATAGCGGGCGCAGACGGCCATCAGCACAGGAAAACAAACCCGGTACAAGGCGTATTGTGCCTTGCGGTCGCCTTTCTGCGCTGCCTGCAACATCTGCGGATCAAGATTCATGTAGCGTTTTTTTGTGTATAGTGTATGGTGTTTAGTGTTTGGGGCGCTTCGGTTTAGGCAAAAGTAAGTAGTTGAGCCATACACAGTTGCCAAAGGCGAAGCTCCCCCAAACACTAAACACCATACACCAAACACATTAGTGTTTTACGATTCGTGTGCTTTGGGAGCCTTTAGCCGTACGTGCAGTCAGCAGGTAAATCCCTTCGGGCAAAGATGCGAGCGAAAGACGCATCTGCGTAGCATTGACGGCCACTTTCTGCAATATTTGGCCCTGCATATTTGTCAGCAGAAGTTCGCCATCGGAGTCTGCGAGTTCCACTTGCAATACATCGCGCACCGGGTTGGGCGATACTTTTGTAAATGCTTCAAAATCAACATCTTTTGCAGACAAAACTACACCGCTTTCCGTCAGGTTGAAGTTGATGCCCGAAAAACCGGGCTGCTCAGGCGACAGAGTAATGGTCGTGGAAACAGGCGCTACACCCGGAATATCGATGGTTACAATGTAGGTGCCGTAAGCCAGGCTTGGGAAACTATACGCGCCGTTGGCATTGGTGGTAGCGGCTGCTACGGCAGTTCCGTCGGGCAGGGTAATGATAATACTCACACCGGGGACAGGGTCGCCTTCACCGGAAAATTCTGCCTGCGGATTGCCACCTGTTACATTTGCGCCCTCACTAACAAGGCCGCCGATAAAACCAGGCCCGCCTGGGTTATTGCCGGGAATCAGATAAACATAAGCGCCGTTTCCTGAAAATGGATAAACAGTATGTCTGTATGCATCACTCCAAAAGAGTGCAGAATGACCGTAGGTTGGCAGGAAATCCGTAAACCCGACTGTGCCTGCTACGACGGCCGCTTTGACCAGGTATTGACCCGGCGCAATGTCGGCAAACTCAGCCAAACCACTGGTGTTCGTTTGTTGGGTGTATGCCAGCGTCAAAGTACCCGCAAGGCTATCATACTCTATCAAATAAACATTGGCTATTACCAGATCAGTATTGGTCGAATCGCCGGGAGCAACCCAAACGGCAAAAGAGGTAGTTGGGAAAAAAGCCTCCACGCAGGCAGTAGAGGTGCAGCCGTTTTCGCGCGTAACCGTTACACAATACGTACCTTCCACCACGGTGTTGAAACCGGCGCTTGTTTCACCATTACTCCACAAATAGGTGGCATCCAGATAATCCGGGAAAGCATAGGTGCTTACATACAGTCCGGCGGAGGTCGGCCAGGCGCTGGCATACGACCAGCACTCGTCGTATGATAAGGTGTCACAAGCGGATGCAACGCAGCCGTCTGCATAGGTAATTGTAACGCAGTACACACCCTCTGTGGTCACATCAATCGTAGGCGTGGTGGCGCCGGTACTCCACAAATAACCACTAATGGGCGCAAAGGCTGAATCGGCGGCAGCAAGTGTGGTAGTCCCATTGTCAAAACTGATTGGGTGAACTTCTGCCGTGCATGATGGAGGATTCGGATTAATTGCTTCCACACAGGCCGTAGAAGTACAGCCATTTTCAAGCGTCACCGTTACACAATAGGTACCCGCTTGCATGGTATTAAAGAACCATGTGGCAGCGCCATTGCTCCATGCATAGCTCGCAACATTCAAATAATACGGCCCGTAAGAACTAACACCGACTTGAAATCCCGTTGCGGTTGGCCATGCACCGGCAGAAGTCGAGCAGTTGTCATTCGACAAGGTATAGCAGGCAGTGGCTACACATCCATCGGCATAGGTGATGGTAACACAATACGTGCCCTCGGTGGTTACATCGGTGCTTGAACTGGTTGCACCGGTGTCCCATTCATAAGAACTTATCCCGGCGGATGAAGAGGAGTCGATAGCAGATAACGTAGTGACGCCGTCATCGTAATTAGTCGGCCAGACGCCGGCCACACAAGCCGGATTTTGGGCGAAGAGAAAACCTGAAATAAAAAGTACAGGGAATATCAAAAGCAGTTGTTTCATGTTAAGAGATTGTCGTTGGTAAATGTTGTTGGAATGTCATGACAATCTCCTACACGCAACTTGCTTCCAAAGGGTTGGGTGGGTGGTGAAATTATTGGGGTATTGAGATATTGGGATATTGGGATATTGGGATATTGGGATATTAACGGGAGCGTGGAAACAATTTAGTTTTTCTGACTATGCGCTTGTTGTACATGAGATTAATTTCCTGGGGTTCCATAGCCGCGTAGCGGTATAAGGTCGGTAGAAACAAATGCCATGCGTGTTCACAAGGTGCATAGCACCGTAACTTTTAGCCCTTGTTACGGTGCTTTGCACCTTGTGAACACGCATGGCATTTGTTTCTACCGACCTTATGCCGCTACGCGGCCAGAGGCCAACCAAGATCAGGCCCCTGTACAATAGGCGGATAATCAGATTATCATTTCAGTACCTGCAACAAAGTCAGCGCCAGCAGCGCCATCTCTTCTTCGGGCTGAAGGCTGCGCAACAAGGTGACAGCCCTGGGGTTCGGCCCTGCATCCGTGCGGGCGGGATTGCTGATAGCGGCGGCAGTTTTGTCGCCCAGCAGTACCGGAATCTGCATTTCATCCCTGGCCGATTCCAGGCGTGCCAGCATTTTGCCGCCGCGACCGGCTGACAGCAAGGTACCGTCAACCAGCACGGCATACGGTTGTCCGTCGACCCAGACTTCCGTTTCCCGGCCTTTTATTCTGAAAATGAACTCTTTATGACTGGTTCGGGCCAGCAAAAGCCCGGTTTTGCCGCTGGTATGCGCGGCATAAGCAATGACCGGTTCCTGGTAAATGGTAGACAACACACCTTCCGTTGCCTTGTTGAACCAACCCGGTTTTTTGGTGACCGACTGATTGAGCGACAACAGCGACAACATTTCATGATCCCAGGGTATCAGCATACCGGCAGCCTGGCTGCGCATACGGGTGCGCAGGCGTTCGAGGGCATCCTTCCAGGCTTTGCTTTCCGGGTTAAAATTGATCGAGCCCAGTAAGCGGGCAACCGTATAAATAATGCCTACCACAAACAGGGCAGGAATCACAATCATCATCAACAGAAACAACAGTAATTTCATCCTTCTCTTTTTTCTTTTTTTAAAGTAAACGGTAGTCCGGGGCCAATATCCATGTTTTTGGGCGTACGGGCGAAACAGATCGAGTAACATTTCAGGACACATTTGAAATACAGCCACAAAGCAGCAGCCTTCACAATTGGCATGAACGGTTTTTTCGATGAATACCGGGATATTTACCGATGCGGCTACGGTTTGATGGTTTGAAAAGGTTTGATGGTTTGAGGTGGTAACCTAAAGCCAAGAGTTACCACCTCAAACCATCAAACCCTGTCAAACCATCAAACCACCTCCATACCGCTGCCCGTGTCATCCTGCCAGTCCCCCCCACTCCATCCTGACAAAAAAATCACCTGCACCATTTTCAAACTGCCATTCCGTCAGTTTTTTCTGCGTGGCACAACGATTGATAAAACTGGGAAGCAGCAGCCTGCGAATAGTTGACATCAAACCAACGAAAGGCCTTATGAGCAGTTGCTGATGAACAAAACAAATCAATATTCAACGAATCAATAATTTAGAAATAATGGGCAAAATAATCGGTATTGACCTTGGAACAACCAACTCCTGTGTATCGGTCATGGTCGGCAACGAACCCATCGTAATAGCAAACGACGAAGGGGCGCGTACAACCCCCTCTGTGGTCGGCTTTCTCGACAATGGCGAACGTAAAATTGGCGCCCCTGCAAAGCGCCAGGCGATCACAAACCCTAGCCGCACGGTGTCTTCCATCAAACGTTTTATGGGAATGCGCTTCAGCGAATCTACCACCGAAATCAGTCGCGTCCCCTACAAAGTGGTGAAAGGCGACAATGATACCACGCGGGTAGACATCGACGGGCGGCTTTATACCCCGCAGGAAGTCAGCGCTATGGTGCTGCAAAAAATGAAAAAAGTTGCCGAAGACTACCTCGGTGAAACAGTTACCGAAGCGGTGATTACCGTTCCGGCATATTTCAACGACTCCCAACGCCAGGCGACCAAAGAAGCCGGCGCCATTGCGGGGCTTGATGTGAAACGTATCGTCAACGAACCAACCGCAGCAGCCTTGGCCTATGGCCTCGACAAGCGCGATAAGGACATGAAAATCGCCGTGTACGACCTCGGTGGCGGCACGTTCGATATTTCCGTACTCGAACTCGGCGGCGGCGTTTTTGAAGTAAAATCTACCAATGGCGACACCCACCTGGGTGGCGACGACTTCGACCAGCTCATTATTGAATGGCTGGCTGCTGAATTCCAGCGCCAGGAAAACATGGATCTTCGCAAAGACCCGATGGCGCTCCAACGCTTGAAAGAAGCAGCGGAAAAAGCGAAAATCGAACTTTCCAGCAGTGCGGAAACGGAAATCAACCTGCCGTATATCACAGCAGTAGATGGCGTGCCTAAACACCTGGTGATGAAACTCAGCCGCGCGAAATTCGAGCAGATGAGCGACCCCCTCGTGCAACGCACCCTCGAACCATGCCGCAAAGCACTGAAAGATGCAGGTTTGCGCCCCAATGAAATCGACGAGATTATCCTGGTCGGCGGCTCTACCCGTATCCCGCGTATCCAGGAGGAAGTAGAGAAATTTTTTGGCAAAAAACCCAATCGCAGTGTAAACCCCGACGAAGTGGTGGCTATCGGCGCTGCCGTACAGGGCGCCATTCTCTCCGGCAATGCCGGTGTGAAAGACATGGTGTTGCTCGACGTGACGCCGCTTTCACTGGGTATCGAAACGATGGGCGGCATATACGACGTAGTGATTGAATCCAACACGACCGTGCCGACTAAAAAGTCGAAAACATATTCTACCGCCAGCGATAACCAGCCGCAAGTGGAAATTCATATCCTGCAAGGCGAACGCCCCATGGCCCGCGATAACCGGGCGGTAGGTCGCTTTATCCTCGAAGGTATCATGCCTGCTCCGCGGGGCGTCCCACAGATCGAAGTAACCTTCGATATGGATGCCAACGGTATCCTCTCGGTGACAGCCATGGATAAAGGCTCCGGCAAACAACAAAATATCCGCATCGAAGCCAGCACCGGACTTTCCAAAGAGGAAATCGCCCGCATGAAAGCCGAAGCGGAAGCCAATGCCAATGCCGACAAAGAAGTCCGCGAACGCGCCGAAAAACTCAATGCTGCCGACTCGCTGATTTTCCAAACGGAAAAACAACTCCGCGAATACGGCGATAAAGTGCCGGCCAACCACAAGGAGAATATAGAAAAAGCCTTGAATGACTTGCGCGAGGCACACAAATCGCAGGACATCGGCCGCATCGATACTGCTACACAAGTGCTGACCGACGCATGGAGCGCAGCCAGCCAGGACATCTATGCCGCACAACAAAGCGCCAATGGTGGCGCTGCCGAAAATCCGGGCGCCGGCGCAACAGGCGGCGCCACCGGCGGCGGCGAAGCGCAGGATGTGGAGTTTGAGGAAGTGAAGAACTAGTGAGTGGTGAGTAGTGAGTAGTGAGTAGTGAAAGCCACTTCATTGATTGTCAATAAAATATAAAGCCGTCTCGTGTAAAACGAGGCGGCTTTTTTTATTCAACGTATATCTTCAAATTCAAAACCTAAGTTGGCGATTTTATTGAATACTGTTAACTCATCTGATATAGACTATAAGTTGTAAACAGGAGCATCTTGTCGAAAGGTTAATGTGTTGAAGCAGTCTTCGCATCATATTTGAACTTCCGACAACTGTTGTCATAATTATATATAATATGCTAAAAATAATCTGGTTACACCTGTTTCCCGGCTTACTGATTACATTGCTCTATGTAATTCTGGCGCCTGTTGTCAATGCGGCAGGGTATCCGTCCTTAATGGCAGGTATGATTGCCTTTTTGCTGGTAATACTCCCTTTTGAATGGTTCTACCTTTTAGCAAAAGGGAAGCAGGTATCCGGACGATATTCGCTGTCCGCTGTACTGCCAACACAGCCTGTACCACTAAAAAAACGCATCCTGGCTATTTCAGGTGGCATCCTGGCCATTGTATTCATCGCAGGTGGTATGCAGTTTTTCGACACCTCTATAAAACAAGTGCTTGAGCAATGGTTGCCGAAATGGTATTTTTTTGATGAAGACTACAAAAGCGGCTATACAAAAGAGGCCATCATAGTTACGGCTGGCTTACGTATTGTTGTGGATGGCTTCATTATCCCTATTGTAGAAGAACAGTATTTTAGAGGGTACTTGCTACCAAAAATTCCGGCCACCGGAGTCAAAGCGCCAATAGCCGGAAGTATACTCTTTGCCCTGTATCACTTTTGGCAGCCCTGGAATTACCCCTCTCTGTTGCTCATTTCGGGCGTGCTGGCATTTACAGCGTGGCACTTCAAAAACTACAAGATCAGCCTATATATCCACGTGATTATCAACTTGTTGGGATCAATCGCATTTTTTTTGTTGGTGAGCAAGCCATAGATATCAACTAATCCGGCCCGGCAACATTACAGGTCCTTCAACTCCGACACGAGTTTCTGCAAAGTATCCTTCGCATCGCCGAAAAGCATTTTGGTTTTGGGCAGGAAAAACAACTCGTTTTCAATACCCGCGTAACCCGCTCGCATACTGCGTTTGAGTACGATGGTATTTTTGGCATCCCACACTTTCAGCACCGGCATACCATAAATCGGGCTGCCAGGGTCAGTTTCAGCAGCGGGATTTACGACATCGTTGGCGCCGACTACTATCACCACATCCGTATTGGGCAAGTTTGGATTGGCTTCTTCCATTTCCAGGAGTTTGGGATAGGGTACATCTGCTTCTGCCAGCAAAACGTTCATGTGGCCCGGCATACGGCCGGCTACCGGATGAATGGCATAGTACACCTCTACCCCTTTGTCTTCCAGTTTTTTCTCCAGTTCATGGCAAACGTGCTGCGCCTGCGCTACCGCTAAACCATAACCCGGCACAATACATACTTTGCCGGCGTAGGCGCATAAAATAGCGGCGTCGGAAAGACTGATTTCCCGAACCGTCTGATCGCCGCTTGCGGATTTTCCGGAAGCGCCGCCGCCGAAAGAGCCGATGATCACATTCAGCAGCGAACGGTTCATCGCTTTACACATTAAAACGGTGAGGATAGTACCTGCTGAACCCACCAAAATACCCCCTGTAAGCATGACCTGGTTGTGGTACAAAAAGCCGCCGAATGCCGCTGCCATACCGGTAAACGAGTTGAGCAGCGAAATAACCACGGGCATATCCGCTCCACCGATAGGCAACACGAACAAAATACCATACAACGACGACAAAGCCAGCAAAATCCAGAGTGCAGAGCCTCCCAGCATGTCGGGATTGACCACCGCAATACCTAATATGATGAAAATAAGCGCTAATAAACCGAGGTTTAAAAAAGTCAGGTAGCGGCCGCCGAAGTCTTTGATTTTTTCATCTAATTTCCCGAAAGCCACAATACTCCCGGTAAAGGAGACACTTCCAATCACCAATCCGAGGAAAACGATCAACAGATAACCCGCCGAACCTTCCGGGTGGCTATGGTATTCGACGAGGGAAATAATGGCAGCACATGCGCCGCCCATTCCATTGAAAAACGACACCATCTGCGGCATGGCAGTCATTTTGACTTTCATAGCCATCAGCCAGCCGATAATTGTACCAATACCCATTGCAGCCAGTATCCAGGGAATATTCCCAATCGGTTGACCGTCTTTTTCATGAAACAACACCGTGCCTGCGATGGCCAGTATCATACCGGCTGCCGCCACGAGATTGCCTTTGCGCGCGCGGTCCGGGCTTCCCAACATTTTGAGGCCGAGAATAAAAGTAATGGAACCGATGAGGTAGGAGAATTCAAGTAGAAACTTAGACATATTTTTTAGGTTAAGAGGTTGAGGGTTGAGCGGTTGAGGGTTGAGATTGTTGAGGGCATTCCGTCGCAACTAATGCCCTCAACAATCTCAACCTTCAACAACCTCTACCCTTTTCAACTACTTCTTTTTCTTAAACATTTCCAGCATCCGATTGGTGACGACGAAGCCGCCGACCACGTTGAGTGTGCCGAGTAAAACAGCGAGAAAACCGAGTATCAGGGCTAAATAATCACCGCTGTGGGCATGGCCCATTACAATAATTGCACCGATAATGACTACCCCGTGAATGGCATTGGCGCCAGACATAAGGGGCGTGTGCAGGATGGCCGGCACATGGGATATCACCTCGATACCCAAAAGGATAGACAAGATGACGATGTAAATAATATCTTGATTTTGAAGGAAAAAGTCAGTCATGGTGACACGGGTGTTGGTGATATGAGTATTTGAGTATTTGAGGAATGGAGTATTTGAGTATCTGACTGGTAGAGCATTATTTACAATTCAATATGCATCAGTTTTAAAGTTCAAAGACTGGGTCGCAAGTCAGATACTCGCATACTCACATCCTCAAATACTCAGAAAAGTTCAGGCTGTTTGCATCACCTGTTTCATTCTTTCGCTCATGATTTCGCCATTGTGCGCGATACAAGTAGCTCTGACGATATCATCACTAAAATTGAGATTCAATGCTCCTTTAACAGCGATCAGTTTGATGAAATTAAACACGTTTTTGCCAAACATGACACTTGCATCTTTTGGAATGGAAGCAGCCAGGTTGGAATCGCCGATGATGGTAACGCCTTTGTGAAGAATGGTTTTGCCGTTTTCCGTCACCTCACAATTGCCACCCGAAGAAGCGGCCATATCTACGATCACAGCCCCCGATTTCATGGCTGCAACCGTCTCCTTTCTCAGCAGCAACGGCGCCTTGCGACCCGGAATTTGCGCTGTGCATATCACTACATCCGCTGCAGCAGCATGGTTGTGAATCAGTTCAGCCTGGCGTTGTTTGAATTCATCGGTTTGCTCCACGGCATAACCACCCGCAGCCTTGTCATCAATGGCGCCCGCCACTTCCACGAATTTGGCGCCGAGGCTGAGCACTTCTTCTTTCGCAGCAGCCCGCACATCGAATGCTTCTACCACCGCTCCGAGGCGTCGGGCAGTCGAAATGGCCTGCAATCCAGCTACACCTGCCCCAAGAATCAATACTTTTGCCGGCTTGATGGTACCGGCAGCCGTCATGAACATCGGAAAAAATGTAGGCAGGTGACTGGCTGCGGTCAGAACCGCTTTGTAACCGCCGACGGTTGCCATGGAGGATAGTACGTCGAGCGCCTGTGCCCGTGTGCTACGAGGGGCCAGGTCGAGGCTAAACGCAGAAATACCGGATTGCAGCAATGCTTCTACTACGTCCGGTTGACCGAGCGGATTGAACTGTCCGATAAGGATTTGACCGGCACTGAGTTGGTCGAGAACGGATTGGGTCGGCGGATGGATTTTCACTAACAGGTTGGATTGTTTGAGAACCGTATCCAGGTCGGTTATTTGTGCGCCTTGTTTTTCATAACTGGCATCGTCGAAAAACGCGGAAACACCCGCTCCTCGTTCGACCAATATGTTTTGAAAACCCAATTTCATCAAGCCCGGAAGCGCATCGGGCGTTAAAGCGACACGATGCTCACCGTCGCTTTCTTTTAAAATACCAAGCGTCATTGTTTGGTGTTTATTTATAAGTGAGTAGTTTTTGGAAATTCCATGGGCCCATGCGGCCGGCCGATTCCCGGCGGTTTCAGAAATAAAGCGCCGAAAGTAACTGTTTTAAAAAAACGAACAATCGAATGGATCGCATATTTTTTTGTCAAGCCTGGCATTTAGAACCAATGCGGTGGAAAATCTGCAACAATAGCAAGTAGCAACACCTGTGGTTAGCCGTTTCTGTAATTCCATTTTGTTCTAAATCCTGAAAATAACTACGGAAAGAAAATACTTCGGCAATTGGAGTAAGCAGTACCACAAAACCGGATGTGAAGTTATCAACGTCCGAATCCGAACACATCCGTTCAGGTTCGGACATTATTTTTTGTAAAATAACTACTTAAAACATTGATTTACATATAATTATAAAAACGGCTTGTTAGTTGACTATTTCTTGTATGTAACTTAGCCGGTCATACAAAACAGGAACACCATGCTACAAAACCAGTTTTTGATTGCCTTCCGCAACCTGCGCCGCCGCGCATTTTTTTCCTTCGTCAATATCGCGGGTTTGGCGGTCGGTTTGGCAGCGTGCTGGCTGATCGGATTGTTCGTGTGGCAGGAAAAAAGTTTCGACCTGTTTTTACCGCATGCCGACCGCATTTACGCCGTAGCGCTCGACCTGAAAATGGGCGAGGAAGAAGGCCGCACCACCAATACGCCCCCGCCGGTCGGGCCGCGCCTGCTGAACGATTTTCCTGAAATTGAACTCGCAGCACGCACGTTTAACCTGGGTACGGTGGTGGTGCAACGCGAACGCAACATGGACGGGGTGACTTTGAGTCAATCCGCCAACGCGCCGGCCCTCGCCACCTTCAACGAAGACGCAGCGCTGGCAGCCGACACCTCCTTTTTGGAACTCTTCGGTTTTCCCATGCTCGAAGGCGATGTGTTTTCCGCACTCGACAAGCCAGGCAGCCTCGTGCTGAGCGAAAAAACAGCGGAAAAATACTTCGGCCAGGAGTCAGCCATGGGCCGCTCGCTGGTGCTGAACGACCGCGTTTTCACCGTCACCGGCATTGCCCAAAACCTGCCTGCTACTTCTACGGTACAATTCGATTTCCTTTTGCCTATTGCCGACTTCAAGGTGGTGGAGCGTTTCTCCTGGAGCTGGATATGGTTGCAGGTAGACACCTGGGTGCGGCTGCGCCAGAAAGCGACTCCTGAAAGCCTTGCGGCGCTGGAAGCCAAATTCCCGGCCATGGTGCAGGCGTATGCACCTGCCGCCTACCAGCGCATCGGTCAAAATTTTGAAGAAAACCTGAAACGCGGCGACCGGTACAACCTTCAACTGCTGCCTTTAACAACCTTACACCTTGGCCAGTCCGAACTTGTCTCGCGGTTGACCACGCTCGGCGACGGTCGGCAGGTGCAGATGTTCGGTATCGTAGGCGCGTTGATTTTGCTTTTGGCTTGCGTCAATTTTATGAACCTCAGCACCGCGCGTTCCATGCAGCGCGCCCGTGAAGTAGGCGTACGCAAGGCCCTCGGTTCGCAACGCAGTACTTTAGTCGGACAGTTTTTGACGGAAGCCTTGTTGTTTAGCGTGTCAGCGATGTTGCTGGCAGCGATCCTGGCGCGTTTGTCTTTGCCGTTTTTCAATCAACTGACCGGTTATCAATGGAATACTTCCGATCTTTTTTCTCCGGCATTACTCGGTTTTGTCGTCGTTTTGCCGCTCGCAACAACCTTGCTCGGCGGCTTGTATCCGGCATTGTTCCTGTCAAAATTTAAAGCTGCAGAAATTTTCAAAACGATTCATACTGCAACAAAAGGTGACCATGCTGGCTTTCGCAGCGGGATGGTGGTGCTCCAGTTTTCGGTTTCTATCGTGCTGATGCTCAGTTCGTTCGTGGTGTACCGGCAACTGGATTTTGCCCAAAACAAGTCGACCGGTTTGCAGCGCGAACACGTGTTGATTGTCGAAAACACAAGACACCTGAATCCCGGAACTACGCGGGAAACATTCCGGCAGCAAGTCCTGGCATTGCCCGAAGTAATGGGCGCAACACACAGCACCTACCTGCCTTCGCAGGGCAGTTTCGGCGATTTTTACGAGCCGGAGCAAGGCGATCAAAGCCATGCAGTAGCACAAAACCTGCCGCTGTCTTCTTTCCTGACCGATACGGATTTTGTGCCTGCCCTGGGAATAGAGATTTTGGAAGGGCGCAACTTTTTATCCAATACGCTCGGCGATTCGACCTCTGTTTTGCTGAATGAAACCGCCGTAAAAGCCATCGGCTGGGACAATCCGGTCGGGAAATGGATGCGCTACCCCGGCAACAGGAACCAGCGCTTCCAGGTGGTGGGTGTCGTGCGGGATTTCCATATCGTTTCGATTAAAATGCCGATTGAGCCGGTCGCGATATTCCACCAATCTTCCCAAACCTACCAGACCTGGGGTTCCAGCATGGCGCTGCGCCTGCGCCCCGGCTCCGAAAAACCAGTGATAGACAAGGTAGCCGCCCTGTGGAAAACAGCCGTGCCGGACACGCCTTTCGAGTACGATTTCCTGGACGCCTCCTTTGCCCGGCTCTACCGCTCGGAAACAAAAACCGGTTCGATCCTGGGTGTTTTCACCGGACTGGCATTGTTTATCGGGTGTCTGGGCTTGTTCGCACTGGCCGCATTCACGGCGGAGCAGCGCACCAAAGAAATCGGTATCCGCAAAGTGCTGGGCGCAAGTGTGGCGGGGCTGACCGGTTTGCTGGCGCTCGATTTTT
Source organism: Saprospiraceae bacterium (assembly GCA_022844265.1). Lineage (GTDB taxonomy): Bacteria > Bacteroidota > Bacteroidia > Chitinophagales > Saprospiraceae > M3007. Next base: position 12,747 of record JALHMA010000028.1, on the reverse strand, counting down.
TAAAATTAGTGCTGATCGCTATCCTGATCGCTGCCCCGGTGGCCTGGTATTTCATGCAGCAATGGCTGGCCGATTTCGCCTATCGTATAGATATGAAGTGGTGGATGTTTGCAGGGGCAGGCGTGGTCGCAGTGGGTATTGCTTTTTTAACGGTAGCCGGACAAGCGATTAAAGCGGCATTGGCCAATCCGGTTGATTCCCTGCGCAGTGAATAGCATACCCTTACACTCGATTCTTATCCTCGTCATTATAAAAAATTTATGCTGTACATCAACATTAAAATTGCTCTCCGAAATCTGTTTAAAAACAAGGTATATGCCTTTATCAACATTGGCGGACTGGCTGTGGGTCTTGCGGCATGCCTGGCCATCGGGTTGTACGTAGCGGACGAATACAGTTACGACCACTTCCATCAAAATTTCGATCATATTTACCGCATTACAGAAATCCAGAAACAGGCGGACGGTTTGCATCCTGTAGCTGTTACCCCCGGGCCACTGGCGCCTGCCCTGGAAAAAGACTTTGCTGAAATCATCCGAACGACCCGTGTAGGTAATTGGAGCGCTTTATTACAAACAGGACAAAAAAGTATAGAACCCAAATCCACATTGATCGTTGAAAATTCTTTTTTCAAGATGTTTGATTTTAAACTGTTGCTGGGTAATCCTGAAACAGTTTTTTTGAACCCGGACGAACTGATTATCAGTGAATCGTTAGCGGAGCAATTTTTTGGAAAGGATTGGCGCAATACCCCGGTTTTGGGTTCAACTGTGATGCTCAACACCTCGATACCGATTGCCATTGCAGGCGTCGTCGAGAATGTACCGGCGCATTCGCATCTGCAATTCGACGCTTTACTGCCATTTAAATACCTGGAAAAGTATGATGAATGGAGCAACCGCTGGAACAGCAATAATTACCATACCTACCTTCAACTGACACCGGAGACAAACGCAACGGCTTTTGAAAAAAAGATACGCAGCCAGATTGCCCTTTACGATAATGGCAACGATGCCATTTTGCGTTTGCAGCCTTTAAGCGACATTTACCTGCATTCCAAATTTGACTTCGAAACTGATTTTGGCAAGCGCAGTGATATATTTTATGTACAGGTTCTCTTAGCCGTCGGGCTGATCGTACTACTGATTGCCATGATTAATTTTATTAATTTATCCACATCGCGCAGTACCCGGCGGGCAAGAGAAGTAGGGGTGCGGAAAAGCGTGGGAGCACGCCGGCAAAGCCTCATCACGCAGTTTTTGAGCGAATCATTGTTGATGACTTCGCTGGCAGTGGGACTGAGTCTGTTTCTGGCGGAAGCAGCGCTTCCTCTGTTTAATGAGGTAGCCGACAAAGAAATGGTTATACCATTCGGGTCTCCTGATTTTTGGCTACTCGCACTTGGGGCCACTGCATTGATTGGTTTGCTCGCGGGTTTGTATCCGGCATTTTTCTTGTCGGCATTTCAACCTTCAAAAGTATTGAAGGGAATTTTTAAGGATCGCTCAGGAGCCGGATTCCGAGAAACGCTGGTAGTTGGGCAGTTTACACTGTCGGTTGCATTAGGTATTGCGACCATTGTGATCTACCAGCAATTAAACTTCATGCAAAACAAAAACCTGGGTTTTGATCAGTCTCAACTGATGTTCCTGCGGCTGAAAGGCGACACCCGCAACAAATCCGCTCTGCTCAAAGAAGAATTGTCCAAAGTGCCGGGAATTGCTACCGTCGCAGCCACCACAAACAATTTGGTAGATGTGAGTAATTCGAGCAATATCGAATGGGAAGGGCAAACGGCTCAAAATGAGTTTTTAATCACACAAATGAATATAGATGCCGATTTTTTGAAAACAACAGGGGCTCAAATGGTATCGGGTCGAAACTTCTCAGCTGACATTCCGGGCGATACGACGGATGTATTGGGCCGATATATCGTCAATGAAACCGCTGCCAAACAAATGGGCTACACCAACGAGTCGGCTTTAGGTAAAAAAGTGAAATTCTGGGGGCTGGAAGGAGAAGTAATCGGTGTGTTGAAAGACTTTCATTTTCGGCCTTTGAGCAAGGTTATCGAGCCTTTTATTTTTCGTTTTCGACCGAAAGAGTCTTATTTTAACATGTTGATCAAAACCAACTCCGGAGATATCCCCGGAACAATTGCAGCAATCGAAAACGTGTACAAAAAGATAGATACCAATAACCCTGTTACCTATGGTTTTGTGGATCAGGACCTGGAGGCTCAATACCGCGCTGAACAACGTACAGGGAGCATTGTGCTGTACTTTTCGATATTAGCGGTGCTGATTTCATGTCTCGGCTTGTTTGGTCTCGCTGCATTTACAGCGGAGGACCGCACCAAGGAAATCGGCATTCGCAAAGTACTGGGCGCAAGCGTGGCGGGCATCACGGGTTTGCTGGCTAAAGATTTTTTAAAATTAGTGGTGATCGCCGTTGCTCTTGCAACTCCGGTGGCCTGGTATTTCATGCAGCAATGGCTGGCCGATTTTGCCTATCGAATTGAAATACAATGGTGGATGTTTGCAGTGGCGGGTTTAATGGCGCTGGCTATTGCATTTTTAACGGTGGGTTTTCAAAGTGTAAAAGCGGCGCTGGCCAATCCTGTGCAGTCGCTGCGCAGTGAATAGTTATTGGTTATCAGTTATTTGTTATCGGGGTGTTTCAGGCTGGAGTTTGAGAGGATTAAGCATTTGTTTCCCTTAACTGGATATGATAACTCATAATTGCCCTGTAAGACCTGCGGAAAAAGGATAGTGAAGAGGTGTCAGTTGCGACGCAGAAGCAAGTGACATCTCGAAACGAGCGTTTTCCAGTAAGTCTTCCACTACGAGATGTCACTTGCTCCTTCGTCGCAAATGACACCTCTTCACTAATCCACAAATTCCAGTTCGTCACCCCGGTTAAATCCCTCACAAATGCCTGATTATCAACACAAATAACCAATAACAGATAACCAATAACTAATATGCTATCCAACTATCTCAAACTTGCCCTGCGCAATTTTTCGCGCAACCGCCTCTACGTCCTGCTCAATGTGCTCGGCCTGGGCATAGGCATCGCTTTGCTGGTATGGGGCATCCAGACCTATCGCTTCTCGTTCAGTTTCGACAATTTTCAGCCCAACCGCGAGCAGGTTTTCCGGGCAGTCGTCACCCGCGAAGGCAACGACGAATGGAGAGGCGTTTGCCCGCTCCCTGTAGCGCAAATGGCACAGCGCGACTTTGCGAGCATTACCGGATCGGTGCGTTGGGACAGCCGGGGCTGCGACATCAAAGGACAGGAAAACGACCCGTTTACCGAGCAGGTTCACTTCACAGACCCTGCCTTTTTTACCATGTTCCACTTCCCGCTCGCGGCGGGCAACCACGACCTCTCCGACCGTAATGCAGTGTTGCTGACGGAAAAAATGGCACTGAAATATTTTGGCAAAGACGACCCAATCGGCAAGTCTCTGCTGCTGTATGCAGGCGAAAAACGCTCGCTGCCACTCATCGTCAAGGGTGTGCTGAAAGATCTGCCGTTGAACTCTTCGTTTCGCTTTGACATCCTCACCAACCTGAAAAACTTAAAAACCAGCGACACGAGCTTCCTCCAGGCCGACGACTGGAAATGGTTTTTGGATGGCGTATTTTTCAAAATACCGAATCCCGCAGACGCGCAACACCTGACCAAGGCTTTAAACCAATACATCCCGCAGCAAAACGCTGGTCGCCCGGACTGGAAAGTTACCGGATTTCGCCTGATGCCGATGACAACAATGGCCAGCGAGACCGCCACGATGACGGCCAACGGGCTTATGCCCCGCCCGGATGACTCGGCGGCTTACGGTACTTTGTTTACAGCAATACTGATTTTCCTGTCCGCCTGCCTCAATTTTGCCAACACCACCGTGGCGCGTTCCAACCGCCGCCTGCGCGAAATGGGCGTACGCAAAGCCATGGGTGGTACACGCAGCCAGCTCATGCGGCAAATACTGCTGGAATGCGGGGTGATTGTACTCTTCGCTATCTTCCTTTCCGTGCTCAT
>JALHMA010000028.1:0-8603 GCA_022844265.1 Saprospiraceae bacterium | reverse complement strand
TGGGCGCAGTTGTATCCGCTCAAACCGTTTCGGGGGTATTATCAGGATGAAGTGGGCGCAGAAGCATATAAAGTCACCTCGAGCATTGCCACTATCTTCTCCTGGTTTTCTATAGTAGCCATGCTGCTGACCGCCACCGGACTGTTTGCGCTGGTATCACTTACGGTTTTGAAAAAAATGAAGGAAATAGCGCTGCGCAAAGTAGTGGGCGCCAATCCGCTGCAAATCGTGGCCCTGGTGAATCGGGGATACGTCTGGGTATTTACCATTGGAGCAATCCTGGGTTGCTGCGCCGGCTGGTTTATGACCAAACTTTTTATGGATCTGATTTTCAAAATAAACGTTGGTGTAGAACCGCTTACGCTGATACTCGGCGCAACTGCGCTGTTCCTGATTTCCGGGCTGACAGTGGGTTTAAAGGTGCGGCAGGCGGTGCGGACAAATCCGGCAGATGTGTTGCGCAGCGAGTAGCGCCGAACCCTGTTTAGCAGCTGTACCGGCTGCTTTAGCTGCCGAAGCATACCAAGGCCATTAGAATGCGTTGAAAAACGAACAAATGTTGCCCGTTTTGGTATCCGGCAGCTAAAGCAGCCGGTACGTACCTCCGAACAGGGTTCGGAGATACGTCCGCACCCGCACACCCTTTGTCCGATACCGAACAAGAATTGGAGTGTACATTATTTATAATACATTGAAAATCAATGTATTTATCATCCGGCATGAACTGTGAAGTGTTGAAGAAGGTCAATATTCATCCGCACTGCCATGATAAAAAACAACTTACTGCTCGCCTTCCGAAACCTCCGGCGCAACAGCACCTACGCCACCCTTAATATTTTAGGCCTTGGCCTGAGTATCGCCTGCTGTGTGTTGATTTTTTTGCTGGTACGCCATCATTTGAGTATCGACCAGTACCACGCCAAAGCCGACCGTACGGTCCTGATCACCACGGAATCCAAAGGCGAGGTCACTTCGATGGAAGGCAACACACCTTACCCTATGGGCATGGCCCTGCGGCAGGAATATGCCTTTTTGGAAAAAACGGCCATGGTGTCTGCCCGCCGTAATTCGCTTGTGACCTTGTCCAAACCGGGTGAGGCTCCGGTGAAATTCAAAGAGGTCGGCGCACGCGCCTTTGCAGAGCCTGAACTGTTCGAGATTTTCGACTTCCCCCTCGCACAAGGCAGCATGGAAGGGTTCCGGCAGCCGAACACAGCGCTGTTGACCGAAAAAATGGCCCGTAAATACTTTGGTACTACAGATGCGGTCGGCAAAACTTTCCGAGTCAATAACATCACTGATTATCAGGTGGTCGGTATCCTCCGGGACATCCCCGAAAACACCGACCTACGCTATCAAATGTACTGCTCCTGGGCTACCTTAACCAATGACCCCGATGCGAAACGGATGCTCAACAATTGGGGCGGCATCAACGGAGGCACCCAATGTTTTGCTGTATTGCGTGAGGGGCACGCTTTATCAGAACTGGAAACGGCCTTCGCCGGCTTTCGGGAGAAGTATTTTCACCCTGAAGTCCGCGAATGGTACTACCACGCAGCGCCGTTGTCCGCTGTGCATTTCGACCCTGATCTGGGCACAGGCATCCGGAAAGCCTATATCTGGGCATTGTCTTTTATCGGGCTTTTTCTGCTGTTGACGGCCTGCGTCAATTTTATCAACATGGCCACGGCACAAGCCCTTAACCGCGCCCGGGAAGTGGGCGTCCGCAAGGCCATTGGCAGCAGTCGCACACAACTTTTCTGGCAATTTATGTCCGAAACAGGGCTTATCGTGTTATTTTCCACTGCAATTGGTTTGGCGGCAGCCTACCTGTCTTTGCCTGCACTCAACGCACTGATCGACACAAACCTGGCGATGCCGTTAGCGGGCGGGGCCGTATTTTACGGGTTTCTGGCCGCAATAATGGTGTCAGTGGCCTTTTTGGCGGGCGCCTACCCGGGAATGGCCCTGTCAGGATTCCGACCGGCAGAAGCGCTCAAGGGAACGATCGAGGGTCAGCATGCAGGCGGGTTTTCGTTGCGCCGTTTGCTGGTAGGTACGCAGTTCGCCATTTCACAGGCGCTTATCATAGGAGCGGTGACGGTGACCGCTCAAATGGAATACACCCGCAAAGCCGATCTGGGTTTTCAGCGCGAGGGTATTGTCGTTTTACCACTTCCAGGGCGTTACGACGCCATTAAACAAAGCACGCTCCGGCAACAACTCGGCAGCATCAGCGGGGTGGAAAGTGTTTCGCTTTGCTTCCAACCGCCCGCTTCGGATGCAAACTGGAACACCCGGATACGCCTGGAAGGCCGAACGGAACCCGAAAACTGGGAGGTCAACATCAAATCAACCGACAGCCGTTTTGTTGAAACCTTTGGCCTGGAACTTATAGCAGGTCGCAACCTCGAACCGAGCGATACGGTGCGCGAATTGCTTGTGAATGAAGAAATGGTGCAAAAACTCGGCCTTGCATCTCCGGATGATATTCTGGGAACAAAAATATTCCAGGGCGACGAGGGTTACCCCGTGGCGGGCGTGGTCAAAAATTTTAACAACCGCTCTTTCCACGAACCCATTCTACCACAAGTGATGATGAGCGATGCCGGAAATTTTGACTGTTGCGCCCTGCGACTCAACCTGCAAAATATACAACCAACCCTGGCCGCTGCGGAGAAAATATGGGTGGGCCTTTTCCCGGAATATTTTTTTGAAAGCGAATTTCTGGATGTGCGCCTCGCCAGGTTTTACGAACAGGAAAGCGTCGTGCTGCAATTGATGCGCTTGTTTGCAGGTATTGCCATATTCATCGGCTGCCTTGGTCTGTATGGGTTGGCAGCCTTTATGGTCGCGCGAAAAAGGAAGGAAATCGGCATTCGCAAAACGCTCGGCGCAAGTGTCGCAGGGGTTTTGTGGCTGTTTGGCAAAGAGTATGTCCGCCTTCTGATCATAGCCTTTATGGCAGCGGCGCCCTGCGCCGGATGGGCGATGGGTAAATGGCTCGACAATTATACCTTTCGCATTTCGCTGGGTGTGGGCGTATTCGGATTGTCCTTGTTGCTGACGTTTGTGGTAGCGGTTTTGACGGTGGGGGTTCTGTCCATAAAAGCAGCGCTCGCGAATCCAGTGAAGTCGTTGCGCAGCGAGTAAGTAAGTTATTGGTTATCAGTTATCTGTTATCAGGTCGGTAACCTTTGGCCTTTTCAATTCACCCAACCGAGGGCTATTTGCCTGATAACTAATAACGAATAACAGATAACTTCTTATGATCAGAAACTACCTGGTACTCGCCCTGCGCAACCTCCGGAAAAACAAATTTTTTTCCGCTGTCAACATTTTCGGCCTTTCCGTCGGATTAGCCTGCTGTATGCTGGTTGCCCTCTTCATTTATGAAGAAACCCACTACGACCGCCACCACGAGCGTGCCGGCGACTTGTACAAGGTCGGCACGACTTTTATTAAACTGGGTGAGCAGGGCAAAGACCGCGAAAAGGCCACATACAATACGCCCGCCCCGCTGGCCGCCGCCCTGAAACAGGAATTCGGGGAAATTGAAAAAACAGCCCGAACCCAGGTCATTTTTGAACACGATAAAACCCTGATTCAATCGCTGGAAAACGGAGTCGTGCAAAAAGCACTGAACGAGCCGGAAGGATACTTTGCCGATTCCACGTATTTTGAACTGTTCCAGTACGACTTTCTGGAAGGCAATGCCGTCAAAGCGCTGAACGAACCTCAAACGGTAGTGATTTCCGAGGAAATTGCCCGAAAATTGTACGGCAACCAATCCGCTTTGGGGCGCATTATCCGTATCAGCAACGGCTGGTTCGAAGGTGGCGACCTGGATTTTCGCATCACCGGCGTATTCCGGCAGCCGGATGTGCCCACCCACCACAACGGGCATTTTTACATGTCCCTTTATTCGGGAGAACTGGGACAATTTGTAAAGGAAATCACGAACCTGGCTACCAACAACATGTTCGCTACCTACCTGAAACTGCGTCCCGGCTCCGACGGCAAGGCCCTGGAAGCCAAACTACCCGCATTTATAGACAAATACATGTCGAAAGACCTGAAAGAGCGCGGATTCGGCAAAGAGCAATTCCTGACAGCCGTTCCCGACGTACACCTCTCGGGTGTCGGTTCTATGAGCGGCGGCGAACTGTCAGGCAGTAAAACATACCTATACCTGCTCGGCTCCATCGCCCTGTTCACCTTGCTCATCGCCTGCGTCAATTTTATGAACCTGTCCACTGCGCGTTCGGCGCGCCGGGCCGCCGAAGTAGGCGTACGCAAATCGGTCGGAGCGGGAAAAGTGCAGCTGGTGCGGCAGTTTCTCGGCGAATCCATGCTGATTTCCTTGATCTCTTTCATCCTGGCACTGGCGCTGGCATGGGTTGCCTTGCCTTTTTTCAACAAACTGGCAGAACAACACCTGACTTTTTCGATCACCAAAAATCTAGGCATGTTCGGTAGTTTTTTTGGCCTCGCGCTTCTGACCGGCCTCGTGGCGGGTATTTATCCGGCGTTTTACCTGTCGTCTTTCAAACCAGTGGAAGTGCTGAAAGGAAAATTTTCCAACAGTCTTTCCGCAGCCTTTTTGCGCAAAGGCCTGGTAGTGTTTCAGTTTGTGATTTCCGCAGGACTGATCCTGGCTTCGCTGGTCATCAGCGAACAAATGAAGTTTTTACAATCCACCGACCTGGGTTTTCAAAAAGACCAGCAAATAGTACTGCCGCTTTCCAGCAAAGCCGCCTCGGCAGCCTACACGTCGCTAAAAGCGGAAATCGGCCGCGACAGCCGGATCATATCCGTAGGCGCCGCCCGCTACTATCCCGGCATTATGAATGCCTCCGATTCGGGTTTTTACCGAGAAGGACAATCGGTAGACCAGTCGATCATGACGCGCCGCAACCGGGTAGACGTGGATTTCCTGAACACGCTGGGTTTCCAGCCTGTGGCAGGGCGTTTATTTTCGCCGCAGTTCCCGACGGATACGGTTTTCAAACTGGTGGTCAATGAAACGGCGGTTAAAAAATATGGTTTCGCGTCGCCGCAGGAAGCCATCGGGCAAAAGGTCATGTTCAGTTGGAACGGCCGGGATTACCGGTACGATATCATAGGCGTGGTAAAGGATTTTCATTTTGAAAGCCTGCACGCACCCATTGCTGCGTTCGCGTTTGAAATGCACCCTGTGCCGGATTACAATTACCTTATTGCGCATGCCAACGCCGGCACCGATATGCCCGCCCTGCTGCAATCCATCGAAAACACCTGGAAAAGCCTGGTGCCCGGCGAACCGCTGGAATACACGTTCCTGGACGCGGATTTTCAGAAAAACTATAAAACGGACCGGCAAATGGCCGGCCTGATCGGCAGTTTTACGGGCATCGCCATCCTGATTTCCTGCCTCGGACTGTTCGGTCTGGCCGCTTTCGCTGCGGAGCGCCGGACGAAAGAAATCGGCATTCGGAAAGTACTGGGCGCCAGCGTAGCGGGCATCACGAGTCTACTGGCGAAAGATTTCCTGAAACTGGTAGCCATCGCCATTATTATCGCGTCGCCGCTGGCCTGGTGGGGGCTGAATAAATGGCTCCAGGATTTTGAATACAGCATCGATATGCAATGGTGGATGTTCGCGCTGGCGGGTTTGCTGGCGATTGCAATTGCTTTCCTGACGGTAGCCGGGCAGGCCATGAAGGCGGCGCTGTCGAACCCGGTGAAGTCGCTGCGCAGCGAATAGTTGTCGGTTATGGGTTATCAGTTATCAGGCTGGTAATCTTTAGCCATTGTAATTAATTAAATCAAGGGCTACCAGCCTGATAACAGATAACCAGAATGCTACGCAACCACCTCACCATTGCTTTCCGCAATCTCTCGAAAAACCGCATTTTTTCGCTGCTCAATATTGTCGGCCTGGCTACCGGACTGACGGTGACGATGCTGATCGGGCTGTATGTCCGCGATGAATGGTCATTCGACCGCTTCCATGAAAAAGCCGACCGTATTTTCCGCATCAATTACGATGCGCGGGTGGGCGGCGAGGAGCAATTGATGGCTGTTTCACCGGCGCCTATGGGCGCGGCTTTTGTGCGCGATTACCCGGCAGTGGAAGACTTTTGCCGCTTCCGGCAATGGGGTTTTATAACCGTAAAAAAAGGGAACGAAGCCATAGAGGAAGGCAACAATACCTACGTAGACAACAGTTTTTTTTCCATTTTTTCCATACCGCTGATAGAAGGTGATCCCAACACGGCGCTCACCGAGCCGAATACTGTGGTCATTTCCGAAAAAATGGCGCAAAAATACTTCGGTAGTTCAGGCGGCGTAGTCGGGCGAACCTTGCGCATCAACGAGCACAGCGACCGCCGCATTACCGGTGTAATACAAAATATCCCGGCACAATCGCATTTTCATTATGACTTCCTGTTTTCGATGTCGACCATCGAAGAAGGGGAAAGCGATATGTGGCTGTCCAACAATTTCCAGACCTATCTTTTGCTGCGACCCGGCGCTTCGGCAGCGCAATTTCCCGCATATTTCAAGGAAATGACGGAAAAATACCTGCGCCCGCAATTCGACCGGATTACCGGCAGCACCCTGGCGGCCTTTGAAGCGACGGGAGATTACATGAAATACAGCCTGCAGAACATCCGCGATATTCACCTGCACAGCGACCGCGGCGGCGAACACGAGGCCAATTCTGACGTCAAATACGTCTGGATTTTTGGCGCGGTGGCACTGATCGTGCTTTTGCTGGCCTGCGTCAATTTTATGAACCTGAGCACCGCACGTTCTTCGGGTCGCGCCCGGGAAGTGGGTGTGCGCAAAGCCCTGGGGTCGCGGCGCGGCACACTCATCCATCAGTTTTTGACGGAGAGTTTTGTGCTTACTATTTTGTCTTTTGCCCTGGCGCTGGCGGCGGTACAAATGGCGCTTCCCGCTTTCAATCATTTTGCTGAAAAAGAAATCGCCTATTCTTTGTCCGATGCGCCGATGCTGGGCGTTTTGGCAGGCCTGGCAGGGCTGACGGCGCTGATGGCGGGCAGTTATCCGGCGTTCTTTTTATCCGCATTCCGGCCGATTGAAACCTTGAAAGGTAAAATTTCCGCCGGCGGGCAGGGCTCTTCCCAGTTCAGAAGCAGCCTGGTCGTATTTCAGTTTTGCGCTTCTATTGCGCTGATTACGTCAGTTTTAGTGGTGCAGCAACAACTGTCTTTTATTCAAAACAAAAAACTGGGCTGGGAAAAAGAACAACTTGTGATGCTGCGCAACACCTGGTGGCTGCAAGGCAAAACCCTGGATTTCAAGTCGCAATTGCAGCAGATTCCCGGCATCGAATACGTTTCCTGCGTGGATTATTTCCCGACGCCATCCAGCCGCAACAGCATTCCATTTACGCCGGCAGGATCGGATGTCGCCTCGGAATTCATTGCCAGCCAACTCTGGGCAGTGGATTTCGATTACCTCAACACCTTGGGAATGAACATGCACAGCGGGCGCTGGTTCGACGCCAATTTGAAAACGGACTCCGCTGTTTGTGTGATCAATGAAGCGGCGGCCAAAGCATTCGGCTGGAGCGATCCGGTCGGACGCAAAATTTTGACTTACATCGACCCCGAACTAAAAAACATGGCCACTTTCGAAATTGTAGGCGTAGTTGAAAACTTTCACTTTGAAAGCATCCGGCAAAACATCGAACCCATAGTAATGAACATCGGCCGGGGCAGCGGCACCATGGCGCTGCGCTTGTCCCAAAATGCCGACACGGAAAAAACGATGGCGGCGGTCGGCCAACTGTTCAAAACAGCGCTGCCGGCGCAACCGTTCAACTACCGCTTTCTCGACGACGAGTTTAACCGTTTGTACATCTCCGAACATCGCATTGGCGGCATCCTCGGCGCGTTTGCGGGATTTGCCATTTTTATCGCCTGCCTGGGCTTGTTCGGACTGGCTGCATTTATGGCCGAGCAGCGCACGAAGGAAATTGGCATCCGGAAAGTGCTTGGCGCTTCCATCGGATCGCTTGTCGGCCTGCTCTCCAGGGATTTTTTGAAACTGGTTTTTATCGCAGTGGTTATTGCCGCGCCGGTGGCCTGGTATTTTATGCAAGGCTGGCTTTCCGATTTTGCCTATCGTATTGATCTGCAATGGTGGATGTTTGCGCTGGCGGGTTTGGTGGCAGCGACCATTGCTTTTTTGACGGTGGCGGGGCAAGCCGTGCGGTCGGCGCTGGCGAATCCGGTAAAGTCGTTGCGAAGCGAGTAACGCCGAACCCTGTTCGGCGTGGAAATTTATGTTCATGGAGGGGTTGATTTAGGTTGATGAAGGGTTTATACAGGTTGATGAGGGTTGATAATAGCCACGCTATGGGGCAACTCCCTATTTTTAACCGGTAATGCGACATGGGTTACCACGAACCCAAAACGCTATAATATGATTAAAACTGCCCCAACCCGGAGTCATCCTTCGCTGCGCTGCTAATGAACCGCTCGTTTTAGTGAGGCGGTGACTGACAGTCACCGCCTCACTAAAATCAACCCTCAACCTAAACTTAAACACCGTTACCATGAAACACATCCTCTTGCTTGTCTTGCTTG
>JALHMA010000027.1 GCA_022844265.1 Saprospiraceae bacterium | reverse complement strand
CTCGCCAATACAGCGAGGTTCGCAAAAGTCATTTTCTCAATGGCGCGCGGGTAGTAGTCGTGCGTAAGCGGGTGCGGCACAAAAAGCAACTGCACATATTTCCAGAGGGTGAAAAAGATGGTGGCTAATTTTTCGGCGGGTGCGAACGGCACCCACTCCGCGCCTGAAATTTTGAGGTAAGGGTTGTTCATCAATTCCATCGGCGCACCGCCAAATTTCCAGTTCAAAATAGTGCCGCGAATGATGAAAAACACCAAAAAACTGACAACAACGGGCGTCGTATGCCGAATAATGGCCCCGGCGGAGGCGGATCGGAATACCCACAATGCGAGCGGAATAACGGCGACGAACGTCACGGCGTTTTCTTTCGAGAGGCAGGCCAGGAAGAAAACCAGCCCCGCCAAAATGCCCCATTTCTTTTCACCGGTATCAAAAGCCCGGAAGGTTAAATACAAGGTTCCCAGGCTGCCGAGCAGCGTAACAATTTCGTCGCAACCTTTGATATTGGCTACCACCTCCGTATGGATGGGATGCGCGGCAAACAGCAGGGCGGCGAGCCAGGCAAACAAAGCGGCATAATCACCGCCCCGTGGCGCCAGCAGCAACAATAGTGTGCGATACAGCACCACGCAGGTGGCAGCAAACAAAAGCACCGTCAGGAGGTGAAAAAGAAAAGGATTTGCTCCCGCTACCTGGAAAACCATGGCGAACAACACCAGCGTCATCGGGCGATAGCGCCCGCCCGAAACCAGGGTTTCTTTTCCTTCCACTTTAAAAAAACCAAAAAAAGTTTCTTTGGATAAAATGCCGGGAATGCCTTCTACCCCTTTCGTGGTGTACATATTGTCTGTAATGACAATCGCGTCGTCCAGCACAAAACCGTGCGTAAGCGTGTTGGCGTACAGCAGAAAAGAAAAAGCAAAAATAAGCCCGCTTTGCATCAGGGTATTGCGGAAAAATGCGGGCAGTTCAATCATCGGACTGGGCGCCGATACGCGGGCGCTTGGTTGACGGACGGCCTGGGGACGTTGTGGTACGGGTTTGCGCTGTTTGGACATGCCGAATCAGTCGGTTTAAAATTTTGACCCGCGAAAAAACGAAAAAAACGGGACTATTCCGGTGCTCTCAGTGATTGTGCTGATTTTCTGAATGCCTTGTAAGCGCCTTTGCCGAATTTGGAGCCGTTGAAAACCATCCCCGGCGCGCGTTCTTTTTGCACTTCTTCCGGTAATTGTATAAAATCGGCGCATTCGACAGAACAGCAGCCCTGGAACTCACTGTCACACGATTTGCACTGGATAAAAAGAATATGGCAATGGCTGTTGGCGCAATTCACATGCGTATCGGCGGGTTCGCCGCACTGGTGGCAATGCGCGATAACATCCGGGCTGATGCGCTCGCCGAGGCGCTCATCGAACACAAAATTTTTACCGATAAACTTGTTCTGCAAACCCTTAGCCTTCACCTGGCGGTCATATTCAATGATTCCGCCTTCCAGTTGAAATACATTTTCAAAACCTCGGTATTTCATGTAGGCGCTCGCTTTTTCGCAGCGGATGCCGCCGGTGCAGTACATCAGGATGTTTTTGTTTTTGGCTTCGGCCAGCATATCGGCCACGAAGGGCAATTCCTCCCGGAATGTGGTCACATCCGGGGTAATTGCCTTTTCAAAATGGCCGATTTCACTTTCGTAGTGGTTGCGCATGTCCACCACAATAGTGTTAGGGTCTTCGGTCAGTTCGTTCCAGGAAGCCGCGTCGAGGTGTGTACCCGTTTTGCCGGGATCGAAGTTCGGGTCGTCGATGCCGTCGGCTACAATTTTTTCCCGCACTTTGATAATGAGGGTAAAAAACGATTTGCCATCCGCTTCCACGGCAATATTCAGGCGCAGGTTCTGGAACATGTCGTAGCTGTCCATCAACTGACGGAATGCCTCGAAATGTTCATTTGGAACCGAAATCTGCGCATTGATGCCTTCCTGAGCGACGTAAATACGTCCCATGACGCCCAGTTCGTGGTATTGCATAAACAACTGATCGCGAAACTGGTAAGGGTCTTCGATCCGGGTATACCTGTAATAAGAAAGTGTTACCCGCTGCTCCGTGCTCTGGCGCATCCGCTCCTTCAGTTCGCGGCGGTTTACGCGGTTGTGCAATTGCCGGAGCGGTACTTTTTTTACTGAACTTTCCATGGTCGTTTATAAATCCATTAAAAGGGTAATCGGGTCTTCAATCAGGTTTTTGATTTTTACCAGGAAGGTCACCGAAGTGGATCCATCGATCACGCGGTGGTCATAACTCAGCGCCAGGTACATCATCGGGCGAATCACCACCTGTCCGTCGACGGCGATCGGGCGGTCTTTGATGGCGTGCATCCCGAGGATGGCGCTTTGCGGCTCGTTGATGATCGGCGTACTCATCAGGCTGCCGAATACGCCGCCGTTGGTGATGGTAAACGTGCCGCCGCTCATTTCTTCCAGCGACAATTTGCCGTCACGGGCTTTAGCGGCCAGTTCCTTGAGTTTTACTTCCACATCTGAAAAATGCAGGCTTTCCACATTCCTTATCGGTGGCACTACCAGACCCGTAGGTGTGGAAATTGCAAAACTGATGTCGGCGTAATCGTGGTAAATAATATCGTCGCCGTCGATAAACGCGTTGACATCCGGCATTTCGAGCAGAACCTTGGCGCAGGCCTTGGCAAACACCGACATGTAGCCGAGTTTGATGCCGTATTTTTTTACAAAAGCCTCCTGGTATTTTTCGCGCAGGGCTATCAGTGCGCTCATATCCACTTCATTAAAAGTGGTGAGCATGGCGGTATTGTTCTTGGCGCTGACCAGGCGTTTGGCAATGGTGCGGCGCATCCGTGTCATTTTCTGCCGGTTGTCGTTGCGGCTGAATGCGACTGACGGAGTTGTCGGTACTGGGGCTGGCGCAGCAGGAGCGACAGGCGCAGGCGCTGCGGATTTATTTTCCACGGCTTTTTGCGCGTCGTCCTTGGTGATGCGGCCGTCGCGGCCGCTGCCGGCTACATCACCGGGATTCACGCTGCCTTCTGCCAGTATTTTTGCCGCAGCAGGCGAGGGTGTTCCAGTTGCATAATTTTGTTGTTGCGTCGTGGCAGGCGCTTCTTTTACAGCCGGAGCGGGTTCCGATTTTGGCGCTTCAGCGGCTTTTTCGGGCGCGCTGCTACTGCTTCCTGCGCCTGCGGCGTCCGTATCTATTTTGGCAAACAAGGCTCCCACCGCAAGGTCTTCCCCTTCTTTGGCTACCCAGACCAACTTGCCGGCAGAGTCGGCGGAAAGTTCCTGGTTGGCTTTTTCAGTTTCAATTTCGCAGAGCGGTTCGTCCATGCCAACGACGGAGCCGTCGGGTTTGAGCCATTTGGAAAAGGTAACGCTTGATATGGATTCTCCCAGATTGGGGATTTTAAGTTCAATGACCGGCATTATTGAGTGGTGGATGGTGATGAAAAAGGTTTATGGGTTGAGGGGGGTTGATGGTTTGAAAAGTTTGATGGTTTGAGGTGGTACCTCATGGCTTGGGTTACCACCTCAAACCATCAAACTTTTCAAACCATCAAACTCCTCAAGCACAACAGGCCGCAAAATTATAAGTTTTGAGCTGGATAACCAGCGAAAAAGACAGCAATTATCTTTCTGTTTTGAATACGGATTAATAGTGCGATATCAGTACATTCGCAGATATTTTAGCCCTATTTATCATAAAAACACGGCGTGGCTCTGATTCCACGGCCACTTTCGCAGCGTTTACAGCAGACAAAGTGGTTTTGAAAGAAATATTAATTCAACATCCGGTAAACAAAGCCCCTGAATCTTTTTGTAAATGCCTGATTGTCAACACTGATAACCAATAACTAATAACGGATAACCAACCCATGAGCAGCAGTTTTATTTTTCTGATCATTCTTGTCGTGATCGGCTTTGTCCTGATCGGCCTGTACAATCGCCTCGTAAAAATGCGCAACGGCGCCGAAGAGGCATTCAAATCCATCGATATTTTCCTGAAACAGCGCTATGACCTCATTCCCAACCTGGTGAACACCATCAAGGGTTATACCCAGTATGAAAGCGGCACCCTTGAAAAAATCGTGCAGCTGCGCAGTCAGGCCATGTCGACCCATGGCACGGATGGCGGCGCTGCAGAAAATGCGCTTTCGGGGGCCTTGAAATCGGTGTTTGCCCTGGCGGAAAACTACCCCGACCTCAAGGCCAACCAGGAATTTCTGCAATTGCAGGAAACGCTGAGCGGGCTGGAAGAAAGTATTCAACGCGCCCGCCGCTACTACAATGCTTCGGTACGCGACCTGAATTATACGGTTGAGATGTTCCCGGGCAACGTGTTTGCCGGTATGTTCGGGTTCAGCAAAATGGACTACTTTGAAGTAGATGAGGCCGAAACCCAAAATGTGAAAGTTCAATTTTGAGCCTCATGCTGAAACGTGTTTTCCTCGGCCTGCTCCTCTGCTGGGCGGTGGTCGCCCCTTTGCGGGCGGAATATTTTACCATTACCAATTACAAGATAGAGGTCGTCATCACTGACGAAGGGTATGCCGATTTTACCGAAACCATTGAAGTGCTTTTTTCGGAGCCGCGCCACGGTATTTTCCGCCAGATTCCCTTAAAGAGTGAGGTAAATGGCAAAACGGTGGTGCGTATTCTTCGGGATATAAAGGTGCAGGGATTCCGGTTTTCCACGTCCAAAGAAGGCAATAACCTGGTACTTAAAATCGGTGATCCCGATACCTATGTGGACGGGCGGCAGGTGTACCGCATTTCCTACCGGGTGCTCAATCCGCTGAATTTTTTTGAGGAACACAGCGAGTTTTACTGGGACCTGATGGGTAATTCCTGGCCGGTGCTGACGGAAGCGTTTGCATTTGAAGTCAGCCTGCCCGATCGTATTTTGCTGAATAACGCTGATGTACGCTGTTTTACCGGGCCGCGTGGCTCCACGGAGCAGGGCGCGGAGTTGCAGGTGTTTTCCAACCGCATCAGTGGACAGGCAATCCAAAAACTCATGCCGGAAGAGGGCGTGACACTGGCCATTCGCTTGCCCGAAGCGGCCTTTCAGCCCATGAGCGACTGGGAGTACCTGCGGGAGCAGCACGGATTGCTGCTGGCGCCGATACTCTTCCTTTTGTCGGGTTTTCTCGCTGTTTTTATGGCCCGCAACCGCCGCCAACCCATTATGACAGAATATTTTCCGCCGGAGGGGATTTCGCCTGTTGTGGCCGGCGGTTTTGTCGATCACAGCGTAGATAACAATGACGTGCTGAGCCTGATCCCGCATTTAGCCAACAAGGGGTATTTGAAACTGGAAATGGAGGAAGGTTCCGGTTTTTTTTCAAAAGACAAGATCACCTTTTTCAAACTGAAAGAAGCGGGCGATGACCTGATGGTTTTTGAAAAACAGTTTTTTGATGCCTTGTTTGCTACGGGCGACCGGGTTGAATTAGCTGATCTGAAAGACAAGTTTTACGTGCACCTCGGCGCTGTGCGAACCAACGTCAAATCATGGATACAGGGCCAGGGCTGGTACGAGCCGGATCAGAAAACGCTCGGCTGCGTGGTTTCCATCGCGGCATTGGTTGCGCTGGTTTGGGGCGGTTATGCCGTTTTTGGACAGGAAAACTTAGACGGAATCGCATTGATCGTTGTCGGCATTGCGATGTTTGTTATGGCAACCCAGTTTAATAAACGCACAGTAAGCGGCAATGCAACCTATCAGCAACTGGAGGGTTTCCGGCAATTTGTCAAAAAAGCGGAACGTCCGGTCATCGAACGCTTGTTGCAGGAAGATCCGATGTACTACGACAAAACGATGCCTTTTGCCCTGGCATTCGGGTACCTGTCGCGCTGGAATAAACAATTCAGCGGCTTATTGTCGCAGCCGCCTTCCTGGTACCACGGCAGAGGTATGGCGGGCAACAATTTCAACAATGGCTGGAGTAGTTTTGCAGAAAGTTTCCCCAATGAAGTGGACAATATCGGTTCTGTGTTCAATTCCGCACCCAGCAGCAGTTCTTCCGGTGGCGGGGGTGGTGGCAGCAGCGGCGGCGGTAGTGGCGGCGGCGGTGGCGGGAGTTGGTAGTAAACGCGCAGGATTGGAGAACGGATGAAACGGATGAAGGCAGATTAAAACGGATTATTAAAATGTGTTTACCAGATAAATCCGTTCAAATCATTTAAAATCCGTTTCATCCGTTCTCCAATCCTGTTTAGTCGGAAAAGTTAGAGCACCGCCTGCGCCTCTATCTCTATCATAAATCCTTCATTTGCAAGACCTTTTACACTTACCCAGGTGCTGGCGGGAGGACTCGTCGCGCCAAAATTTTTCTTTAAAATTTCACTGATGATCGTGCCGTCGCCGCTTTTATAATCGACTTTATAAATGCGTAACACCACGATATTTTCCAACGTTCCGCCTGCGGATTCCATGGCGATTTTTAAGTTATCTATCGCTTTTTGAGTCTGGATTTTCAGGTCATTTGCCCCGACAATCTGCATGTTTTCATCCCAAGCCACCTGGCCCGAAATAAATACCATTTTGCCGGGATTGCTCACGACGATTTGTGAAAATCCGTATTGAACGGAGGGAAACAACTCTTTTGGGTTGATACATTGTTTGTCCATTGGTAACGTTTAAAAAACAAGTTCACGATTTTACTAACCCACGCGCTTTAGCCGGGGGAATCGAAGAAACCCAACCCAACGGGGTTTTAACCCCAGATCACTCATTTTGGGTTAAAACCCATCTGCGTTTGTCCCGTTCATTTCCCCCGGCTAAAGCGCGGGGGTTAGTAAAATCAAACGTTTTTTAGCATTTTTTGCCGTAAAAATCATTTCCGCCCGAGGATCATTACATAAAACCAGGCGCTTTCCTGCAATGCCTCGTACTGCCGGATACAAGCCCGCACGTTCGCCAGTCGCACCTTATTGACAATCCGCAGGAACAATAGCACTTTCCCGATGGGCAGCCATTTGCGGCACAAATCATGCAGGTTGCGCAGAGAAGTGCGCACATTTTTGGTAATATCTTTTATTTCAAACGATTGAAAACCGGCATCCGTCAGGTGTCGGGCATGTTCTTCCCGGGTATCCAGGTCGGGAATGGCCCAGGGCCGAAGCCAGTCCTTCAGCAGCGACTCGCCGAGCGCGCTCACCGGGCGGCTTACACGCATATAATCGGCTACGACCAGGCGACCGCCTGGGCGAAGCACGCGATACATTTCTTTGTAAAAATCCGCTTTGTTGTCGGCGTGGCACTGGCTTTCACAGGCCCAAACTACATCGAAAGAGGCATCCGGGAAGGGTGTGTTGCAAAAATCGGCCTCGATAAATGTAGTGAGCGTGGAATTTCGTTTACGGGCGTTTTTCCGGCAGTCTTCCAGGTGGCTGGCGACGATACTGATACCGGTTACGTATGCCTGCCGGTTTTCTTCCAGCCAGAAACAGGCGCTACCCATGCCGCAGCCCGCGTCGAGCACACTTTCGCCAGCCTGCACTTCCGCCAGATCGGCCAGAGCGCGGTTCATGTTATTTAAAGCGGCGCGGTGTTTATCGGCATGTTCATCGTAATAGCCGAAGTGCATCGCCACATTTTCCGGGTGGTTCCAGATCACGCGATAATCGAAGCGGGTATCGTCGTAGTAGGTTTTGACGTCCATTAAACAGAGGTGAGAGAAGTGAGAGGGTGAGAGACTTCCCTCTTGGCATTTGGTTATATTTTGGGTTGAGTGTTTCAGGCCTGTAATCGTGAATCGTGTTTGGTGTGTGGTGTTTAGTGTTTCGGGGGCTTCGCGTTTGGCATTTGTAGAAAATTCAACGAAGATATCAACTACTGCCAAACGCGAAGCCCCCGAAACACTAAACACCACACACCAAACACGATTCACGATTACAGGCCTGAAACACTCAACCCAAAATACAACCAAATGCCAAAGAGGATGCCTCTCACGCTGCTTTCAAGCGTCCAATATGTGAGCGTTCCAACTTTGCTTCTGCATAGGCCCGGTCGATGACGAATTGTTTTTTGCTGTCTTTGGCGCCTTTTACGCCGGTTGGCAGTTCAAACATGGCATCTGTCAGAATGGCTTCGCACAGGGAGCGCAGTCCGCGGGCGCCCAATTTGTAATCGAGCGCTTTTTCAGCGATGAAATCGACCGCGCCGGGTTCGAGCACCAATTCGATGCCCTCGTAAGCGAAGAGTTTTTCGTACTGCCGCAACAAAGCGTTGCGCGGCTCGGTCAGGATGCGGCGAAGCGCCTCTATATCGAGCGCTTCCAGGTGAACGACGATGGGCAGGCGGCCCACCAATTCAGGGATAATCCCGAAGTTTTTGACGTCCTGATGCGTGATATACTGGAGCAGGTTTTCTTTATCGACCCGTTCTACTTCCTTTTTATTGTAGCCGATCACCTGGGTATTTACCCGGCGGGCGATGATTTTTTCAATGCCGTCGAATGCCCCGCCGCAGATGAACAGAATATTCTGCGTATTGACTTTTACCAGTTTCTGCTCCGGGTGTTTGCGTCCGCCCTGGGGAGGCACTTGTACTTCGGCGCCTTCCAGCATCTTCAGCATACCCTGCTGTACACCTTCGCCCGACACGTCGCGGGTGATGGATGGGTTATCCTGTTTACGGGCAATTTTATCGATCTCGTCGATGTAAACGATGCCGCGTTCGGCAGCTTCTACGTCGTAATCGCATACCTGCAGCAAGCGGGAAAGAATACTTTCCACATCTTCTCCCACGTAACCGGCTTCCGTAAAGACTGTGGCATCCACGATCGTAAACGGCACATTCAGCAGTTTGGCGATACTTTTTGCCATCAGGGTTTTGCCGGTGCCTGTCTGACCCACAAAAAGGACATTGGATTTTTCAATTTCCACATCGTCCGAGGCTGATTTGGAGGCCTGTTGCAAACGTTTGTAGTGGTTGTAGACTGCCACAGACAATACTTTCTTCGCAGTATCCTGCCCGATCACGTATTGATCGAGGAAAGTTTTTAGTTCCCGCGGCGGGATCAAATGAAGCGGGCCGCTGTATTTCTGGCTTTTCGGAGCCGACTCGTCCGTACGATCCGGGTTGACGCCTGCTTTGCGGAGCTCCTGGTCTATGATCTCCTGGGCTTTTTCCGTACAAAGTTCGCAGATCTGGCCATCCATTCCGGATACCAGTATCATTACTTCCTGCTCGCTGCGGCCGCAGAAAGAGCAGCGATGTTGAGTGGATTTGCCACGCTTAATCATGGATACCTTAAATGATGGGTCTGTCAAGAACAGACGGGTGAATGGATTCAGGGTTTGGAAAGAAATGCAAAGGTACGTTATAGTAAAAAAACTCCCGTAGAAACGCGGTCGTTTCTACGGGATATTTGTGCAGGCTTCGACAAACAACGTGTTTTCAGGCAAAAAGGTTGATTTCTGCCTTTCACACAATGGAGCAGCGACACCTGCGGCAACCGTTTTTAATCTTTTTTAGCCTTTTTCGGATTGTTGCGATCCAGCACTTCATCTACCAGCCCGTATTCGGTGGCATCTTGTGCGCTCATCCAGTTGTCGCGGTCACAGTCCTGTTCGATTTTTTCATACGGCTGTCCGGTATGGTGCGCCAGGATATCATACAGCGATTTTTGCATTTTTTTAATCAGCTTGTACGAGATTTCGATATCCGAAACCTGGCCCTGCGCACCGCCCATCGGCTGGTGAATCATCACATGGCTGTGGAACAATGCACTGCGTTTGCCTTTCGCGCCGGCAGCCAGCAAAACCGCTCCCATCGAAGCGGCCAGGCCAGTGCAAATCGTCGCAACATCCGGCGATACGTACTGCATGGTGTCGTAAATACCAAGTCCGTCGATCACCGATCCGCCCGGGCTGTTGATAAACAACTGGACATCGCGCTTGGGGTCCGTGCTTTCCAGGAACAGCAACTGCGCCTGAATCACGTTGGAAACGTACTCCGTAACGGGTACACCCATGAAAATAATCCGGTCCATCATCAGTCGGCTGAATACGTCGAAGGGCTGAATGTTCATCAGGCGTTCTTCAATGACGTATGGCGTAAATCCTTTGATATCGGGCGTCGTAGCATCCATGTATTTTTCAAGGTGCATACTGCTCATGCCGCGGTGCTTTACGGCATACTTTTGAAATTCATTTTTGTCAAACATAATTTAGTACAATTTTGAGGCAAGTGTAACAACTTTTCCAACGCCATGTTGTGATCCGAAAAAATGGAACCGGGTTCAGGGACGTTGGGCGTGATTCCGGCGATGAACGGCTGTTTTTAACGGATGAATGTTTTCAGGCAAAACAGTTTCGTTTAACTGCTCTGTAAATAATTGATTATCAGCACTGCGTCACTGAAACTTTTGAGTATTTGAGTAACTGAAGATTCGAGTATTTGACTGGTAACTTTAGGCCTCGTACGTGATAATTAGAATATGAGTATTCGACCATCTGAGATCCCAACACCAAAAGTTACCAGTCAAATACTCGAATCTTCAGTTACTCAAATACTCAAAAATTATAGTGATGCAGCACTGATAACCACTCAGCCAGCCATCATATTAGCGACCGTGCCGAAAAGCAGCCCTTTCTGGGCGAGCGTTGCAACAATGATGACCGTTGCAATAATGGTGTAAATGGCCGTTTTGCGGTGTTTGCTGTTGTCGTCAGCGGCTTTTTTAGAAAGCGTACGGCCCATTTGGATCAAAACCCAGGCAATAAGCATGGCAGCAATATGCTCCACAGCAAAATAGCGCAACATCGGGTCTTTCATCGCAGCGCCCATATTGGCAAATGCAGACTGGGTGTATGGGCTAAGGCCTGCATACAAAATAAGCCCGAGCAACAATTGCAGGTGGGAGAAGCCTGTCAATGCGGCTCCTGCAGCGTTGTCCGCTTTTTGGTATGGCTTTTTGCCCATCCAGCCTGAAATGGAGCGGTACAAAACGAAAACGAGTGCCGCCAGCAAGAGGTAACGGTTGTACGAGTGGAGTGTGTTTAAAATCGAATACATATTGTCTTGTAAATGGTTGAGAATCAGCAAAGGTAGAAACTCCAGACAGGGCAGAAAGTTTTCGTGTGGAGAAATTTCAAAATACCCTGTGACGAATCGCAGGTTTTTCGTATAAATGTTATATTTAAAGATAAAAATACGCCTCCTGACCGATTACACACAGAGGCCGTACATATTATAAAAAGAAAGATTGTTTTCATTTGGTTTTTTGAGGTTAGCCGTCCCAGCGCAATGCTTGGACGGCTTTTTTTTACCCTGATTTCGGATCCTGATTTATGGGATAGGTCTGATGGGCCTGATTCTTTTCCCGGAACCAATTATTTCCCCGTTTGTTTTATAAAAGACTCCTAACTTCGCCCTGTTTACAGGAGCGATTTTTCGCTGTTTTGTCAGAACCCAACATTTTCCATTTCAATTATAAGTAAATATATCAGGCAAATCAGTTTAGATTAAATTCTTTACAAATGCTTGATTATCAACACTGATAACTAATAACCAATAACTAATAACTACTCATTATGCCTGAAGCATATATCGTCAAAGGTTATCGCACGGCAGTCGGCAAAGCCGGCAAAGGCGGATTTAAAGGTTATCGCTCCGACGATCTGGCCATAGACGCCATTACCCACCTGCTTGCCCAGACGCCCCAGCTCGATCCGAAAATGGTGGACGATCTGATTGTGGGTTGTGCGAATCCCGAAGGAGAACAGGGCCTGCAAATCGGCAGACTGATCGCCGTACGCGCACTCGGCAAAGATGTGCCTGGAATGACGGTCAACCGCTATTGCGCATCCGGCCTGGAAACCATCAGCATTGCGGTGGCGAAAATACGGGCAGGCATGGGCGAATGCTATATCGCAGGCGGCGCCGAAAGCATGTCTTCCATCCCGATGACCGGCTACAAACTGGCGCCCAATTACAATATCGCTTCCAATACACCGGATTACCTGGTCGGCATGGGACTGACTGCCGAGGCGGTTTCTCAAAAATATAAAGTCAGCCGGGAAGAAGCGGATGCGTTTTCGGTGCGCAGCCACCAGCTGGCAGCCGCAGCCATCGACGCAGGCAAATTCAAGGACGAGATTGTCCCGGTAAACGTCAAGGAAGTGTGGGTGGAAAACGACAAGCGCAAAGAACGCGATTTTGTGGTGAACACCGACGAAGGCGTGCGCCGCGACACCACCCTGGAAGGTTTGAGCAAACTGCGCCCGGCTTTTGCACAAGGCGGCGTGGTGACGGCGGGCAACTCTTCCCAAACCTCCGACGGCGCAGCATTTGTGCTGGTGATGTCTGAAAACATGATGAAAGCGCTGGGTCTCGAACCCATCGCGCGTTTGGTCTCTTGCGCCGTAGCGGGCGTGGAGCCACTTTATATGGGTATCGGGCCTTGCGCGGCGATCCCCAAAGCATTGAAACAGGCCGGAATGTCGCTTTCCCAGATTGAAGCGATTGAACTCAATGAAGCTTTCGGCGCCCAGGCCCTGGCGGTTATCAAAGAAGCCGGCCTGAATCCCGATATTGTGAATGTCAACGGCGGCGCTATCGCACTGGGCCACCCGCTGGGTTGCACCGGCGCTAAACTGTCTGTTCAGATATTGAACGAAATGCGCCGCAGCAACCAGAAATACGGCATGGTCACGGCTTGTGTGGGCGGCGGACAGGGGATTGCGGGGATATACGAGCGGCTGAATTGAAGGATTGTTGAGGGGTTGAGGGGTTGAGAATGTTGAGGGTGGTAACTCTTGGCCAAGAGTTACCACCCTCAACATTCTCAACCCCTCAACCCCTCAACATTCTCAACCCCTCAACCCCTCAACAATCTCAACCCCTCAACAATTGCTGTATGACTTCGTACTTTTGCCCCCATGCACCATACCTCCCTGTACAAAATTCGTGAAAATGGCTACTTCGGCTTTATGGATAGCCGGGGCGAGGTGGTTATTTTGCCGCAATATCTGGAAGCAGGGACTTTCCACAATGGTTTTGCGTCCGTTCAACTTAATGGTCAATGGGTACCCATCGACGCCATGGGGCGGCTGTTACTCAAAAAATTTTATCGTTATATCGGGCCGTTTGAGCAAGGCCTGGCCCGGGTGCAGGTTGTGCGCCAATGGGGTTACCTCGATCAGCAGGGCAATGAAGCGATCCTGCCTTTTTTTGAAGAAGCGGATAATTTCAGCGAAGGCCTGGCTGCCGTGAAAGTAGACGGCAGGGCGGGTTTTATCAATACTGAAGGTCAGTTTGTCATTCAACCGGTGTTTTCCGGTACAGGCCCTTTTCAGCAAGGCCTTGCGCCTGCCTGCAAAGATGGAAAGTGGGGGTTTGTTGATAAAAACGGCGTTTATGTTATTGATCCTCAATGGGATATGGCCCAGTCTTTCCAGGGCGCCGTGGCGGTAGTGAGCCGTGGCGCACAGTGGGGACTCATCGACCGCTCTGGTCGCGAACGGGTGGTTCCCCAATTTTCATTTGTACAAGACCATGCTTACGGAGAATTCTTCGACGGGATGGCCCTGGCCTTTCGGGATGGCAAATACGGATTTGTGAATCAGCAGGGGGAAATTGCCATCGAACCCATGTTTGATCTGGCCGGCGATTACGGCGAAGGGCTGGCGCTGGTGGAAATCAACGGTGCCTATGGTTACATTGACAAATCGGGAAAACTGGCCATTATGCCCAAGTTTGAAGACGCCGGCGTGTTCTCCGACGGTCTGGCGCAGGTGCGCGTGAACGGTCGCTGGGGTTATATCGACACGGAAGGAAAAATTTCCATTCCACCCCTGTTCGATCAGGTAACGCCGTTCAACAACGGACTGGCTCTGGTGGTGGTACAGGGCAAGTGGCAATACGTGGATCGGTTCGGAGCGGTGGTTTGGAGGGAGAAGTGAGTTACTACCCCCCTCGTAGAGTGATGGGAACACGGATTGAACGGATGCGGCGGATTAAAACGGATTTTGGTGGCCTGACGGCCACTTCTTTCTGATTTTCACGGATTAAATCCGCCTTCGGCGGGCGGATAGAGGGGCGTCAGAGATGACACGAAAACCATAGATTTGAAGTAAATATTTGCTTCGACTATTAAAGCGGTTGATTTACGCTACGGCCTGCCGGAGGCAGGGCAAAATCCGTAAAATCAAAAATAAGTGGCCGTCAGGCCACCAAAAATCCGTTTTAATCCGCCGCATCCGTTTAATCCGTGTTCCCATCACTCTACGAGGGGCGTAGCCGAACCCATCAAAATGGATTTTAACACGCTCAGGGAGTTGGCATTGGCTGGATTTTTGCTATATTTTGTCGGTTTTCCGGGTAAAAATGCCACGCTGAAACACATCTTGCTGTCTTTGCGTTATCATTGCCGTTCTGTATGGATTTTACCACATAGTTCACAGTAGTTTTTTCACATAGCGCACATAGTTGTCGACGTTCACCTCTATCTATGTGATCTATGTGAAAAAACTACTGTGAACTATGTGGTAAATAAGTAAATTGATTTAAAGCATTGTTGTTGCAAACATATTAAGCACATGAGACTTCGATTGTTGATTTTCCTGACGGCGGTTTGCCTGCTGCCCGGCATATACAGTACAGAATTAAAAGCGCAGGATCCCAATTTGGCCAACCAGTATTTTATGGATGGCGAATATGAAAAAGCCGCCAGCCTGTACGGACAGCTCTCTGAACAGGATGAAGAAAACGAGTACTTTTTCAACCGGCTCATGGAAAGCCTGCTGAACCTCGAAAAATACGAGGAGGGCGAAAAATTTATCAAAAAACGGCTCCGCAAAATGCCTGAAAACGTCATGTTGTATGTGACGTATGGCAATTTTTATGAACGGCAGGAAAAAGAAGAGGAAGCCGCCCAGCAGTATGAAAAAGCCATTGGCAAAATGGCGAGCGATTATGCTTCCGTCACTCGATTGGCCAATACATTTGTCAATAACTCCAAATTCGACCTGGCGGTAAAAACCTACGAACGCGGCGCGAGCCTGATGCGCGACCCCAACCGCTTTGCCTACAACCTCGGCGACCTGTACCAGCGGAAAGGCGAAACCGACAAAATGGTGAATTGCTACCTCAATGCGCTGTCCGCCGATCCGGGTAAACTGGCCGCCGTGCAGACCCGCATGGCGCGTTTTCTGGCGCCTTCTGATTTTGCCAGTTTGCAGGCACAACTGTACGAACGCATCCAGAAAGAGGAAAACCCCGATTTTGTGGAGTTGCTGGCCTGGTCTTTCGTGCAGCGCAAGGATTTTAAAAGCGCCCTGCGGCAGTACAAAGCCCTCGATCAGCGCCTCGGCGAAAACGGCCAGCGCCTTTTTAAACTGGCAGAAGAAGCCGCCGACGCCCGCGATTACGACGTCGCTATTTCCGCTTACGACTATATCGTGGCTGAAAAAGGCCACCTGAATCCTTTCTTTTTTGATTCCAAACAGGCCGCCATGGAATGCCGGCGCCGAAAAATAACGGAAGGTTTTGCCTACACTCCGACCGATCTGCAAATACTGGAAACGGAGTACGAAAATTTCCTGGCGCAGTACGGCAAGGGCCGCCAGACCTCCTCCATCATCCTGCAACTCGCTGATTTAGAAGCATATTACATCAATAATTTACCCAAAGCCATCGAATTGCTGGAAGGTATGAAACTGATGCACGGGCTCGATCGCTATACCCTGGCGCGCACTAAAATCAACCTGGCCGATTTTTACATGATGAGCGGCGATATTTGGGAAAGCACGTTGTTGTTCAGCCAGGTCGACAAAGAATTTAAAGAGGAACAGATCGGACAGGAAGCCCGTTTCAAAAATGCCCGGCTTTCCTATTTCAACGGCGATTTCCAGTGGGCGCAGGCACAATTCGACGTGCTGAAGGCTTCCACATCCAAACTTATTGCCAACGACGCCCTCGATCTCTCGGTTTTTATCATGGATAACCTCAACCTGGACACTACCTCGGAGGCTATTTCACTCTATTCCGGCGCTGAAATGATGGTGTTTCAAAACAGGTTTGAGGATGCGTTTCTCAAACTGGACACCCTGCGCCGCGATTTCCCGGAACACTCCCTGCAGGACGATATCCTGTTTCTGGAAGCGCAGATTTATGAAAAGAAGCGCGATTATGCAAAAGCCGCTGCGCTATACCTGGACATCGTTGAAAAATACCCCCAGGAAATTCGCGCCGACAATGCCCTGTATGCCATGGCGCAGTTGTACGAGAACAAACTGAGCGATCTGGAAAAGGCGCAAACGCTGTACGAAAAAATATTTATCGACTATTCGGGAAGCGTTTTTGCGGTGGATGCCCGCAAGCGCTACCGTATTTTGCGGGGCGATAAGATGCAATAAGCAGATTGTTATCTGCGAATTCCCGCTTCTTCGTTCTTTTGCCGAAAATATTGATCCATGAAAAATGCCCTGCGGCTACTTGCCTTCCTATTTTTGCTATTGCCCGGACGGGCCTTTACTCAAATTCTGGCGGATGAAGCGCCTGCTATTTTCCGCGAATTGCGCGACCTGGACGGTACCTGGTTTATGCCTACCGACCGCGGCGATCGCCTCGAATCCTGGTCGATTCAGGATGACAGCACCTACACAGGACGCGGCATGCGGATCAAACCCGAAAATGGCGACACGGTCACCCTGGAAACCATGCGGCTCGAATTGCGCGATACGACCATCACCTATTATGCCATCGTTCGTGGACAAAACCAGAACAAGCCGATTCCTTTTCGCCTGACCACAGCCGATTACGAAGGTTATGTTTTTGAAAATCCTGCACACGATGATCCGCAGAAAATACGCTACCGCCTGCTCGGCAAACGCGAAATGCAGGTCTTTACGGAAGGCAAACGCAGTGGCCGCCCGGTAACGCAGGAGTTCGTGTTCGAACGCGAATTCACGCCGGGAGCGGTCGAGTTTCGTTTGAAAGCAGGCGGCAATTTTAATACCATTCGAAAAACGGGATTTTTCCGCTCCGTCACCAATGAAGACAAACCAGTATTCACCGGCAAGGCAGGCTGGGATTTTGGCACACAATCTTCTTTCAAAGGCCGCGGCGGTTTTATCACCATCAATGTGGAAGTGGGTATCGCGGGCCGTTATGTGACCGCAACTTCCAAGTTTCTGGCGGATACTTTGTACCAACGCGATGTCACCTACCAAAGCGTATGGCTGACCCTGGCCGCTGTGCCGGAAATCACTTTCCGCCGGGAAGGCAGGCTTTCCATTATGGCAGGCCCTTATATGGGTGTCCTGATCGGCAACAAGACCAAAGGCCTTGTGCTGCCTGAGGGAGGCGCTAAAAACAAACTGTTCAACCCCTACAACGACTTCAAAAAAATAGACATCGGTCTGACCGGCGGTTTTCAATACAAACTCAATTTCGGCAAAAAAGACCTCGGCGGCATCCTCGGCGTGCGCGCCAACCTCGGCCTGTCGAATATCGACAACCTGTTCGACCGCGATTGCCCCACACCCGCTCTTTGCAACGGACGGCTTTCCTTCCTCGGCGTGTCCGCTTATTACAGCGTGAATCTTTTGAAAATTTAAGAGGATATTGAGATATTATGATATTGAGATATTATCGCTCAATATCCCAATATCTCAATACCCTAATATCCCAATATCCCAATATCCCAATATCTTAATATCCCAATACATACATGGCGAAGCAGAAATTTTACGTGGTATGGGAAGGCCACCGCCCCGGCGTGTACTCGACCTGGGACGCCTGTAAAAAACAGGTGGACGGCTTCAATGGGGCGAAGTACAAAAGTTTTGAAAGCAAGGCCGAAGCCGAAGCGGCGCTGAAAAGCAATTACTGGAAATTTATCAAAAAAGCCGAACCTGCCGCAACGGCTACGGGCAAAACGCCCAAATCGACCATAATCCAGGACAGTATCGCCGTCGACGCTGCCTGTAGCGGCAATCCGGGCGATATGGAATACCAGGGCGTCGTGACGGCCACCGGGCAACGGCTGTTCCATATCGGGCCGCTGGAAGACGGCACCAACAACATCGGCGAGTTCCTGGCGATCGTACACGCGCTGGCGATGCTGAAACAACAAGGCAAACCCAAAATGCCCATTTATTCGGACTCCAAAACCGCGCAAGGCTGGGTCAAAAAAGGCAAGTGCAACACGAAACTGCAAGCGAGCGGCAGGAACGATAAAATATTTGAACTCATCGACCGCGCAGAAAAATGGCTGGCGGTCAACACCGTCACCAACCCCATTTTGAAATGGGAAACGAAGTACTGGGGGGAGATTCCGGCGGATTTTGGACGGAAGTAAGCGTACCGGCTGCTTTAATTACAGGGATGAGGGATGAGGGATGAGGAATGAGGAATGAGGGATGAGGAATGACCGAGCGTGATGTCCGACATCACGCTCGGTCATTCCTCATCCCTCATTCCTCATCCCTGTAATCTACTCTACGAGAGAAAAATCCCATCCAACACCCCATTCAGCTCCGGCAACACCTTCCCAAACGCCTCCGGGAACGTAAAATAATGGTGAATCGCCACCGGCAGCGGCTCCGTGCCGGGTAGCCCAATCACCGATTCGACATGTGCGCGGGGCATGCCGCTTATTTCCTGCAGTTGTTCCCAAATACTGTCTTCCGAAAAAACCGGCCAGGGCTCCTTCGGATAAGCCAGCACATACACCCGGGCGTATTCGTGCAAGGCCACATTGTACCAGCTCAAAGGCTCCATAAAAGCCGTCAACACCTGCCGCCCCGAAAACAGGAGACAGCCGTCTTCCGCATACAATTCCGAGGCGTGGTCGAAGGGGAATTCCGGCGTGGAGAAAGGTGCGGGATAGACGATGATTTTTTCAAACTGCTCAAATACAAACTTGTCCTTGTTCAAAGTCAGCATGACCGCCTGAGTTGCAATGACCGTCTGGACATCCGGCGGGATCGTTTCGTCGGGCCAGGCCATCGGCTCCCAGTCGCTGCCCATGGTAAAAAGGGCCGTGCGCTGGCGAAATTTCAGTTTGCCTGCGGTATCCAGGCGGTTGTAAAAAAGGCTGAAACGCTCCAGCAGGGTGCGCAGTCCGGGCGATAATTCCGGCGGGTTTCTGTTGTACCACCACCAGTTGAGCTGCGGGCTGAAAACATACACCACCGCACTCATCACCACGGAGGGCATGATCCAGAAGGCATAGTCGCTATCGACATCCCAGGCCAGGTACAAAAACACCAGAGACAGGATGACAAAAGGCAGGGCAACGTAATTAGAGAACATAGACGGTCAGTTTCAGGTTCAAAGGTGGCGGTTCGGCAGGTATTTTTCAAGTTTTTTGAAAAAATAGAAGTCAGGGCTTTAAAATGTGGAGAACACGACTGTATCTTTGCCCCGCTTTAAACGGCAGGCTGGTGCCTTAGCTCAGATGGTAGAGCAATGGACTGAAAATCCATGTGTCCCTGGTTCGATTCCTGGAGGTACCACAGATAAAATCCCGTTGGTTTCACAACCGGCGGGATTTTTTATTTTAGGCCGGCGTTCCGGTGCTACGCAACTTGTTTAGGCGCTGGCCATGTTGCTACCGACGTTGTACCGCTACGCGGCTGGGGGCATTCTGTATCTCTACTTTTCTCGTTCACTTACATTTTGGGCTGCGGCTTCTGCTGGCGACTGCCGTTCCAACACCGAGTCGCCTAATGCTGTTGTTGTGCGAGCCTGCCAACAGTAAACTCCGTTGGAATGCTGGCGAAAAGATGTGTGAAAGGGCATCATACTACTTAAGGACGTCTGTGTAATCAGTTTATGGGTCTGGCATTTGATCCATTGCTGTTGGCAGGGACGCGTAACAGCGGCCGGGCTTAAGTGAAGGGAGGGACGACGGTACTTCTGACGAGGCGGAAATTTCGTTATTCCAAGTGAAGGTCAGTATATTAGCGCCCGGTACCTATGCCAATCGACCAATAAAACATGCTACTATGGATACTATGAAATGCTTTGTGATAATGCCTATATCTGATGCAGAAGGCTATGAGAAAGGACATTTTACCAGGGTATATGAACACTTAATCAAGCCAGCAATTTTGAGTTCTGGTTTTGAACCTGTCAGGGCTGACGAGAAAAAAAATACCAATTACATCGTAATTGATATTTTAAAAATGATTCTTGAATCTGACATGGTAATTTGTGATTTAAGTTCTAGAAATGCCAATGTTCTATATGAATTGGGAATAAGACAGGCCTTTAATAAAAAAGCATTATTACTTAAGGATAGAAAAACAGAAAAGGTTTTTGATATTCAAGGATTAAGATATATTGAATATGATGAATCTTTAAGAGTCGATGAAGTAAAAAAAGATGTTGTTCGCATAAGTGAATCAATTATAGAAACCCATCAAGCGCATGAAAACGAGGTAAATTCATTAATTCAGTTACTTTCAATCAAACCAGCATCTATTTCTAATTCTGTAGAATTATCTAACGAAACAAGTTTAATTCTTAAAGCCATTGAAAGTATAGATGATCGGCTAAATAATTTAGAAAAAAAGAGTCCTGTTCTTAGAGAACATAAATTTGTACCTATAAGTAAGGATCTGAACAATGAACGCTTTGACATAGGAAATTACGTAACTGTGGATAACAAAGAGTTTGGTCAAATTACTAACGTTTTAAATGATGGCATTCTGATTAGAACTGCTGACCAAAATTTAGTGAAAATGTCCTTTGATGACCCCCAACTTATCCGTGCAATTATAACTCCTTTTTAAAAATAAAATTTTTGCCTCGGCATGTGTTCCTTATATTCCCAATAACTCAAGACCAACCGCGGCGCGGGCTTGCGTTTAAAGAAGGTGAAGGAACGCCTGCTAAGGCAAAAGGGATGCTGCATATTTGCCTTGCATTGAAACATTTGCAACTTTGTAAACCATTAAAATCAGATAGAAACATGGATATTTGGAAGGAGTATAGCGATTACATTGTAGGTATACCAGCAGTAATTATTGGCGCTCTAGTAGCAATTTGGATTTATAAACGTCAGTCACAAAAGAAAAAATTGAGTTATATAATTCTTGCAAACGAAGAAATATTAAAATATTCAACTGATATTAAGGATAAAATTGAAGTGAAATATGAAGGAAAGATCGTTGATAAATTATTTTTAACTGTTATACGCATTACAAATAATGGCAATGTTCCTATATTAAAGAACGATTTTGAAGGAAACATTTACATTGACTTCGGCGAGGAAGCCAATCCTATAAGCGCTGAGATATCAAACAAAATGCCTATAAATATTGATGTTAAGTTGGAAAGGGTAAACTCTAAAATAGAAATCACACCCTGTTTGCTAAACCCTAATGACCATTTTAATGTCAAAATACTTTCAGACGAAATAATCGGAAAACCTTTGATATATTCAAGAATTGCAGGCGTTAATGAAATTACCGAGACTCAGATCGAGACATCTACTAAAGAATATCTTGCATTCACGTCTGTGTTAACCCTACTTTTTTTAATAATGATTAGTTATGGTTTGATAGAAATTAGTTCTTCTATTCCGCTTAGAGAAATAATCCCTTATGGAAGTATTATTATACCAATTGTATACATTGCCGTTCTTGCACTTACGGCAGACAGCCTTCTTAAGTACTTTTCAAGTAGAAAAATAAAATAGATTAGAGCCGCTGGCACCTGCTGGCGCTTAGGCTGACCCCGCTGGCACACAGGCTGTCCAACCCTTAACCCGAGCGGCGCTGGCGCATTAGCTTTGCTGCGTGCCGCTCATCCGCGCCGGCTATGCCAGCAAAAGGGAAGCAGCATGCTATACGTTCCGCCTCAGCCAGGGTAGAAAAATAATGTGCGCTCACTATTCATTGTCTGATTCGCAATCGTCCATTTTGAAAAACAGAAAATTTACCTTCTATTTCGCTAGCATATTCATTCAATATAATGCTAACAATTTCGGCTTTTTCTGAACCAGATGCATCTTCAAGTCGAAGTAACAAAACACCATAATGCTGTTGTCCGGAACGATAAACCAGCTCACCAAAGTCTTTGTCCATAGTGATGACCATGCGTTGTTCTTGCTCTGCAATGGATAAAATATCAGAGTCAGGCATAGAAGGATCAATATCAAGTATGGATATTGCATCGAACCCAGTATTTGTCAAAAAAGTATGCACCTTTTTGCCAACACCAGCATCAAGAATAAATTTCAACATGCCCTATGAAGCGACTGCGTAGACCTTTTCATTTTCTACAAGTTTAGCAGCATATAGAAGGCAAGCGAGCAAATCATCCGGTTCGAGGAACGGATAATCTTCTTGAAGTTCCTCAAAATTTAATCCTCCCGCCATTGCTTTCAGCAGGTGTTCAATGGTAAGGCGTGTACCCCGAATAGTAGGCTTGCCGAGCATGATAGCGGGGTTGACGGTAATACGTTCTAACAAGATATTATTATCTGGAATAGGATGCATAATTTTACACGTTTACTGCAAAAATACAAAAAAACACAA
Organism: Saprospiraceae bacterium; assembly: GCA_022844265.1. Taxonomy (GTDB): domain Bacteria; phylum Bacteroidota; class Bacteroidia; order Chitinophagales; family Saprospiraceae; genus M3007. The sequence continues at coordinate 5,099 of JALHMA010000027.1, read as the reverse complement.
AGAACCTGGCGTTGGAAGGTGAATATATCCTTTCAAGCAAATCACTTCTCCACTGCCCCCTCAATAAAACGCATCTAACGCCAAATCCGTTATTCGCCTAAACTTTAAAATGCCGACCATGACCTGGGATAAAATTCACTTCTATGTTTGGGCCGCCCTACTGACGTTTGGTGCACTGGAGTCCCTGCACCAACTCTATATGGAATGCAAGTTGGGACGGGTAGGCATTGAAATGGACGCAGTGGTCGCAAACGTGCCGAAACAAAGACACCGAACTATGGTCAAGCATATGTATGTAGACGTTGGAATGGGCCATGTACCGGTGCTGATCAGCGGTCCCGATTACGCACAAAAGCGGTTTAAGGAGGGACAAATAGTAAAGGTCAAATACCACGCTGCGTCGGGAAAAGCAACCCTGAGCGGCGAATTAAACTGGAGAATAATTTTTTCTATTGTGTTTTTTGGTGTCCCGGCAGTATTATTTTGGATAGCCGGCTACAGAGCAGGGCCCGAAAACAAGCGTAGGCGAAAACGTGGTATTAGTTACGTAAAGCCGATGAAATAGTATATTTTTTTCGCCTTGCCAGGTCTTCCGCGCCCTTTCAACTTATGCCTAAGCGCTGCGCGTGGTGTTTTTTTCAACACCACGCGCAAAAGTACAGCAGGTTTTCCCTCTATTCCCACAAAACCCAGACGCAGCGCCGCAGCAGTGTCTTTTAACCACTCCATCATCATTCAAAACCAATAATCACATTCCCTGTTTTCTGGCCGCTTGCCACATATGTATAGGCCTCCGCAATTTGTTCCAGGGGATATTTTCGATCGATCACAGGTTTGAATTGTCCTGTCTCCAGCAAGTTTTGTATAAAGCGCAAACTTCCTTTGATGTCGGAAGGAATAGGAAAAACCACCTTTTTACCGCCCCGTATTTTTGTCAGGAGCGGTAAATACAGATTTTCTGCATGAGGGCCCAGTTCTGAGGAAATATAAGTGCCGCCCGGCTTTAACAAGGGTTTGCACCAGGAGAAGGTACTTTTACCAACGGCATCAAAAACAAAATCATACTGTTCTTCCATCTGGGTAAAATCCTCTTTTTGGTAATCAACAACCTTATCTGCGCCTAAAGCAGTTACGAGGGCTACATTTGAAGTATTACAAACGGCCGTCACATACAGCCCCATACTCTTCAGCATCTGTACGGCAGCCGAACCGATGGCGCCCGTCGCACCATTGACGAGTACTTTTTGCCCGGCTTTCAGCGCCACCTTATTGATAAAATTATAGGCATAATGGGCGCCTTCCGCGCTGGCAGCGGCCTGTTCGTAGCTGATATGTTCCGGTATTTTCAACACCGCAGTATGTTCCGGTATCGTCAGGTATTGCGCGTGCGAGGCCAAACCGCTATCGTTAAAACCCCAAACCCGCTCGCCTGCTTGAAAGGAAGTTACCTCTTTGCCGACCGCTTCAACCTGACCGGCAAAGTCGGTACCTGTCGTCGGTGACTTGGGTGTGCCCAGGCCCGTGAAAAATTGCATGACAAACGGTTTGCCCAAAAGTATGGCGCAATCGGTTCTATTCACCGTTGCGGCATGCACGCGTACCAAAATTTCATTTTCTTTGGGTACAGGCGTTTCCACCATTTCGATTGATATCGTATCGGGCGGACCGTATTTTCTGCGAATAGCTGCTTTCATAACTGCAAAGGAAACGCACTTTGAAGTGGCTTACATTGATTTTAGGTAAGAAATAAAATCAATAAAGAGTTATCCTAAAGCACCCCCTTCTCCGGATTCGCGCCCTTCACCCCTTTGAAGTAATTCCAGATATAAGCGATGTCGGCGGCTTCATCGTCGGTGGTGTGAAACAAGACCGGATCAAAAAATACTACCCGTTTTTCCCAGTCGAAGGTGCACAGGCAAATAGGTACGCCGGCTAGGCGGGCGATGTGGTAGAACCCTGTTTTGAAGCGCTCCACTTTTTTGCGGGTACCTTCCGGCGCGATCACTAAATGCAGCCGTTTTTCGCGCTGAAAAGCCTCCACTGTGGAGGATACAAAATTGTGGTTCCCGGATCGGTCGACGGGAATGCCGCCCCACCAGCGGAACAGGTAGCCGAAAGGCCAGCGAAACAAGGTATGTTTCCCCAGATAATTCGCACGGAATTTACCCGCGCTGTTGGTCAGTACGCCCACTGGGAAATCCCAATTGGAGGTATGCGGCGCCACGGCAACCACTACTTTGTCTAATTCGCGGGGATATTGTCCGGTGATTTTCCAGCCCCAGAGGCGGAGTATAATTTTGCTGATCCAACTAAACATAACGGGAAGTTTTCGCGGTAAAAAACGCTACAATTTTTGGATGGCCAATGCCGCTACTTCTTTGGCTTTGGCGAGGTTATCATGCGGTTTGTCCATACAATCGAGTGTAATACTCAACACGAAATGGTCTTTTTTCACCAGTAAAGTGACGGTGGTGGTTCCCCACAAAGCGTCTTCGCCCAGCCCTGTCACAACTTCTTCATACGTATCGCGGCGGTCGCGCTTCAGCATGTCGAACTGCTGCCGGGAATGTTCGTTCGTGCCGTAACTGAATACCTGCACAATTAAACTGTTGCGGGGTTGCAGGTAATTATTGCCACTCTTTTCATTGTTGTTTTCGCGCTCTTTCCAGTCGGGTTTATTCCAGTTGCGCAGGCAAAACGCCTGATCGGGCAGCGAACGACTGTTCAGGCCGGCTTCTTTCGGATCAATATTAAAAAGTTGCTGTATTTCTGCATCCGTGATTAAGTCGCATCCGTGATTTTTCCAGTTGTTTTGCCTGAACTCCCGGAGCGCAGCCGTATCTACCAGCGGGGTATTCGCCGGGGAATCGGACGCGGGACTGTCTTGTTTGCAGCCCGAGGCAAGTAAAAAAACAATGGGTGGCAGCAATAGGATAAATCGTAACATACAAGTATGATTGAAAGGTTTCCGGATGCTTTTTTATACAAAAAGTCGGCAAAGATACACCCGTCCATCTTGTAAAAAAAGGAACTGAGCCGGCTAAAATAAGCGGTGGAAAAAGGAAAATTTGTGTCATAAAATCGAAAAAATGGCCGGATGTATAATAGTTCGACATTTTGTTTTGAACATTAGCGCCCCGGGCGAACATGATTGCCGACAGAAAATCGCACATTTGCCCGGTCAATAAACATTATTTTACCATTCATCAATAACAGACAAGGATAACATTATGGCAGAAACCCTCGACACTTCCAGTCCCAAACCCAAAGCCAAATTTCCACCGGGTATTCCGTACATTATTGGTAATGAAGCGGCTGAACGGTTTAATTACTACGGCCTGCGCGCTATTCTGACCACTTTTATGGTGGCCCAATTTTACAACCCTTCCGGCTCGACCGACCCCGCCATGGTACAGGCTGCAGAGGCTACTGCAAATGCCAAAACCCACGATTTTGTGGCGATGACGTATTTGCTCCCGATGTTTGGCGGTATGGTAGCCGACTGGTTCTGGGGTAAATATAAAACCATCCTGTGGCTGTCGCTGGTGTATGCCGTAGGCAGTATCATGGTAGCGCTTTCTGTCGACAGCGAGGTGATGTTCACCACAAGCCTGATGCTGATCGCTTTGGGCGCCGGTGGTATCAAACCCTGCGTTTCGGCTAATGTCGGTGACCAGTTTGATTCCTCCAACTCGGAATTATTACCCAAGGCCTTCGACGCGTTTTATGCGTCTATCAATGCGGGTTCGGTACTTTCCATCCTGCTGATCCCATATTTAAAATCGGCTTACGGGCCAACTGTAGCGTTCGGCGTGCCTGCTATTGCGATGCTGGTAGCAGTGTTTTTCTTCTGGCTGGGACGCGATAAATACCGCCGGGTGCCACCGCCCAAAACAGACCCCAATAAAATCGTCGTCCTGGCTACGGCTTTCTTTTCCCTGGTTGCCAGTTATCTTTATTTTGACAAAATGCTGCACAAAGGGATCGGCCCGGTACTGGGCGCCTGGCTCATACTGGTCATTGTTCTGGCTTTTGTGTTTAAAAAACAGTGGTTTGCGAAGCCCGGCAATTTTGTAGGCATCAACCTGTATGCGCTCACCAACGGAGGCTTTGAAGCGGCGAAAAAGGAATATGGAGAGGAAGCAGTAGAAGGCATCCGGTCCGTTTGGCGTGTGTTGTCCGTTTTTGCATTCATCCCTGTTTTCTGGGCATTGTGGGATCAGAGCCAGTCGGAGTGGGTGGTGCAAGCATCCAAAATGGATTTATTATGGCTGGGAATCAACTGGGAGGCTGAGCAGATTTCATTTGTCAATGCGGCATTTATTCTGATGTTTATCCCGCTTTTCTCCTTTGTTATTTATCCCGCTTTGAACAAAGCAGGCATCAAAGTGACGCCTTTGCGCAAAATCGGCGCAGGTTTCGTACTCACGGCCCTTTCTTTTGTCATTATCGCGATTATTCAAGGCTGGATCGATGCAGGCCAAACGCCGAATATCAGCTGGCAGATCCTGGCTTTTGTCGTACTGACAGCGGGCGAAGTACTGATTTCCATTACCGGTCTGGAATATGCCTACACGCAGTCGCCGCCTTCCATGAAATCTACGATCATGGCTTGCTGGCTGCTTACGGTCACTACGGGAAATGTGCTGGTATCCGTTATCCAGAACAATATTAAAGACGGAGGCTTCTTCGCCCAGTTTCACGGGGAGGGTTTCTTCTGGTTGTTTACAGGTATCTGCGCCTTCACCGCCGTGCTGTTTATACTGATTTCGCCGCGTATCAAGGAGCGTAGCTACATTATTTGAGTGTTTGGTTTTTGGTGTTTCGTGTTTGGGGCGCTTCGCCTTTGGCACTACCGTGTTTGGTTTTTGGTGTTTCGTGTTTGGGGCGCTTCGCCTTTGGCACTACCGTGTTTGGTTTTTGGTGTTTCGTGTTTGGGGCGCTTCGCCTTTGGCAACAGTGAGTAGCTTGGGCGAAGCGCCCTAAACACTATATGAATTATTTGCTTAGGTTATACCCGTTATGCAAGCCCAGACTGGATGTTGTTTTTTGGCTACTTGTGCCGGTGTTTGGTTATGGATTCCTTGATGAGGCCTTGA
>JALHMA010000026.1:4227-28025 GCA_022844265.1 Saprospiraceae bacterium | reverse complement strand
TTCTACTTTGTCACTTTAGCCGCGTAGCGGCATAACGTCGGTAGGAAATACCAAAGAACAACGTACGAAGGTGCATAGCACCGTAACTTTTAGCCTATGTTGCGGTGCTACGCACCTTGACAACCGGATTGGCGGCGATGGCTACCGACGTTATGCCGCTACGCGGCTAAAGTGACAAAGTAGAACTAAGGAACAATCAGTGCCTTTTTCATTGGGATTTTGAAGAGTTAGCCCTGGGCATTAGCAGTTTGCTAATTTTCCCTCCTTTTCATTTTTAATTTTTGAAAAATTATTAAACAAATGAGTATATAATTAACGATTATGTATATTTTAAAAATAATCGTTGAAAAATTTGCAATAAAAACGGCAATGCTTTTACCTTTGTCGCAACAGCAATGCAAAAGAGCATTACTATTCCTTGTGAGGTGATGAAATTTGGCAGCCATGCCCTCCTGTCTCGGGGGTGGGGAATAACAAGAAAAACTGCGCTTTGGTGCAGCTAATTGCCCTGTGAAGGTTCGAGTCCTTCCCTTACAGCAAACAAATGCGGTGATTTTTACTCAACGCATTGTGTTTTAAGTAATTATGCGAAATTAGTTTGGTTTACTTTGTTGTAGATGCGTGATTATCAGCACGAATAACTAATAACGGATAACTATTTTTTGCCATTTGTTTATTCTATTGTGAGGTGATGAAATTTGGCAGCCATGCCCTCCTGTCTCGGGGGTAGGGAGTTCAGGATAAACGCAGCGTAAAGCCGGCTTCGGCCGACTGGGGTTGACCACCAAACTTTGTGCTGTCGCTAACTGCCCTGTGAAGGTTCGAGTCCTTCCCTTACAGCAATTTGATCGTGAGATGATCCCGGGCCTGTACCATTCAGTTGGTACAGGCTTTTCTTTTTTTACCTTTGTGGGCTATGACATCATCCCTGCTCCGATTTTCGGTCGCGCTGTTTGCGCTGATCTGTGTTGTGTTCCTTTGCTGGCATTGCGCCAATGCGCCCGGCCCTGATCCGCCGCGGGCCAATATCCCTGTTGTTGCACAACCTGTTCCACTTTCTCCACGCATACAGGCTGTACTGGACGACTACCACCGTTTTTTTTCACAGGAGATGGCGCTGACCCAAACGCCCGGGGCGGCTGTTGTCATTGTGCTCGATTCGCAAGTGGTATTTATGCAGGGTTATGGTAAAAGGGTTTTTGGGCGCCCCGATTCGGTGGATATTCATACCGTTTTCAGGATCGGATCGCTTTCCAAAGGTTTTGCGGGCGTGCTGACCGGACGCCTGGTGCAAGACCGGGTATTTGCATGGGAAGACCCTGTACAACGTTATTTTCCGGATTTTACACTGCGCGACCACGCCCAGGCGAAACGTATCCGGCTCTGGCATCTGTTGTCGCATACAACCGGATTGCCTTATCATGCTTTCACCAATCTGATAGAAGAAGGTTATGATACGCCGCAGATTATCAGTGAGTATTTCCCAAAAGCGCCGATTTGTGGTGTGGAAGGAACGTTTTTCAGTTACCAGAATGTCGCGTTTTGCGCCATCGAGGAGGTGATGAAGAATGCTACCGGGAAAACATACCAGGAACTCCTGGTGGAAAAAATATTCCAGCCCTCAGGCATGACGACGGCATCCTGCGATTTTCATACCATGCAAACGTGTGAGAACAAGGCATGTCCACATTTTCGCATCAGCAACACAGCCTGGAATGCGGATACGATCTCTCCGCTGTATTACAATTCGGCTGCGGCAGGAGGGGTCAATGCGAGTATCGCCGACATGGGCGAGTGGTTAAAAGTGTTGTTGGGCAACAAACCGGAAATCGTGTCTCATGCAACGCTCGACAAGGTTTTTGCCCCGGTAGTCAAGACCGGAAATGAACGCCGCATTATGCCGCGCTGGATTGACCGCGATGCCGCATCTTATGCCATGGGATGGCGGGTTTTGCAACACGAAAACGATACCATCATCTATCACGGCGGTTATGTCAATGGTTTCCGGGGAGAAATAGCCCTGAATCGCCGCGACAAAGTGGGCATCTGTGTGCTTTTTAATGCTTCCAGCGACCTGAGTAAAACCTGTGTGAAAGCGTTTTTTGATCGCTGGAACCTGCGGTAGTGTATGGTGTGTGGTGTATGGTGTTTGGTGTTTGGTGTTTGGGGCGCTTCGCCCTTGGCCGTGTTTCGTGTTTGGTGTTTGGTGTTTGGAGCACTTCGCCCAAGCTACTCACTGTTGCCAAGGGCGAAGCACCCCAAACACCACACACCAAACACGAAACACGGCCAAGGGCGAAGCGCCCCAAACACCAAACACCAAACACGAAACACGGCCAAGGGCGAAGCGCCCCAAACACGAAACACCAAACACGAAACACAAATAAGGCCCCGGCGCTTTCGCCGGGGCCTGTTAACCAAATCAAACTTTCTGTGAAGCTTGTTTTTAGGATGCAACGCAAGGGGCATTGCAACATTTTTTTTATTCAGGGCACATGACACAGGGAGGGAAAGGAAATAATCTTAATACAAGATTAGGATTGAACAGGCGTTCGACCGGAAAATTTAGGTAGACGTTCCGATTTTGGAACTGAACGACAGGTTTGATGGCTTTTTTTGCGGATGGATAAACAAAAAAAGAGGCTGTCTTAAAAGGTTGATGAAGGTTGATGAAGGTTTATAAAGGTTGATATACAGCCGCTCGAAAAAAGTAAAATCACTTCATTTTTGAGCGGCTGTATATCAACCTTTATAAACCTTTATCAACCTTCATCAACCTTTTGAGACAGCCTCTTATATCTTTTCGGAAAAACGCGTCAGATATACTTCGTCTGATTCTTATCGGCTACAATGTCTTTTAGTTCTTTTAAAAAGGCATATTGCTGTGGGAGCACACGTTTAAACGCTTCTTTAACAGCCACATAAGTGCCTTTTTCGATGTCCGGCAGAAAACTTTTGATGTGCTGTTTGGCTTTCTCTTTTGCCACCCGGTAGTCTTCATACATCAATGCCCGCAGGGATGGAATTTCATGCCAGTCGGCTTCGATGGCAATGGCTTTTCGGAATTCGCCATTTATATCCGCCACCGGATCCAGTTCAATATACTGGTTGATGAGGCGTTCGGGAGACGACTCGTCGGCTGTTGGAGCAGACAATTGCCCGTGTTCGGGGTTGGAATTATCCTGATTGACTAAAAACACTTCCAGTCCACTTTCGCGTACCCGATAAATAAGAACATCCACTTGTTCAGTCGCTGGCATAGCAGGAGAAATAATGATCCGTTGAAATAAATTGAGACTTTAACACAAAGCCAACACAAAAGTTTTTGGAGTGGATAACGAAACCCGGATGTAAAGAACCGAAACTATTTTGTCATTTTATATACGGATGGTTTTGATTTTAGGTTTCGCCGGCGGAGCGGGGCTGGAAGGGTTGTTTTTTCCGGGCAAACCTTTCTCCGATTGCTCTTCTTCCAGGCGCAGGCGTTCCTCCGGCAGCAATTGATTTTCTTCCGGTGCTGTCTCGCCGGGTATTGTTTGGGGCGTACGTTCCTGATTGCCCGGCCCCCAGAAGTCGCTCTCCGGTCCCGTTCCAAACAGTTGGTTGCGAAACCACTCAAATCCGAATGGATCGCTGTCGCGCAGGGTGCTGTCGCCGCTGAACGGGCCGAACCGGAAAGTGCCCGAAAAGTTATCGCCGACAATGGTGGTATCGAAACGGAAGGTGTAGGAAGAGTCGTTTTCAGGGAATGTAAAAAGCCCACCGCCGAATGGATTTTTTTGAAATTCCTGCATCAACTGACGCTGCATGTCAAGCAACTGGCGTTCCAGGTCCTCAAAAGCGGGCGATTTTTGCTGGCCGGAAACGGCGCCGGCTACCAACAGGAATAATAGTGCAAATGGTAGTTTTTTCATGGCAATTTTGTTATTGGTTATTTGTTATTCGTTATTCGTGTTTTTCAGGCTGGGATTGGTGAAGATGGGTATATTTCTGTTCCCTTCTGGTTGTTAGTTATTCGTTATTAGTGGTGGTAGTGGGCCATCCGTACAAGTGCTTGGCTACACAATAAGGAATGGCTTATATTTCTACAGATGGCCCCCTACCACCACTAATAACCAATAACTAATAACCAATAACCAATAACTAACCCAGTTTTTCCTGCAATATCCTCGTCGTCGTCTGCGGCTCCGCCTTGCCTTTACTGGCTTTCATCACTTCTCCCATAAACATCCCGAGCAGTCCTTTTTTTCCCTTGCGGTATTCCGCCACTTTGTCCGGAAAACGCGCCAGCACCTCGTCCACCAATTGTTCCAGAAAATCGCTGTCTGCACTTTGCAGCAGGTTGAGTTCGGTAGCCAGCAGGGTAGGGGCCTTGTCCGGTGTTTCGAGCATGGCCGGAAACAGTCGCTGTGCAGCGGCGGAAGCGCTCAACTGTCCCGACTCGATCATCTGCGCATAATCGATCCAGTGTACCGGTGGCACGGGACAATCTGACGGCCGGATATTTCCAGCCGCCGACCATGGTAACAACTTATTAATCAGCAGGTTGGCAATGGTTTTACTCAAGTCTTTGCCTTTGTAACGGACAGCGGCCGTCTCCAATAGTTGCTGCGCAAACAAAGCCGTGTCGCGTTCCTGTGCAAGTTGTTCCGCATCATACGCCGACAATCCGTAAGCCGTTTGAAATGCCTGCTCCAGAATAGCGGGCAGCGGCGGCATAGCGGTTTTTATGTCCGTTAAATACTCCTCCGAAATGACAACGGGCGGCAGATCAGGCTCGGGGAAATAGCGGTAATCGTGCGCATTTTCTTTTTCCCGTAGCGAAAAGGTAGTGCCCTGGGCGACATCGAAACCACGCGTTTCCTGTTCGACGGTTCCGCCCGATTCGATCAGCGCAATCTGACGGTTTACTTCATATTCAATGGCGCGTTTGGCAAAACGCATCGAGTTCATATTTTTGATTTCACAGCGGTTGCCAAAAGTGCTGCTGCCCATGGGGCGCACCGATATGTTGACGTCGCAGCGCATGGAACCTTCTTCCATATTGCCGTCGGAAATGCCGAGCCAGCGCACCAGGCGCCGGATTTCTTCCATGTAGGCGGCCACTTCTTCGGGTCCGCGCAAATCGGGTTCGCTGACGATTTCAAGCAAAGGCACACCTGCCCGGTTGAGGTCGATCATGGAATGTTTCGGCGCCTGGTCGTGCATACTTTTACCGGCGTCTTCTTCCAGGTGGATATGGTGTATACGAATGACCGGATTGGAACGCTGCCCGGTTGATCCCACTTTCAGCGTAAGGCTGCCGCCCAGACAAACGGGCGCGCGATCCTGCGTGGTTTGGAAACCTTTGGGCAGGTCGGCGTAAAAATAGTTTTTGCGATCGAAATGGGTGCGGCGGTTGATATCGCAACCCAGGGCCAGGCCCAGTTTTACGGCATATTCGACGGCTTTTTTGTTCAGCCGCGGCAAAGTGCCCGGATGCGCCAGGCTGATGGTGCTGATATGGGTATTCGGGGCGCCGCCAAAAGCCGCAGCATCGGAGCAGAAAATTTTGCTCGCGGTGCTGAGTTGAACGTGCGTTTCAAGGCCTATGACGGTTTCGTATGACAATGTGCCGGGTGTTTTTGTGTTTTCGTATTTTAGTGTTTTGGTGTTTTAGTATTAAAAATGCGTGTTTGGAGACGACGCTCGCTAAAACACTTAAAAACCAAAACACTAAAACACCAAAACACTATTTTCAAGGATGCAAAGATAAACAAGCACTTGAGCCACTCGTTTTTTAAAATATTAAAAAAACCGTTAGCAAACTTATAATAAAAAGCAAACTAAAGCCGATGAGGTACAAAGCGCAGTAAATCATCCACTTGATGATGGTTTTGGGCCATCGCTGCCCGTAAAACCGTTTCATGGCGATCAGTAAAGAAATGGCGAGCCAGGTTGCTGTCATTACCCATATTACGGGGTGGAAAGAGAAGGAAAAACACTGTTCGATCAGCAATCCGAATGTAAGCAACAGGAATGCGCCTGAATTCTGGTGCATCAGAAAGACAAAATGCTCCACGTAATAGCGTTTTCGCCGCCAATACATGAGGTATAACACCAGCGACATAAATGCAATGAGCACCAGAACCGTCCAGCCGAAACTACCCGTGTACGAGCGCATGAGGCTGTTGGTATCTTTTAGCGATTTGATGCCCTGTTTGACCAGTATGCGATCTCCCCATCGGGTGATGTTGTATTTTTCGATGATTTGTTGCGGCGTAAGCGCCACCAGGTCGTTGATGGCAATTTTGATTTGCCTGTCCACGAAATTGAGCGGGATGGTATCCACCCCTCCTCGCTGGAGGCTATCGTTTCCCATGGCTTGAACCAATAGGAATTGCTTTTCCCAGGGCGCGTTCACCAGGTTGACAACCGAATCGATCGCCAGCCGTGTGGTGTTGGTGCGCCATTCTGTGGGCAGCGAATCGTAAGCGCCGCGCAATTGCCTGCCCAGCACATACCGCTCGATGGTTTTAAAGAAATCGATGTTCTCCATTACAATTTCTTTCTCACCGTCTTTTACTGTTTTTTGGCCGATGTTGAACTCGCCGCTGCTGTCGGTCATATTCAAGCCGGTTCCCTTGCTATCGGATAATTTGCTGAAAAGCAGCAGGAAAAAGAACATGACCACAAAGAAAAACTGGACCGGATGCGGGTAGCGTTTTTGCCGCCCCGCGAAGTATTCCAGCGTGACTTTGCCTGGAATGAGCAGTTGCCAGCACATTTTGACAAACTTGGAGTCCAGGTGCGAAAAATTGCTCCAGAACCGGCGCAGCAGTTCTTTCATGGTCACCCTTCCCTGGTTGTTGCGTTGCCCGCAGTGCGGACAAAACGATGCTTTACGCGGCATTTTACCGTCGCAATTCAGGCATCTGGGTTTTTCGGGAACTTCGCTTTCGATGATTTCTTCCATTGTTATACTTTTGCTTCGCAAATATTAAAAAAAATCTGTGTTTAGTATATAGTGTTTAGGGGTCTTCGCCTTTGGCAACAGTGAGTGGCTTGGGCGAAGACCCCACTCACTATTCACTATTCACTATTCACTATTCACGACTCACGACTCACGACTCACGCCATGACCCGTCACCAGACCACCGCCCACATTTTGATGGTGCGCCCCGCTCATTTTGCTTTTAATGAAGAAACGGCTGCCAGCAATGCCTTCCAAAGCCGCGACGGCAAGATGACGGCGGAGGAAATGCGCACCCGGGCCATTCAGGAATTTGACGGATTTGTCGCAAAACTGCGCGAAGCCGGGGTGCATGTACTCGTGGCCGACGATTCGGATACTCCTGTGAAACCCGATGCGGTATTTCCCAACAACTGGGTCACTTTTCACCAGGAAGGTACGCTCGTCACCTATCCGATGTTTGCGCCGACGCGGCGACTCGAACGGCGCAATGCGGTGATTGACAAGGTATTGCAGGAAGGATTCCTGGCTTACAAACGCCTGCATTTTGAAGACAACGAGGGGAAAGAACGGTTCCTGGAAGGTACGGGCAGCATCATTTTTGACCACCAGCACCGGCTGGCTTATGCCTGCCTCAGCCCGCGCACCGACGCGGCATTGCTGGATGAACTGTGTCATGCGCTCGGTTACCATGCAGTCGTATTCCATTCGACCGATGCCGATGGAAAGGCTGTATACCACACTAATGTGATGATGGCCCTGGGTGAAACGTTTGTGGTAATTTGCATGGATTCTGTGCCCGATCCCGACGAGCGCAGTATGCTGGAAAAGCATTTCCGGGATACCGGGAAAGAAGTGGTAGCGATCAGCCTTGCCCAGATGAATGCTTTTGCCGGCAACATGCTCCAGGTGCGCAATACAGATGATGAAACGATTCTGGTCATGTCGGCTACCGCCTACCATGCGCTGACGCCGGAACAAATTGCTGTTTTGAATAAACACACCCGCCTGCTGTATGCCGACATCAACACCATTGAAACCTATGGCGGCGGTTCGGCGCGCTGCATGATGGCAGAGGTGTTTTTGCCGAAAGAAGCCTGAACATGAGTCACCCGGGACTTTGTAGCGACTCTTAGTAACGCTTAAAAACAAGTTCACGATTTGACTAACCCCCGCGCTTTAGCCGGGGGAAATGAACGAGACAAACACAGATGGGTTTTAACCCAAAATGAGTGTTCTGGGGTTAAAACCCCGTTAGGTCTGGTTGCTTCGAATCCCCCGGCTAAAGCGCGGGGGTTAGTCAAATCGTGAACTTGTTTTTTTAGCGTTACTTAGTACGCGCCGACACAATTTTTATTGATGATTGCTTATTGACAATTGATGATTTTTGATACAAGGGGGCATCTTCGCACATCAAAAATCATCAATTGTCAATAAGCAATCATCAATAAATACAAGTTTGACCTTTTTGTGGTCGTTTTAGGCGAAATCCAGACCCTATGTTCGCTTTTTTCACCCGAACTGTAACCTCCTTCCCAACTGTGCTGTCAGAGTGTGTATAAGAAACGAAAACCACCTTTTCACACACAAAAAATAATTATCATGCACGAAGGAGTAATTGCATTGTTTATCCCGATCACCATCACACTGGGCGCTTTTTTAATGATCTGGGGAATCCGTTATCTGGAAAACAAAGAACGGATGGCGATGATCGAGCGCGGAATGGAACCGAAGGCTAGCCGCCGGGAAGCCGATCCTTCCCGCACCCTGAAAAATGGACTGCTGTTTGTCGGCGCCGGCATCGGGTTGTTGCTTGCTATCATCATCACGCAAGCGCTACAAATGGATGAAGACAGCGCAACGGGTATTTTCTTTGCCCTCATCGCCATTTTCGGCGGACTCGGCATGCTGGGCGCTTATGCTTACGAGCGGAAGAATCCGCCTAATTAGTCCGAAGTCGTCAGTACGAAGTGCGAAGTCCGTTAAAGTGCGAAGTGCGAAGTCTAAAGTGCGAAGTCCGTTAAAGTGCGAAGTCCGAAGTCTAAAGCGCGAAGTCCGTTAAAGTGCGAAGTGCGAAGTCTAAAGTGCGAAGTCCGTAGAGTGCGCCGTTTCATATTTGGGATTCCAAAACTTGAAACGGTACACTCTACGGACTTCGCACTTCGGACTGATGACTTCGGACTATTCTATGAGTCCGCGTCCTTCCTTCACAATGCGCTCTTCTTTCAGCAGTTTTTTCATCAGGCGGTCGAGGATGCCATTGATAAAGTCCTTGCTTTTGTCGGTAGAGTATGTTTTTGAAATCTCCACATATTCGTTGAGCGTCACTTTGGTTGGAATGGTCGGGAAGTGCAGCAGTTCGCAGAGCGCCATTTTCAGCATAATCATGTCGAGAATGGCTACCCGGTCAGCGTCCCAGTTTTTAAGTGTGGGTTCTATTTCGTTGAACAGGGCGAGGTCTTCCTGGCATGTTTTACGGAGCAGTTGTTCTCCAAATTCGCGCACCGTTTCATCGGCGGGTTCGTGTTCTTTGTAGAATTCGCCCTGAACCGGCATGACCTTCAGCGTCTTTTTCATAGCGCCGGTCACGAGCGATTCGTCGTCCTGCCAGTTATTGTAGCGGTCTTCCGACATTTCGATAAACAGGTCGTGGTTGACCAAGAGGCGGTAGAGTTCAACTAAAACTTTGCGGTGTTCATCGACGGTGGGTTCAGGGAGCGCGAGGTAGTTTTTATACTCGTCGGTTTCGTAAAAAGCCTGATAGAGGGTGCGGATATGATCTTCATCAAGTCCTTCATTCACTTTATACTTGGCCGCTATATTCAGAAAAGCAACATGGTTAGCCAGGCTTTGGGTGCATTCGTTGTCGTACAAGCGGGGTGTAAATGACCTGTCGTCGTCTCCGGGGAGGAGTTTTGCGATGCGGTTGGCAGCGTCTTTTTCAGCGAACTGGGCTACTTTAAGCAACAGGTGAAGTTGAAAAATATACAATTCGTAGGTTTTCCAGATACCCTCGTTGTAATCTTTCACCAAATCGGTAAATGCGATTTGCTCATCTCTGTTGAGCATATAGAGCAATTGCATTACCTTGATACGGACGCTGCGGCGGCTAAGCATAATATTTCAAAGGACTTTTTTTGTGCGTATGATTTTTCCGGGGGCAAAGAAACGAAAAAAACAAAGGAAGAAACAACCTTTTTTGTTTCGCATTTCAAATTTTCACCAGACGACCGGTCGCCCGGCCATTGGGCGTTTGTAAAGTGCAGTAATAAATGCCGGGTTCCCAAGCGCGGATATTCGCATGAAATTGTTGTTCCTGTTGTCGTGCAAAGGTTTTTTCCAGCATCAGTTGTCCGTTTTGGTTCACAATGTCCAGGCGGGTTTCCTGAGCCGTTTGCAGGCTCCAGGAAAAGTAGGCGTTCTGACGGGAAGGGTTTCCGAGAATCCTGAAATCGCGTATGTCGGAAGGCGCCGCCACACCGGTTGTCAGGTTGTTGGATATTAAAATATCGTCCACCTGAATCAGGTTGTCGTCTTCCGAATCGTGTAGAAATGCAAGGTAAATCGTTTGACCCGCATAATCTTTCAGCGAAACCGTATGCGGTTCCAGCCGTCCCCGGTAAAACGGCGCGGTGGGATTGGTCTCATCCAGAAAAAAATAATCGGTGTTGGTGTAACCGTTGGCGTGAATATAACCGGGCGAGTAATTGTAAGCGCTCAACTGGAGCGAACCAATGGTACTGACGGGGCTGATCATCTGTGCCGCCTGGAAAATGGTATCTGTAAAATCGCCGCTGAAAGGATCATTGGAAGCCCTGGAAACCACTACTTTATAGCCGTCCAGGTACATCGGCCCCTGAAATGCCAGGGAGCGCCAGCACAGCCAGTACGTGGTGTCAGGAATGAATATGGGACTGATTATCAGCCAATTGTGGTTGTGCGATTGGGGGCTGGGCAAATCCAGAAAAGAACAACTGGTGAAAGCGAAGTTATCCGTTTCGTCCGGGTTGATGAAGCCGAGGTCGCTTTCCCAATACCAGCCCTGGGGCGTGTCATCATCGGCTACGCAAAGTCCCGGCGCCTGGTCGGAATCAAAGTTGACCCAGACGTTATCATTACCCGAAGGAATAAATAACATGGAAGGGGTCGGGTCTTCCTGGAAGTACTCCTGTACTAATGTGTCGGGCAAAAAAAAGCCGGATTGAGCACTGACAGTAGACATACAAAGTCCGCAAAAAAAGAATGTAACAACTGTTTTCATAGCAAGAAGTTATTCGTTATTGGTTATTAGTGCTGAATATCCCAATATTTTAATATCCCAATATCCCAATATCCCAATATCTTAATATCCCAATATCTCAATACCCCAACACCCTGTTTTCCTCCTTCCATTGTTCAAGTTCCGCAGCCAGAATAGCGCAGTTGACCGGCACAACACCCGGGAATTCGCAGACCTGCCCTCCGGCAAGGTTGGAGAGCGTTGCGATGGTTTCCAGCGGCAATCCTGCAACCAATGCCAGGGTGGCTATACTGATAACGGTATCTCCGGCCCCACTCACATCCGCCACATTGCGCGCTACGGTAGGGTACAGGTGGGCCTCCGTACGATCGTCCAAAAATAGACCTTTTTCCGACAGGGTTATCATCGTTAGTCGATTTTCCAGCCGTTCTCTTAAAAATAGTGAGGCCTGCTGCAGCGATTCCAGGGTCGGTTGCACCGAAAACGGGGCGCTGTCGCGTATTTCTTTCAGGTTGGGTTTGAACAAATCGGCGCCGCGGTAGGCAAAGAAGTTGGCTTTTTTAGGGTCCACTGCCGTCAGAATGCCGGCCTTCCGGGCTTCCGAAATGATCGTTTCGATCAGTTCGGGTACCAAAATACCTTTGTTATAGTCCTGTAAAATAATGGCCCGAATGGGGCGTGTGGCCAGCAGTTCCCTGATTTTCGCCAGCAGGCTTTCCTGTTCCGCCGCGTTCAGGTTATTGGTGTCCTCACTGTCGATGCGCAACATCTGCTGGTTATTTCCCAGTATCCGTGTTTTGACGGTAGTGCGGCGTGTATCGGAAAATACGATGCCGTCCGAACTGATGTGATTGTCGGGTAAAATGCTGTTTTTCAACTGATTACCTGCATCGTCTCTGCCGACAATACTGCATAAAACGGGGATACTGCCCAAGGCCCGAATGTTCAGGGCCACATTCGCCGCGCCGCCCAGGCGATCTTCCGTGGCATGGTGCAGTACGACCGGGACCGGCGCTTCTGGTGAAATACGATTGACACTTCCGGTCAGGTACCGGTCGATCATCACATCTCCAACAATCAATATTTCGTGGTTTTCGAGGTGTTGCAGGATGCCCATTGTTGATGCCTTTATAGTGTTTCGTGTGTGGTGTTTAGTGTTTAGGGCGCTTTGCCTTTGGCATCCAGGATGCGGTATATTGGGGTTGTGTCAAAAGGGGAGAAGTGGAATAAGACGGCAAATTATACTTGGTTTATTCGGATCGAAACTTCCCGAAAGTTTAAAACTTTCGGGAAGTTGGAGGTAACGTGAAATTAAATTTTACACTAAAACCATGGCTTAAGTAGAATACGACTTTTGACTCAATCCCATAAGCATCGCACAAACGACCATTTGAACTGCACGCATTCCCGCTCAACCACTTTTGACTACCGACTTCGGACTTCGAACTTCGGACTTGCTCCAGTACCGCATCAACCCCGCAACCGACATAAATGCCGGATTGGCAGCTTCGTATCGTTGCAAATCGGCGGGCGCCACACCGGCATCCAGCAGTTGTGCCTGTACAAATGCCTGAAAATCAGGTACGATTGCTGCCGGATCTGCCTGTTGTTCCGCATATGGCAGCATCCAGTTCGCCCAGGACAAGAGACGGGTTTCGAGTTCGTCGAGGTGGGTTTGTTTGTCCGTTATTTTTCCAAAATGTGTCAGAAAAAGTGTTTCAACCGGCAGTTCCCGCATTTGTTGAATGGATGCCTGCCAGTCTTCCACCTGAATATCGGGCGGCGGGCAGGGCGGCATCACCGGGCCGCTTCCGATTTTTACGCCAGCTACATCGCCGGTAAACAACACCGTTTCAGCGCCGTCGGAGACTTCCCAGGCGATATGGTGTACGGCGTGGCCCGGCGTGTACCGGGCCCGGAATTGCAGGCCGCAGGCTTCTGTGAGGCTGCCGTGTTCGGGTGCGGTCAATTGCGTTTCCGGGATCGGGCGCATCTCTCCCCACAAAGTATCCATCTGCCCACCGTAGATCATGCGGGCCGAATTGTATAGTTTTTCCGGCGCAGCCAGGTGGGGGAGTCCTCTCGGGTGTACGTAAATGCGCGCGCCTTTTTCCGCGAAAGCCCAGGCGGCACCTGCATGGTCGAAATGAATGTGCGACAAAAAAACATGCTGAAAATCAGCCATTTGCCAGCCATTTTGTTGTAATAATGCTTCCAGCCGGGGCAGGGTAGAAGCAGGGCCGGCTTCTATCAACGCCAATCCCTGCGGGCCTTCCACCACAAAGACGGCAATAGCATTTTCCAAATGTAAAAAACCGAGATCGAGGACGTGGATGTTCATGGGGCGAAGGTAAGGCAGCTTTTTGTAGTTGATGAAGGTTTATAAGGTTGATGAGGTTGATGAGGGTTGATATTCATCCGCTCGAAAACAGTAAAATCGCTTCATTTTCGAGCGGATGAATATCAACCCTCATCAACCTTTATCAACCTCATCAACCTCATCAACCTTATAAACCTTCATCAACTATTCCTGCAGGGCTTCCCGGGATATCACCAGTTTCTGTATCTCCGAAGTTCCTTCACCGATGGTGCAAAGTTTGGAGTCGCGGTAAAATTTTTCCACCGGAAAATCTTTGGTGTAGCCGTAGCCGCCGAAGACCTGCACGGCGTCGGTACTCACCTGCACCGATATTTCGGATGCGTAATATTTGGCCATGGCGGCCTGTTTGGTGCATTTTTGGCCGCGGTCTTTCAAAAAACCTGCTTGCCGGGTGAGCAATTCGGCGGCCTCGATTTTGGTCGCCATATCGGCTAGTTTGAAGCTGATGCCCTGGAATTCGGCGATGGGTTTGCCGAACTGGTGGCGCTCTTTGGCGTATTTGACGGAGGCTTCGTAGGCGCCTTTTGCAATGCCCAAGGAAAGGGATGCGATAGAAATGCGGCCACCATCGAGGATTTTCATAGCCTGGATAAAACCTTCCCCTTCTTTGCCTAATACCTGGCTTTCGTGGACGCGGCAATTGTCGAAAATCATTTCAGCGGTTTCGCTGGCGCGCATCCCGAGTTTGTTTTCTTTTTTCCCGCCCTGAAATCCCGGCGTACCGCGTTCGACAACAAAAGTGGTCATGCCGCGGCTATCCAATGGATTTCCGGTTCGGGCAATCACGACTGCTACATGGCCGCTTTTGCCATGCGTAATCCACGATTTGGTACCGTTCAGGATGAAATATTCGCCATCGCGGGTCGCGGTGCATTGCATCCGCATGGCGTCCGAACCGGTATTGGGTTCGGTGAGTCCCCAGGCGCCGATCCATTGCCCTGTGGCGAGCAGGGGCAGGTATTTGCGTTTTTGTTCTTCGTTTCCAAAAGACAGAATGTGGTTGGTACACAGGGAATTATGCGCTGCGACGCTTAATCCGATCGATCCGCAGACCTTGGCAATTTCTTCTATAATGGTAATGTATTCCTGGTAGCCCAGACCTGCGCCACTGTACTCTTCGGGTACCAACACGCCGAGAAATCCCAGGTGACCCATTTGGTGAAACATATCGATGGGGAAGTGTTGAACCTCATCCCATTCCATGACGTGCGGGCGGATGTAATTTTCAGCGAAATCGCGGGCGCTTTGACGGATGAGTTGCAGATTTTCGGCGTTGATGTCTGCGCTTAGTCCCATGAATTTGATTTTAATGATATAAAATGTGGTGCGGGCTGCTCTTTGCCTTTGCGGAAAAGAACCCAAATGTACGCCGAAAGTTCATTTACTCCAGCACATACCTGTGGAACTGCTCCAGTACCGTACCACAATTGTCGATGGCCCAGAGGCGGAATTCAATCACGTCGCCGGCTTTTAACTGACCGGGGCCGGGCAAGACCAGGTTGTCTATTTCGACTTCAATATCGGCGCCGATGGTATTGGAGCGAGCGTTTTCATCGCCGATCAGCACCCCGGCAAACTGACCGTTAACAGTATAGGAAAACTCCCATTCCTCGATAAACTGGTCGTCGGGGTTATTGTCTGTGGTGGAGACATAGATGTCGAAAGTCAGGGCGTCGCCGGCTGTCTGGGTGCCGGAGTTGTCGTCGTCGTACCAGCGAATGTCGAAGGTGTCGAGGCTCAGCGGGTTGGGGTCTTCGTCGCAAGCGGTGAAGAGCAGCGTTGAAAGTAGCAGGGCGGAAAGGAATATCTGTTTCATTTGTCCATGATTTTGAATAGCACAAACTTAGGGCTGCGGATGTACGGATACAAACAGCAAACAGATATTTAGCATGAGTTTAACGATATGGCTGGTTTTAACAAAAAGGAAAAAACAGGTGCACTTTTACTTATTCCAGGGATTTTAACAACTTCTGCGCTTTGTCGTAATGATCCGAGCCGGCGCCGATCTGTTGCAAACTGCTTTTGCACTGGGCTGTGTTGTTTTCTTTCAAATGACTGAGGGCGATATACCACTGCGCATCTCCGCGCAGCGCCGAAGCGCCGCCGGCGAGGGGTTGCAGCACACTGCGCGCTTCCGGCGTCCGTTCCAATTCGATGAGGCAGATGCCTTTGTACAACGTTGCCGTCAGGTTATCGGGGTTTTGCCGAAGCAGTGCATCCAGGCTGAACAGCGCACGGTCGTAACGGCCCTGGCTGAAATCCGTTTCTGCGGCGCTTTGCAAGGTTTCCGTTGCGCCCCGTTCCGTGAAAGTGAGGGGTGTGTGCAGGGCGTATTGTTCGTAACGCGGCTGTCCGGGCGCTCCCAGATACCAGGTGGCGAACAGGATCAATGCAAAAGAGGCGGCCAGCAGCAGGGCGCGTTTCCAGTTGACGCGCAGCACCTGAAGCGGTTTTTCTTCGGTTGTTTCCCGGAAAAAATCCTTGCCTACCGAAGTCAGGGTGTCGGCTACTGCCTGGCGTCCGGGCTCCTGTTGCAGCCATTGTTCCATGTCCTGGCGCAACTGAAAAGCCGCCGCAAATTCGGGGTCTTCCGCCGCTCTCCGGCGTACCGATTCCGCCTCGTTTTCGGCGAGCAGTCCGTTGAAATAGGCGTCTAAAAGGTTATTGTCTTGCTCTTGCATGATTATTCTGTTGAGGGGATGAGCGAATAAAGTTCACGCCACCGCTGCGTACAGGCGTTTTTGCGCCGGTAGAGGGTGTCCACACTGTTCATCTGAAGTTGTTCGGCGGCATCGCGCGGGGCTATGCCATCGGACAACATACGGAGTAACTGACGGCATAATTCGCTGAGTTGTGCAAATGTCTGGGACATCCGTTCCTGCCGGGCTTGTCCTGCTATCATTTCTTCCGCAACGACCAGCGCATCTTCCGTCGTGTCACTGTCATATCGCGTTTCCTCCTGATTCCTTACCACCGATTCGCGGTTTTTTTGCCGGAGCCGGTCAATCCATTTGCGCGACCAGATGACGTGCAGCAGTGCGCCGAGCGGGCAACTCAGGGTAAACGACGGATCGAGCGCTTTTTCGTAGACGGCCATCAGCGCCTCCTGGAAGATGTCGTCCGCATCATCGGCAGTACCGTTGTTGTTCAAAATCCACCGCAGGGCCTGCCGGGCGTGCAGTTCGTATATCTTG
Source organism: Saprospiraceae bacterium (assembly GCA_022844265.1). Classification (GTDB taxonomy): domain Bacteria; phylum Bacteroidota; class Bacteroidia; order Chitinophagales; family Saprospiraceae; genus M3007. Next base: position 11,259 of record JALHMA010000026.1, on the reverse strand, counting down.
CGGATGCCGCGCGGATCGTTGCGGCGCAAGGCTTCGATGTATTGCTGATCGCTGTGCATGTTTTTACCAGGAAGATTTTTATTTTACCACAAAGTACACGAAGTGGTTTCACAAAGGACACAAAGCGTAGAGTTGACCACATTATTATAGTCATTTGTGATGATTTATGCCAGTCTGCTCTAATCACTAAGCGGGAAGCGTCAACTCTACGCTTTGTGTTCTTCGTGGTAAAATAAAATATTTTTTACCGAAACAGGGTAAGAAATCTGCATTCCCTGCGATCTTTTACTGTACCCCGGGCCAATACCAACATGAATTTTTTACCACTTGGTGTCCGTTGTGGTAAAAAATCCGTGTAGTATAGTCCTTATTATGACATACAATGTAAATGAACTGTTAGACTTGTGTGTATATCGTAAGGTCTTCCGACCCTGCACATTTGCCTTCTGCCTACTTGTTTTCGTTGTACATTTGTAACCACTCTATTCAATTGATTATCAACACGAATAACCAATAACGAATAACCGATAACTACCTATGAGAAAGATATTTGTATTGTTTTTCGGGATTCAAATCCTGGGTAGCGCTGTGCTTTGCGCCCAGGAAAATGCGCAGCCGGTTCGGGTTACCGATTTTCAGGCGGTAAAAGAAGGCGACGACTATCGATTTGTGCCGCAGTTGCCCCCCGTGCAACAAAAAGCAGGCGCCCCGCAGGCGCATTGGAAATGTTACTGGGAATTTGGCGACGGCAGTTTTTCCTTTGAAGAAAGTCCCCTGCACCGATACGCGCGAACCGGAGATTTTTACGCCCTGTTCAGCGCTACGGCCCACTACGACGACGGCAAATTGCCCGATAAAAACGGCAAAGGGATTTTTGCTTCCGCCCCGACATCTAAAGATGCGCCACTACCCGAACTGCCCGATGTGTTTGACACAACGCGGGCCGTTATTCGTATAAAAACCAACCGTTTACCGCGGGCCGGAGAAGAACTGGCGCTGATTATGAGTTACCGAAATCTCGGCAGACTGACGACCGACGGACAGTTATTCCTGTTTTTTAATGAAAAAAAATTCCCGGACAGCCATTTCCGGTATGACACGGCCAGAACGCATTTTGGTGAAAAGGCCGAGCCTTTGTACTCTATGGCGCCGCTTGGTCCGCCTGTGTTTGATTGGGTTTTGGCATCGCAGGAAAATATTTCGACGGTTGGCGCGAGTGCCTGGAGTGCGCCTGATGTACCGGCATCCACGATCATTAATGAAATGCTTGCCAATGCCCGGAGCACGTATCGGGATGAACGCGGCTGGCGTTTTACGGATCTCCAGCCCGGCGAAAAACGCAACCTGTTTGTGGGGCTTTCCGGCACGGAAAAGATGCTGAAAGATACCAGTGCCTTCATTCACCTGGAGGCCGTTTTTGCACCTTTCGACCCCATGATTGCCCCCGAGCGCTATGTGCTGGAAATTGAAATTGTGAGTTCGCACGACCCCAACGCCATTGCCGTGTCGGACAACCGGGTGAACTACCGCATGGTAAAAGATAAAAACCTGGACTACAAAGTCCGCTTTCAAAACAACGGCGAAGGCCCGGCGAGCACAGTTAAAGTGGAAGTGAAAATACCCAAAGGCCTGAACCTCGGTAAAATGCGCCCGCTGGAATGGTATCCGAAATGCCCCATTTGCCCCAAAACGCCCGATACCAGAAGTTGCCTGGATACTTCTTTTGTGGACAACAACCTCGTGTTCACGTTTCGGAACATATACCTGCCCGGCAGCAGCCAAAAAGGTGTACCCGAATACGACAGCACCAAGGGTTTTATCAAATACCGCATTGAACCGGAGCGCGATATGCCCAAACGCCCGTTCAGCAGCCGCGCGGAGATTGTTTTTGATAAAAATCCGCCGATTTACACCAATTATTCCCGCACCCGTTTTAAAATCGGCTTGTCGCCCGGACTGAAAATCGGCTATGGTTTTCACCCGGATTCGCTACGTCAGGGCTATTTTTTGATGGGCGCCAGCCTTTCGCCGTATAAATCCTGGCGCGTGTACCCGCAAATCGAATTGCTGACGGGTATAGCCGGAAAAGAAGATGTACCGGAAGTGACGCATTCCACCTTGATTATGACCGCGCAAAACAACGGCATCGCTTTGCGGGATTCGGTGCTGGCCGACACATTGCTGCGCGGCAGCCGGAACAGGCTCCTGTTTGAAATACCGCTGCTGTTGCGCAAAGACATCAGCCGCGTATTCGGGCTGGGGCTGGGCGGTTCCGTCCGCATGGAACTGGAAAACGGCAGCACCCAAACGGAGGCCTACCGAACGACCATCGACTGGGGATTTACGGACGGGCCGACCGGATTTGTGCTTACCCGGGACGTGACCCAAACAGAAGTCCTGAAAAGTAGTAGTAGCTACCGCAATACCCGGTTCCGCTATACCGCCTTTTTGGATATGACCATCGGTTCGGTGCGGATCGGGCCGCACCTGGGACTTCGCGCAGGCCTCGATCTGGGAAGCGGGCAGCCGTTTGTGCAGGTGTTGGCGGGGGTGAAGTTGTAGATTACCCTATAGAACATTTTTACCTCTCAGAACACAAAGATTTGACCCTACTATCTTAAGACTTCAAAACACAATAATTTAAATGATCGCTATCATCTGTCAGGGTGATAGCGATTGCTTTTTTGGCAGGTATCTCTACCTTATAATTGTAGGCTCTTAGTAAATGTGCCTATACAGCGCTCTACAAAATGACGGACAAGTACTAGAGCATAAAATTTTGCTGATGAAACTACCTATTTTATTAAAATATGTGCTGCCATTTGTAGTATGGTATGCCCTTATGATCCTGGTTACAATAGCCTTTGATTATATGCTACATTATTTTAAATGGGTATCTGTCGGCCTTTATTTCGGCTATATCGGAACGTTTTTAATCATAGTTTCCTTTGCCTATTCACTTAGAAAGCGTAAGTATATTACAGCAGGCTCTCCTAAACATTATTTAATGTTTCATGAATATATTGCATGGGCCGGATCTGTGATGATTCTTGTACATGCTGGTATTCACTTTAATGCAGAATTACCCTGGCTTGCCGTTGTTATGTTGTTAATTAATGTGGCAAGTGGCCTGGTTGGAAAATTTTTATTAAAAAAATCCAGAGAATCACTTAATGATACCAAACTGGAATTAGAAAATACTGGAATCAGTAAAGAAGAAATAGAGAAAAAGATATTTTTCGATGCTGTTACAGTAGAATTGATGAAAAAATGGAGAGAGATACATCTCCCGATTGCACTGATGTTTGGAGTTCTGTCATTCCTGCATATTCTAACAATATTTATATTTAGAAAATGAAACACTTCATTGTTATTGGAATCGTTGCAGGAATCATTTTTCTGATAGTGCAATTTCCGCACACGATGCTCAGTCCGGGGGAATTGATACAAGGGCACCAGGATTTAAAAAACGATTGTTTCTCTTGTCATGTGCCTTTTGGAGGCATCGCAAATGACAAATGTATTGCATGTCATAAGTTGTCTGAAATAGGAAAAGACACTGTAGTTTCCTCCGGCCCGACAAAATTTTTATTTCATCAAAGTCTTTCCAATCAATCCTGCATTGCCTGTCACACCGACCACAAGGGAACGGCGCCGGATATACAGATGGGTAGTTTCCAGCATACCCTGCTAACAGAAAACGTAGTAAACAACTGTGTAGATTGCCATCAAAAACCAACGGATAACCTTCACCGGCAACTATCCTCGACTTGTAAGAGCTGCCATAATACCGAAGGATGGAAATCTTCCGTAGAATTTAACCATGATATGTTGCTGGTTTCCGATAAGAACAATTGTGTTTCCTGTCACCAGAAGCCCAATGATTCATTTCACAAATCATTGCCAGACAACTGTAATTTATGTCATAGTACAAGTAAATGGGCCCCGGCCACCTTTGAGCACTCCTCCTATTTCGTACTTGATCGAGACCACAATGTCAGTTGTACTACCTGCCACAAAAGCAGCAATTATGGCACCTATACTTGTTACGGTTGCCATGAGCATACGGAAAGTAATATTTTAGCAGAACACAATGAAGAAGGTATTTATAAAATTAATAATTGTGTTTCGTGCCATAAAAGTGCCGATGAAGATGGTATGGAATCAAATGAACAAGGTAGTGGCAGAAATAGAGATAAGAGGGACGGAAAAGATGACGACGATTAAGTTTTTGTCAAAAACAAATACTGATACATATTCGCTTTTTAGGTTTTAATATCATCTTCCAATGTGACAACGGACACTTAGTATTAAAAAATAGGCCAATAACTTTGTAGATAATTACTCAATTACATTAAATTTTATCATCATGAAAATCATTCAAATGATTGTCGTAGGAAGTACATCATCGTTATGACGGTTGATAAAGGAGGACAAGTACTGATGCTCCGGGATAAAAAAGGCAATCCAAACTGGAATGGATGGAGACAGGGCAAGGGCGGCAGAAAAGGCCGCATGAATAATTAATATTAACCATTTTTTGAGTCAGATAGGTCTGGTGTTCCAGGCTTATCAGACTCGAAAGATGGACCTCGTGTGATAAGAGTCACAGAGTCGGGAGGATTTCCGCGCACACCTTTGTGTCAGATTTGAGTATCAACGAAACTAAGTGCCGGGTTGGAAATCAGTTTGAGTTATTTTTAAAACAGATGCTTGAGTCTCAAGCCGGATAACAAATAACTGATAACCGATAACTACTTAACTGACCATACCATGAAATACGTTATTATAGGAGCTGTTGCGGGCGGCGCAAGTGCCGCAGCGAGACTGCGCAGATTAGATGAACACGCCGAAATTGTTATTTTTGAAAAAGGAGAATACATCTCTTATGCCAACTGTGGGTTGCCTTATTACATCGGCGACGTCATCAAAGACCGGAATGCGCTGTTTGTACAAACGGCGGCGTCCTTCCACCAGCGATTCAATATTGATGTAAGAACGCAGACAGAAGTAACCGCCATCGATCCCGCAGCCAAAACGGTCGCGGCTGTCGACCGGGTTTCCGGTAAAACATACGAGGAAACCTATGATAAACTGGTTTTGTCGCCGGGCGCAGAACCCATTCGCCCACCTTTGCCGGGTATTACCAATGAAGGCATTTTTACCCTCCGAAACGTAGCCGATACGGACTATATCAAAGGTTTTGTACAACAAAAACACGTACAAAAGGCCGTGGTGATCGGCGCCGGATTTATCGGACTGGAAATGGCAGAAAACCTGCACGATCTTGGATTGGACGTAACGGTCATTGAAATGGGCAAACAGATTCTGGCGCCCCTGGACTATCCGATAGCAGCTTTGGTGCAACAACACATACGCTCAAAAGGTGTGCATTTACTGCTCGATTCCGCAGTCGCTGCTTTTGAAAAATACGATTCGGGGTTAAAAGTAATTTTAAAAAATGAAGAAACCCTGGATGCCGATATCGTCATTATGTCCATCGGTGTGCGGCCGGATACAAAATTAGCCGTGCAGGCAGGACTTAAAACGGGCGAAGCGAAAGGAATCTGGGTAAATGAATACTTGCAGACCTCGGACCCCGATATTTACGCGGTTGGCGACGCCATAGAATTTGCCAATCCGATTACCCGCCAGTCGATGAATACCTACCTGGCCGGCCCTGCCAACAAACAGGGGCGAATGGCTGCCAACAACATAGCGCTGGGAAATGTACAAAAATACCAGGGCGCCATCAATACCGCTATTGTGAAGGTGTTCGACATGACCGTGGCCACGGCAGGTACCGCCGCTAAGAGCCTCCTGAAAGCACAAATTCCGCACCTGGTTTCTACGACCAGCAGCGGCTCACATGCAGGATATTATCCCGGCGCCCGGCAGATGACGATTCAACTTGCTTTTTCTCCGGAGAGCGGCCGTTTGCTCGGCGCTCAGATAGCCGGTTTTGAAGGTGTGGATAAACGCATTGATATACTGTCCTCCGTCATTCAACGCAGCAGCAATATTGATGAACTGACAGCATTCGAACATGCTTATGCGCCGCCGTATTCTTCCGCCAAAGATCCGGTGAACATGGCTGGTTTTGCCGCAGAAAACATCCTGCTGAAGCAAGCCCGCGTATTTTACTGGAACGATGTGGCCGCTTTGTCAGACAACAATGTGCTGCTGGATGTACGCACGCCGGAGGAATTTGAAAAAGGACATATTCCGAATGCCCGAAACATCCCGCTGGATGAAATACGGGATCGCCTTTCGGAAATCGATCCTTCCCAACATCTTTACCTCTATTGCAAAACAGGTATGAGAAGTTACCTGGCGCAGCGCATTTTACGTCAACACGGGTTTGAAAACCTGTCCAACCTCTCCGGTGGTTATGAATTGTGGAATAACTGCGCGATGGAAATGGCATTGCTGGTTAAAAACGAAATGGAGCAGGTCGAAATGGTCTGAAGGTAACCAAAAAGTGCGAGGGTCTTACGCCCCCGCAACGTTACCGCCGTGCGAGGGTCTTACGACCCCGCACATAGCAAATGCTTGATTCTCAACACGGATAACCAATAACAAATAACGGATAACTACTCATATGAAATCGTTCTTACTTCCCTTACTCCTTGCAGGTCTGTTCGTACAGGCCATGGCACAAAACAGTCCGTTTCAAATCCACCTCGAACCCCTGTCCATTCCAAATGTGGGCGGTCTGCAATCCTATGCTTACGGGCAGCACGAAGGCAAATGGCTCATCATCGGTGGCAGGATGGATGGATTGCACCGCCGGCAGCCTTTTGCCACGTTCGATCTGGCAGGCCACAACAACCAACTGATTGTTATTGACCCGTCGACGTTACAGCAATGGTCGGCTCCGCTGACTTCCCTCCCAATACCGGTACGCGAGCAATTGAGTTCGACCAATATGCAGTTTATCCAGAACGGCGACTACCTCTACCTCACGGGTGGTTATGGTTATAGCAATACTGCCGGCGACCATGTTACCTACGACAAACTGACTGCCGTACA
>JALHMA010000026.1:0-4127 GCA_022844265.1 Saprospiraceae bacterium | reverse complement strand
TTGAGTTCGACCAATATGCAGTTTATCCAGAACGGCGACTACCTCTACCTCACGGGTGGTTATGGTTATAGCAATACTGCCGGCGACCATGTTACCTACGACAAACTGACTGCCGTACAAATACCGCAAGTGATTGATGGAATTGTCAATGGAACGGCTTTCTCTTCTTTTTTTCGGCAAATAACGGATGCCAAATTTGCAGTTACCGGCGGGCATTTGTCTAAAATTTATGATACGTATTATCTGGTGGGAGGGCAACGGTTCGAGGGGCGTTACAACCCGATGGGACCGGCCCACGGCCCGGGTTTTATTCAGGCATATACCGACCAAATTCGCAAATTTAATATCTTCGACGATGGTAACACGCTGACAGTGAGTCATTTGCCTGCGTGGACAGATACGGACCAATTGCACCGAAGGGATTACAATGTGGCGCCGCAGATATTGCCCAACGGGCAGGAAGGACTTACGGCTTTTTCCGGCGTTTTCCAGAAAACGGTTGATTTGCCCTACCTCAATTGTGTAAATGTGGATAGCAGCGCTTACACGGTGAACAATGCTTTTTCGCAGTATTACAACCACTACCATTGTGCTTTTCTGCCGCTTTATTCGGAGCAAAACAACCAGATGCACACGGTATTCTTTGGTGGGATAGCGCAGTTTTATGATAGCCTCGGTATTTTGGTTCAGGACAACAACGTGCCGTTTGTCAGGACGATCGCCCGGGTTACCCGCAACGCCGACGGTACGATGGCTGAATACAAACTACCCGTTGAAATGCCTGCTTTGCTGGGCGCGGGCAGTGAGTTTATTCCACTGGAAACGCTCCCCGCTTATGCCAATGGGGTGATTCGGCTGGATAATCTCAGCGCAGATACCATGCTGGTTGGCTATATCTACGGCGGTATTGCCAGTTCCGCATCCAATATTTTCTGGATCAATACAGGGACGGAAAGCAGCGCCAGCAACCAGATTTTCAAGGTTTATGTGGTCAAAAACACCTCCTCCGCAGTACATGAACTGAATAAACAAAGCACTGGTACTTTGCGGATGCAGGTTTTCCCAAATCCAAACAATGGCGTCTTTGGCGTGAAATTCCAGATGCCTGAAGTCAAACAAGCCTGGTTGACTATTGCTGATTCCAATGGCAAAATCATCGACCGGGAAGCATTGAAAAACCTGTTGCCGGGCGAGAACATCGTTACCCGAAAATTGAGCAATGTCAATCTTGGCAACGCCTACTTCGTGACACTGGAAACGGAAACAGAACGCGCAACGGTGAAAACGATTATCCAGGATTAGAGGTGGATAAAGCACACGGATGAAAAGGATGAGACACGGATTTTTAAAAAACAATTTTTAAATCCGTGTCTCATCCTTTTCATCCGTGTGCTATTCGAAATAATCGTTTATAAAATCCCGCAAATCATCACCGTGCAGGTTTTTAGCCAGCACCTTCCCTTGGGCATCGAGGATAAAATTGGCCGGGATCGTTGTAATCCTCAGGGTTTCCATAAAAGGCGTCGCATCGCCGCTCAAGTGAGAGGCATGGGGCCACGCGGCGCCGTCTTTGGCCATCGCCGCTTTCCAGGCCGCCGGACTGCTGTCGATGGAATAACCCAGAATTTGTAGTCCTTTTTCCCTGTATTGCACGTAAAGCGGTGACAATACCTCCCGGTTTTCGCGGCGGCAGGGCGCGCACCAGGAGGCCCAGATATCCAGAATGGTAAGTTTTGAACCCAACAACTGATGCAGCAACATGGTATCGCCTGCCGCCATAGGCAACGGATAGTCGGGTATGATATCACCGGTCAGCACGGGTAGTTTTTCCCGGTTGCCTGCCTTGCAAAGTTGTGCAACCCATTGATTATCAGATAATTTACTACTCCGTTTTTGACACTGACCAAACAGAAACTCCGGTACGCGTTCAAAGTCGCTTGCCGGACTGACCCAGCGCACGGCCACCAGCGCAGGCCAAAGGAGCGTACTCGAATCGGCAAAAACCATCAGGGGTTGTCTGAATTGACGCAGCGCATCTTCGTGTTCCAGCAAAGTGTTTTCGTCCGCATGGTTTTCTTTGCCGAGCAGATGCTGTTTGTAAGCCTGATGGCGAATATCGCGCAATTGCAAAAGGGCGAGGTTTTCCGCCCTGGGGTTTTCTATTGAAAAAGTGGCCTGTAATTGAGCGGCTTCTGCTCCAACTACAAGCGGTGTTCCTTTTTGCAATACCACTGGCATATAATTGGCTTTCAGCGGATTATCATCCAATAACTGATTGGGGAAACGATTGCCCACGCGCTGCATACAGATTTGAAAAAGCGCTTGTTCATCGCTCAATACTACTTTTGAAAATTCAAAATGCCCGTCGGCAGCAATAGCAGCCGAATCGAGCACTACGCCGCTGTAATTCGCAACAATCTCGGAAAAGTTGCGTGGTTGCACCAGGTACACCAGCGGTTTCCAGCCTTCGGACAGGGCAATTTTTCCAGAGACCGCCGGCAGGGATTGTGTGTTGCATTGGGTGCTACCCAGCATGATGGCAAGCAGCAGCGGAAAGATGTGATATGTGGACATGGTAAAACAGAATTGGTGCGGCGGCAAAAGTCGGATGAAGATGTTGGAAATAAGGTGATATAAGTTACCATTCATTAGATTTGACGAATAATTCAGATGCGTATATCTTTACCGGAAACTTACCCGGAAAAAAATCAGTGCAATCAATCGAAAAAGTCCAACAAGAACTCCGTGCCGCGCTGGCTGCCGACCTCGGCGAAGCATTGGTGTTGCTGCGCCAGCGACTCGGCCCCTCGCCGCGTGTGAATGATATTGTGCTGCAATCGGGCCGCTACCACCAGGCGGACAGCGACTTTCGCAAGGGTCTGGTACAGATCGGCGAGCGCAACACGGTGTTCAACCAGGTGTGCAATGCCCTGTTGGAAATGGTGAATCAACTGAACGAAACAGACCTGGCGCAACCTGCATCCGACCCTGAACTGGCCCGAAAAATGGGCTTTCAGGTGGCTTCAGGGCAGTTTTTAACTCCATTATTTGCCAAACTTCGCATCGACTGGCGCAAAGTCAGCCATGTTCACTTGGTCAATTGCGACCGCATTCATGAAAACCGGCTTTTCCGCAGCACCTACCGCAGGCGGCACAACCAGCACCAGGGCAGCCAATTCTTTTTTATCAATGCCTGCCCCATGCAGCGCCCCGAAAGTTTTGCGGAGCGGGTTATTCTTGAAATACTTGAAAAATACGATGAGGAAGAGCAGCAGGCCATTCTGGTGCGCCGCAAACCACAATCGGAACGGCTGCTGATCGAAGAACTGCCTTTCGATCCGATGGGGCTTTCGGAAAGCAAACGCCTGACAGCCAAATACTTCCAGAAACGTTTCGGGTTTCAGGAACACATCGAACCGGTCGAGGATTTCCTGCGCGCCTGCGCCAAACATGCAGGCGCCGGCAAACGATTCGTCACATTTATTTTTCGGATCAATGCCGCAGACTGGGAGCCTCTGCTCACGGAGTACCTGATCTGGTTAATGGATACACTCCGGCCCATTGAAGCGGCGGACGACGAACCGGAATTCCTGTTTTTCTTTCCCGTGCAGGTGCGCAACCTCCACGAAGCGCCACCCGCCTCCCTGCGCATCGCCATTGAAGAAATCAATAAACTGCACCAGGCCGCCAATCCCGTTGTTGCGGATGGCCAGGCACTGCCGCCTGTTGCTTACGATATGATTATGCCCCTGCAACCGGTGCTGATGGAGGAAGTGACGACCTGGTTTGAAGAATTGGACGAGGCCGACGCTGCCAAAGTCGCCGAACTGCTGCTGCTCACCCTGCAACGCGACAAAGCCGCCCTCACCCGGCTGCAACGTTACATGGATGAAGGAAAAATTGATATGTACGACATGGAGGAGTTGCAGAAGGATTTGTATGAATACGCGATGAAATAGTGAGTCGTGAGTCGTGAGTCGTGAGTCGTGAGAGAAGTGAGAGAGTGAGAGAGTGAGAGAGTGAGAGAAGTGAGAGGGCGCCTGCTTTTGGGCGCACAATGGATTTAAATGAAAATAGATGCCTGGGTAACCAGCCCAAAACACAAAAACACAAAAACACAAAAACAC
>JALHMA010000025.1 GCA_022844265.1 Saprospiraceae bacterium | reverse complement strand
GTGAATATGACAACTTTGAACGGCTTTTAGTGACTAAATTTCGATTAAACCCGGGATTGGAAGGATAAGACCACCCATTTGATGCTTTAATCGGATTTTTTGTCACTTTACTTGGCACTGAGGTGACATCTACGAGGTACAAGCAGGTGTTATCTCAGTGCGGAAGCACTTTATTTCGAGGTGTCACTTGCTCGTACCTCGCAAATGCGGGCTTTTAGGGGTTGTGTCAAAAGGCCCAGCGGGCCTATATCTTTGTAGGGCTGAAGGATTTAATTGGGTACCCGGCCCAGCGGGCCGGTATTTATTGGATAAAGATACCGGCCCGCTGGGCCGGGTGAAATTTTCTTTGGCATTACTACAAAGATATAGGCCCGCTGGGCCTTTTGACACGACCCTTATTCCGAGCGCTCAAATCGTTTATTCTATAACAAAAAATCCCGAATTTTTCTTCAGTGAAAAATTCGGGATGATTCATGCTTACGTAATCCTTATTCCTTCGGCTTCGGTTTGTGGTTATCCCGCTGTGGCCGCCTGTGTTGCGGGCGCGGATGAGCCGGTTTCTCTCCTGTCTTTTCGCGGTGGTGGGTGTTGGATCTCTCCGGTCTGGCTGACAAAGAGGCCGGTAAAGCCAGTTTCTCGATGGGTTTACCGATCAGTTTTTCAATTTTTTTCAGTCCGATCAGATCTTTCGGCGCTATCAGCGTAATGGCTGTTCCTTTGCGTTCTGCCCTTGCCGTACGTCCAATCCGGTGTACATAGTCCTCGGCATCGCGCGGTACGTCGTAGTTGACCACGAGGTCGATCCCGTCCACATCGATGCCACGGCTCAATACATCGGTCGCTACGAGGATATCCACCTGCCTGTTGCGGAAAGCCATCATCACCTGTTCGCGTTCCTGTTGTTCGAGGTCGCTACTGATTTGATTCACCTGCAACCCCTTGGCTTTCAGTTGCTTGTATAGTTGGGTCACCGCTAGTTTGGTAGAACTGAATATCAGAATGCGCTGGCCGACTTTGTCTTTCAACAATTCCACCATCAGCGGGAGTTTCTGGTGATCCTGTACCATGTAAACGCCCTGGGTTACCCCTTCCGCAGGTTTGGAAAGCGCAATACTGATCATTTCGGGGTTGTGGAGCAGGCTGCGGGCCAGTTTTAATACACTGGGCGGCATAGTGGCGGAAAAAAGCAGCCCCTGCCGTTTGGGATTCAGCGTTTTGATGATTTTCAGCAAATCGGGCTGGAAACCCATGTCGAGCATCCGGTCGGCTTCGTCGAGCACTAAAAAGCGCAGGCGGGAAAAGTCGACGTAGCCCATGTTAAGGTGTGCAATCAGTCGCCCCGGAGTGGCGATAATAATATCGGCGCCGCTGGTGAGCGCAATTTTTTCCTGTGAAAAACTTTTACCGTCTCCACCGCCATACACGGCTATGGAAGAAACGCCGGTGAAATAGGAATAGGCCGCCACAACCTGGTCGATCTGGGTGGCTAATTCGCGGGTGGGTACTATGACAAGCGCCTGTGTAAAATTGCTTTCTCCCGATTCAATAATTTCATTGAGAATCGGCAGGACAAAAGCGGCTGTTTTGCCGGTACCTGTCTGCGCAACGCCAATGATGTCTTTTCCTTCCAGGATGAGTGGAATGGCTTTTTCCTGAATTGGGGTGGCTGTAGTAAAGTTTAGTGCATCGATGCCATCCAGCAAATCGGGATGCAGGTCAAATTCTGTAAAATTCAAAGTGGGTGTTTTATACTGAAAGTTGAGCGGTTGAGCATGTTGAAGGTTGAGAAAGCATTGGTAATCATTGAATTAAATTTCCTTCTCGTTCAAAACTACTTTGTGTTGACTATGTAAATGAAATTCCCTCATTTCCATTGCAAAGGTTATAAAAATTCTTTGTAACGGATGATTAATAAACACTGGAGGGGTCGTAAGGTTCGTGTATAGTGTTTAGTGTTTGGTGTTTGGGGCACTTCGCCTTTGGCATTAGTGAGTAATTTCGCCTAAACTACCCACAGTTGCCAAACCCGAAGTGCCCCAAACACCAAACACTAAACACTATACACGACATTTCAGAAAATATACCGCAACCCCACCTGCATTTGCCAGCGGCTCAGCAGGCTGAAATCCTGTACAAAAGTGTCTTTAATATTGGTATCGAACGAATAGGTTGGAATACCCGTAGCAAAATCGGTGCTCACGCCCAGCGGCTGTGTAGTAACCGGAATCTGGCGTACGCCCCAGCCATTGTTGATGAGGTTGCCCACATTCAGCACATCGAGGCTGAGTTGAATGGTGTTGCCCCAGTTCGTATTAAAATCCTGGAGAATACGCAGGTCCCAATTGTTGTACCAGGGGCTGAGGATGCCGTATTTTTCCACCACACTGCCGCGATTTTCACTCAGGTAATCGTCCTGTGCGATAAACTTTTTAAACGCATCGCGCTGTTGGGCGGCATTTCCCGAAAACTGCATCTGGTCAATCTGAGCGTCTGTCGGGATATACATCAGGTCATTATTCCCCGAACCATCGTTGTTGATATCACCGGTATAGGTATAGGAGAAACGACCTCCTTTGGCATATTGGAAAAACAGGCCGATGGAAGTTGCAAAGCGGCTGCCTTCTTCGCCGCCGTACGTGAATTTTTTGTTGAAAGTGCCCACGATCCGGTGTTTATTGCCATACAGGGAAGGCCCTTCCACCGCCTGGTTCACATTGCCGTAAGCGGGGTTGCGGTCATACGCATCCGAAGAAATTTCCGCCTCGATGGAGGAAGCGTCGGTGGCGTCGAGGTAGTTGTAGCCCAGGCTGGCGTTAAAACCATTGCCCCAGCTGCGTTGCAGTTGCAGGGTAATATTGGTAGATGCGCCTACATCCGTATTGGTGAACACATAGGCATTCGTGATACCGCCGAATAAATCGCGGGCACGGTCTTCACTGCGATAAACAGGGCGGCTGTCGCCCGGCGCATTCAGGCGGCCACCAGGCAGGTTGAGGCCGTAGTTGCGCACCATCATACCGTTGATGTCTTTCGTATAAATCACGTCGGCGGAAGCGACCCAGCCGCCTTTGAATTTCTGGTCAAAGCCGATATTGCTGCGCCACACCTGTGGGAACTGGAATTCGGGATGCGTCACGCAATAGAAGAAAAAGTTGGGGTTCGCCACCTGGTTGCCGATCCAGACAAAGGGGAAACGGCCGCTGAACATACCGGTTCCGCCGCGCAATTGCATGGTCTGATTGCCTTTGATATCCCAGTTAAAACCGATGCGCGGGTTGAACAGCGGTTTATCCGTCGGCAATTGGGTATGGTCGAATTGAATACCCTTTCCATCTTCGTCAAAGTACTGAATTTCGGGCTGATAGCAGCAGCCGGGCGACGTCAGTGGCTTCAGTTTTTCCGCTATCAATTCCGGTGTGTTGAAATACATCGGTTTGTCTATCCGAATGCCTGCCGTAACAGTAAAATCTTTACCCAGGGCAATTTCATCCTGAATGTAGGCGCTGATCTGTCCCAGGTTGGTGTAAGACCAGTTCCATTTGTTCAACGGATCAGTTTGATTTTCGTTAAATGTTCCTCTTGCCGCGTTGGCGAGGGCCAGTACTTGCCCGGATGCCACCGAATCGAGGAAGGCTTGCGGGCTTACATAATCGGGTCCGAAAACGCCCGGGTATGCGCCCAGGTTGAAGGCGTTGTCAAAATTGAACCGTTCAAAAGACCCGCCTACCGTCACGGTGTGTTTGCCGAGGTACAGGTTCAGGTTTTCCGTCACCTGGAAAACATCCTGGTTCAGGTTGTTGTAAATGGAAAACGGCTCGTGCCCTGCGATGATGTAACGCGTACCGTCTTTCAGGATATTGATGCTCGGAAACGGATCGGAAAATGGATCGCGGCTATCGCGGAAAGCGGAAAATCCGACTTGTAATTTGTTGGAAGCGATGCCGCCGAAAGTTGATTTGAGTTCGGCAATGCCCTGGTTCAGTTTGTTGTTGATCTGGTAACCCGCATTTCGGAACTGTAGCGTGGTGAAATCGGGGCCGCGCCGACCGATGGCCGAAGGGTGCGCCGGTTTTTCTTTGGAGGCGTCCAGCCAGTTGTAGGTAATGCTGAATTTGTGGTCGTTACTGATGTTCCAGTCTAATTTGAAAATACCTTTCTGGTTCGGCGCATCAAAGGTGAACCCTTCGTAAGGCCCCGGGTCGTAATTCAGGCTGCGCAGTGCGTCGTCGACGGCTTCGAGATCGGAAGCGAGGACGCGCGAAATGCCCGGACCACTGGCGCCCCGGTTCGCTACAAAAGCCGAACCCAGGTCGCTACGGCGCTCCAGTTCCGCATTGACAAAGAAAAAAAGTTTGTTTTTAATAATCGGCCCACCCAGGCTAAAACCCGTCTGGAACTGCGTAAGGTCGCCTTTAGGCGCTTCCACGCCGTCTACTTTTTTTCCAATCAGGTTCTGGTTGCGGAAAAAGCCGAATACCGTTCCCGTAAAAGTATTGGTGCCCGATTTGGTGACGGCATTGATCGCAGCGCCGGTAAAACCGCTTTGGGTCACGTCGTATGGCGCATACGCTACCTGAATCTGGTCGATGGCGTCGAGTGAAACCGGTTGTGCATCTGCCTGGCCGCCCGGCGTGGCCGCATCGAGACCGAACGGATTGTTGAAAATAGCCCCGTCGAGCGAAAAGTTGTTGAACTGGTCGTTGCGGCCTGCAAAAGAATTGCCATCGGAAGCCGGGCTGAGCCGGGTATAGTCGGCTGCCGAACGGCTGATGGTAGGCAAGGTGGCAATCTGCTGCCGGCTGATATTGGTTGCTGCGCCGGTGCGCTCGTCATTCACCACACTGCTGCGTCCTCCGCTGATTTCTACCTGGCCGAGGGTGGTCACGCTGCTGCTGAGTTTGAAATCGAGGGGCAGGCGCTGACCTACGGAAAGCATGATGCCTTCTTCTAGGTTTTTTTCATAACCGGTGAAAATTACTTCGATGGTGTACGGCCCGCCGACACGCAGGTTGGCCAGGGTGTAACGACCGTCGGCGCGGGTGGTAGCGCCGGTGTAGGTGCCGGAAGGCGTGTGGAGGGCCCGCACGGTGGCGCCGATGGCAGGCTCGCCGGATTCATCTGAAACAATTCCAACCACCGTTGCAGTGGTGACCTGAGCGAAAAGGCATACCGAAGTCAGCATGACTGCGGTTGTGATGCCGAGCAAACGTTTCATCATGGTACATTTGATTTTGAAATGATAGATAGAGTTTTGTGCAGGATTATGCAGTTAAATTCACCGCAAAGAAAACAATGTGAAGCGAATGTTAAGTCCAGGTAGAAGAAAGACGTTAAAACTTAACATTGGTTGTTTCCGGCCGGTATATCCGGAACTCTTTGCTGCCGCCTTCGTAAATATTTCGGGTACCGGTTTCCGTAAAACCTGATTTGAGGAGTACGTTCTGGGAAGCGCTGTTTTCAAATGCCGTGAAG
Organism: Saprospiraceae bacterium; assembly: GCA_022844265.1. Taxonomy (GTDB): domain Bacteria; phylum Bacteroidota; class Bacteroidia; order Chitinophagales; family Saprospiraceae; genus M3007. Next base: position 22,701 of record JALHMA010000025.1, on the reverse strand, counting down.
GCCACGACATATTCGGGTTGTTTCCATTGAAACAGGTAATCGCAAAGGACAGGGGTCACTTCGCTGGCCAGGCCTTGTCCCCAATATTCAGGCGCAATGGTATAACCCACTTCGTACTCTCCGGTAGCAGTATCAAAACTGACATGCCTGGCGACAACGTAGCCCACAAATGCCCTGTTTTCTTTCCATTCCAGGATAAAAACGCCCAATCCGGGCTGTTCCTGACCATAATTCATCCATTCTGCCATGCGGGTCCGCACTACTTCCGGGTCGTCGGTGGCGGGCCGGATATGTCGCATCACGTCGGGGTCTGACTGCAAACGAAAGATTTCAGGAAAATCGGTTTCTAAAATAGGGCGCATGTACAGGCGGGTTGTTTCCATCATGGTTGTGGTAAATTATTTTGTCAATTTCATATCCTGCTTACCTTTACAGCACACGAAAAACGAAGAACTTTTTGCCATGGCAAAATCGAAGGCGACACGCCGTACCCCAACACCCCCGATAAAGCCCGCAGCCCGTAAACCTGCGACTGCTCCCAGCCCGCCGCCCGACTGGCGCGCATTGGCCGACCGATATGCCTTGCGGGCGCTCGGCGCCCTGCTTTTGACCGGTTTTATCCTGAGAATCCTGAACCTGGATGCGCTTTCGTTGTGGATCGACGAGTTTGTGCATGTGATTCGGGCGCGGGATTTTAATGCCGGTACCGGGCCGCTGCTGACGGATGATAACAATGGTATTTTGCTCACGGCCGTTTTGCTGCCTTTCTTCAAATTGTTTGGTGCGACCGCTTTCTGGGCGCGTTTTCCGAGTGTTTTATTTGGGATAGGTACGATTTATCTGATGTACCGTATAGGCGAACGTTTGTTCAACCGCTACGTCGGCCTGCTGGCGGCATTTGCCGGCACCTTTTCCCTGTACCTGATTTTCTGGTCGCGTGTGGGGCGAAACTACGCCATTTTTGCTTTTTTCTATTTGCTGCTGGGACTTATTTTCTGGAAGGCTTTTGAAAACAAAAAAGAACCGGAAGCAGTAGGTTTCTGGCAAAAAAACGGCCTCTCTCTTAAATATACTTTGTTGCTTATCCCTGTGTTGGGGGCGTCGCTGTTGTCGCACCAGCTGACTTTTTTCTTTGCCTATACGGTGGCGACTTATGCGCTGATCGTTGCCTGCGGGAAGATCATCCGCAGCGAGGAAGATCGTTTTCGGAATAAATATTTCTGGCTGGGCATAGCATCATTACCGCTGCTGTTGATAGCGCTGCCGGGGGCCAATGACTTGCTGCGCGCGCCGCTGGCAGCCGTTTTGTCCGCACAACAGGTCGACTGGGTACTGCCGCAAGCGTCGCGGTTGTCGGAACTCTGGGCCAGTCAGCCCTGGGAGGCATTCGGCATTTACCACGGCGTATTGCGATACGACCCAACCTTGCTGTATTTTCCAGCCCTTGCCGGGCTGGTAGTGGCATTCCTGAAATGGCCGCGCCCGGCAGCCTGGCTTGCCGGAAGTATCCTGACGCCTTTTGTGCTGATGAGTTTTCTGTTTCGGGATCCTGCCATGCCGCGTTATTTCATTTTTGTGTATCCCTGGTTTTTGTTGTCTGCAGCGGTGTTTTTCTATTGGTTATTTGAGTATTTTACCGTAAAAAAAAATCCGAATGCTTCCAATTCATTCCGGTATGCCGCACTGCTTTTGCCTTTCGTTTTTGTGCTGGCCAGTGTGCGTTGGCCGGAATTGAAACGCCTTGTGCTGGCAGAACAATTAGAAGGGCACGTCGTAAATGAAAATATCGGGGAATTCAACTTTACCAACTGGAAACAACCCTGCGATTTTGTCAATAAAAACCGGAAGCCGGGCGACGTGATTATGTCGACCGTCACTAATGCGGCTTCCTATTACCTGAAAGAAGAAAACGTGTTGTGGTTCAGGCAGATGCAGTACAACACCAAACTGAAAAGATACGTGTCCAATCCGCCCGAACCCGGCAAATACAGCGCTGCCACTTTTGAAGACCTCCGCCGCACGGTTGCCACTGCGCCGCGTGGATGGCTGCTGGCCGATTATTACCTGGACAACGTATTTGTTGACGATCCATCGCGGATGTTCGTGTACGAAAACCTGCAATATTACCCGGAAGCATCTTCTGACGGGAGCGTAAAGGTTTTTGGATGGGACCACTCCAAACCCCGGCCGCAGAACCAAAATCTGGTGGTGCAGTTGGGTAAAGCGGCCGATAAAATCGTATCGGGAGCTTATATGCTGGAGGTGCCGCCACAAGTGTATGCAGCGCCGACGATAGAAATGCAAATCCGATACCAGGGCGTCAATAGCAATAAAGAAGCATTGGTGATTTTTAATGATGACAATGCTGTGTATTTACCTGCCAATAATGGTAAAGGTATTGAAAATCAGGCTGTTAGATTGCAGAAGCAATGGCTTCGTCCCGGCCCGAATAAAATTCAGGTGATGTATGAAGAAGCCGTTCAACACGATCCCGACAAAGGATTTACCGTCTACTACATCGGCTTTACGGGTAAATGACGGCGATCACTTTTGTCGACTTTTAATATTCAAACCAGACCTTTTTAAGAAAAAAAAATGACTTACGTCTCCGCCGAACAGGCCCTGCAAATTGTCCAGTCCGGGCATCGTGTGTATATTCATGGAAGTGCGTGTACCCCCATTTTTATGTTGCATCAATTGGCCCTGCAAGCGCCGAGGTTGAAAGACGTAGAACTGGTTTTTATCAGTATGTATGGCGATATCGAAGTGGATAAGCCGCAGTATCAGTCGAATTTCAAAATCAATTCCCTGTTCGTATCGGGCAGCATCCGGCAGGCTGTCAATGAAGGCCGCGCCGATTATGTGCCGGTGTTTTTAAGTGAAATACCTGAATTGTTTAAACGCAAAATTCTACCGCTCGATGTAGCCATCGTACAGGTTTCACCGCCGGATGCACATGGATTTTGCTCGCTGGGTACTTCGGTGGATATTGCCCGCTCGGCGGTCAATACGGCACAATACGTCATCGCACAGGTCAACCCGAATGTACCTCGTACACATGGCGACGGGATGATACCTGTCCGTCGCTTTCATGCAATGGTTTGGGAGGAAACCCCGCTGCAGGAAGTGCGTTTCGGCGATGAAGTCGGCGAAGTAGAGATGCAAATCGGTCGGCTGGTGGCCGGACTAACCGAAAACCGCAGTACCCTGCAAATGGGCATCGGTTCCATTCCAGATGCGGTGTTGCGCTGCCTGGGCGACCACAAAGACCTCGGGGTGCATACCGAAATGTTTTCCGACGGTCTGATCGATTTGATTGAAAAAGGTGTGGTAACGAACCGTTACAAAAAAATTCACCCCAATAAAACGGTGAGCGGTTTTGCGCTGGGCACCCGGCGTTTGTACGACTTTGTCGACGACAACCCGGCATTCGCTTTCCTCGACATCGACTATGTCAACGAGGCATCCGTCATCAAACGCAACGACCGCGTGGTGGCCATCAACAGTGCCATTGAAGTAGACCTGACCGGACAGGTATGCGCCGACTCTATCGGCACCTACCACTATTCTGGCGTAGGCGGGCAAATGGATTTTATGCGCGGCGCAGCCCTATCCAAGGATGGAAAACCGATCATCGCACTTTCCTCCCGCACCAAAAAAGGGGTTTCGCGTATCGTTCCGCTCCTGAAGCCGGGCGCAGGCGTCACCACCACACGCGCCCATGCGCATTACGTGGTCACGGAGTACGGCGTAGCGTTTTTGTGGGGTAAAAACCTGCGGCAACGCGCTCATGCGCTGTTGAACATTGCACACCCCGACGACCGGGAAAGCCTGGAACGGGCCAGCTGGGAACGGTTCAAGATTTTTGAATAAGTACGTTTGTTTTGCAACGGTTTACCACATAGTACACACAGATTTACCACATAGGACACATAGATGTTGTTACGTTTAGGCTATGTGCTCTATGTGGTACATCTATGTGTACTATGTGGTAAACAGATACTTTGTTTTAAAGCAACATCCGAACTGCCATACTAAAACCTACCGGACCGATTTCCGGTATTTTGATCAAACCGGGGATATCCATGTTCACCCAGGTATGATCCGGTTTTTGCACTAAAAAAGCAATATCAGCCGCCGAAAGCATGGAGGTGTCGTTGGCGCTGTCGCCACAGGCCGCTATCAGGGGTGCAGCAGACCAATGCTGCCCGAATACCTCTGCCAGCCTTCGTACGGCGCGGCCCTTGTCGGTTTCCGCGGACTGTACGGTAAAAAACCGGCCTCCCCGACTGAGCGTCAGTCCCAGGGATTCCAGTTGCGGGCGCATCAAAGCCTCCATTTCCGGCATCAATTCGGTGAGTAATGTTTCGGTAAAAGACCGGTCCCTGGCGCGTGCCAAAGCGGCTCCCGAGAGGCCGGTGGCAGCGTTCAATTCAAGATCGGATGCGTTCGAATACCTTTTTATATCTTGAAAATGAGCAAGTGCTGCGCCGATCAATGCTGCGTCTGTCCGAACGAGCGGTATCAGTTCGTATGCCGTGTCCGGGGATAGGGTAGCACTCGAAAAATATCCCCTTGGTATGGCAACTGCGCTGCCATTTTCCACAATAAACGGTTGAACAATACCCAGTTCGCGCTGCAAATGCACTTGTTCCGCAAACGTTTTGGAAGAACAAAAAACAAGGGGTACCCCTCTCTCGGCCAGCTGCCTGACAGCCGCCTGCGATAGTGCAGCCGAATAACTGTGGTGGTCGATCAGCGTACCATCCAGATCGGTAAACAACAGCAGCGGCTGTTCGGCAGCGATGGGCAGCGATGGGGTCATGCGGGTATAAAATTGCCGTGTCGCTGCCAGTCGGTCGAGCGGCCGGCTGCTTCATAATCGAGGTTGACCAGCGCCGGGTATTTCCGGGGGCTTACCGGCTCCGCATTTTTGCCAATGATTTTACCCGATTGCAGTTCCTGCAGGATTTCCTTTTTTAAATTTTCCGGACACACAGGCGAATGGTAAATCACGCCCAGGGAGTATTCTATCATTTCTTTGATATGATCGTCTCCCTTATCAGCGTCGTGCAGGTGCGGATTGCGCGACTCCATCTGATAAAGATCAATGCCCGCTTTCATGACTTCGGGGAATGGGCTGGGCATAACGCCGCCGAATTTTTCGAGCAGGCTGATAAAATGATATGTTTCGATGGAAAATCCCGCTGAATAATCGAGCAACAGCGCCAGCGGCATGGACAAAGCATGCTCGCCGGCATTCCCGGTGCGCAGCAATTCTGTTTCAGATCCGGTGTAATGGCTGAGCAACAAATTGAGGTACTGATTGGTGATGCGCGACACACGACCGAACTTGGCGAAAAAAAGTTCGGAGTCTACAATTTTAGGTTTGCTCTGCCACTGAATACGCACCATGGAATAGGGCGAGCGGCTTTGCGAAAGTCCGGCGGAAAAAAGTCGCGCATATTCAAATACGGCGCCCGGAAAATAATTGTCGGAGTCGATAAAACCCACGTATTTTTTACCCAGCAATTGTGCCAGTGCGATGCCCGCCAGCATCCCTTCCGCCTTGCCATTGTGAACGAGTCCTTCCTGGTCGAGCAGATGCGGGTAGCTGCCGTCCTGAAACACCCGGGCCAATTCCGGCGACCGCTGGTGGGCGATCACGTATCGTTTTTTAGCATAGCGGCAAAAGGTGTCGACCATGCTCTGTTCCATCCGGAAACGATCGACTGGATCGCGCTTGCTATTGGACAGGATAATAGGCAAACAATCGTGCGGAATCCCGCTGAGCACCCCTTCCAGCAGCCTCAAACGCTCATTTTTAACCGGAATGATGATGGCCATGTCGCGTTCGATTTCAAATAACCGTCCGCGGGAAATCTGCTCAATGACGTGAAAAGGGCTGGAAAATTCTTCATCCAATTCATAGCCGCCGTCGAGTTCGAATACTTTTTGAATATGATGGAAAGTGTTGGCGCCGAAGCGTTCGGTGTTGGCTGGTAGTTCTAATCGCATTACTTTTTTTCTTTCGTTTATCAATCACATTTCCCGGGGGCTAAAAAAAGTAACACGCTGAAACCGCTTATTGTTCGCTTTGAACCGCTTTCAGGAAGGCCCTGTATTCGCCGGAGCACTGAATTCCTTGTGGTAAATGCGCACTAAAAGGATGAACATGGAAATCAGAATCGGCCCGAAAATAAACCCGATAAAACCGAATAATTTTAGCCCGACAATGACCCCAAATAATGTGATGAGCGGGTGCGTATGCCCGATTTTTTTCAATACCCACATCCGGGCGATGTTATCCACCGAACCAAGTATGATAAATCCGTACAGGAATATGAGCAGGGCTTTCCCGTCTTCGCCGTTCGCTAATAAAATCAAGGAGAGCGGTATGTATGCGAAGGCTACTCCGAACACAGGCATCATACCGGATACAAAGGTGATGGCAAACCACAACCAGGGGTTTTCTATACCTGCCAGCCAGTAGATCAGCAGGCCCGTGAATCCCTGGACAACACCCATTAAAGGAATACCCAGCGCATTGGACCAGACCATTTCGTGCAGGTGTTTTTGGACATAATTTACATTTTCATCGCGCAGGGGCAAGCTGTCTAAAAAGGCCTGTTCCATTTTTTTTCCCTCTGCCAGCATAAAAAACAGGATGAAATAGGTGGCAATGGCGATACCGAGTCCGTTTAAAGTGGCGCTCAGGAAGCCCTGCGCTCCGCGAACACCCCAGTCGGTCAGGCTTTTTGTGTTGTCGGGCGTCAATAATTCTGCCCCGTACTTTTCTTCCAGTTTCTGAATGATATGCTCCGCATTCATCATGAGTTTGTCGGAATTATTCAGCAGGTCGGTAACATGTTCTTCCAGCATTCCGAATAACCAGAACATGGGCAGCAGCAATACGATGAAAGAAACCACCATCAATACAGCAATAGCAGCCTTTTTATTCCATTTCCAATGCTCTATAAGTAAAAAGAGTGGTCTGCGGAGCAGGATATACAAGGTATATGCCCCCAGTAATGCGGGGAGAAAAAACTGTAAATTCCAAAAAAGCACCCCAAAGATGAAGGCTATCAATAGCAACAAAAGAAGCTGCCGGACAAGCGATGCGGGGATTTGTTTCATATTTAGTGTGTGGTGTTTGGTGTTTTGGTGTTTTAATGCTTGGGGGTAGTAACTTTTAGCCTGAGTAATAATCCTGGCCGTAAGTTACCACCCCCAACACTAAACACCAAATACTACATCCAAGTTATTAGGTTGGCCAAAAGTTACCATCCCAAACACTAAACACGAAACACCAAACACGAAGTTTATTTCACGGCAATTTGTTTGGTCATTTTAGCCGGGTCTTCTACCTTCAGTTTCGGTATGGTCACTTTCAGCAGTCCGTCTTCATATTGAGCGGCAATATTATCTTCCTTGACGTTTTCGGGAAGGCTGAAAGAGCGGCTGAAAGAATTGTAGGAATACTCCTGACGTGTATATTTTTCATCCTTGTCTTCCTTCTCCTCTTCCGTTTCGGCAGAAATGACCAGGTATCCGTTTTGTACTTCCAGTTTGAAATCTTCTTTTTTAAACCCCGGAGCCGCGACGTTCAATTTGAAGGCCGTTTTATTTTCCGAGATATTGACAGCCGGAATGGAAATTCCATTCACAGCGGGTTTGAAATAATTGTCTGCAAAAAAATCTTCCATCCAGTTGCTGGGGAAGAGTCTGCGTTCCGGATTCCATTTAATGAGTGACATAAGAACCTCCTTTTGGTTTGGTTAATGAAAAACACGTAAAGAAGCACTATTTTTACAACACAAATTTTTCAGGTAAAATCCCTGATTCAAAATGACTTTTGCTATTCTTGCAGATGATTTACCTCATGTTGGTCATAAAAACCAACAATGAAACCATGATATTCCGAATTCGGATGCCGTGACACTGATGCAAAGGACGACTTGAAACGTGTCTCGCTGCTGCATTGCGACTCAATCGACCCGCGCTACTAAATTTGCGAACGTTCCTACTCGCTTTTGGCGAACATCCGCCCATACATAAGTAGTTTATTCATCTTGTACCCCTTTTATGGGATTGACAGAACAATCCTGTATACCCACCTTTGCATAACGTTTAACTGAAAAACCTAATCAAAAGGGAAAAATTGCAAAGGACAATGTCAGGCAATGAGTTACAGTAGGGTCAGTCCTGATTAATTTTGCTGTAAATGCTGGATTACCACCACTCATAACCAATAACTAATATCGGATAACGACTTATGGCCATCCGCACCCTGCTCTACGAAGACAACACCGACCTGCGCGGTGCGCTGGCGGCGCTCATCGGCGGCACGGATGGGTTTGAACTGACCGGTGCGTTCGATAACTGTATGGGCGTAGTGGAGCAGGTGGCTGCCCTGCACCCGGATGTGGTGCTGATGGATATCGATATGCCCGGAATGAGCGGCATCGAAGGGGTAGCACGCCTGAAAAAAGCGCATCCGCAGGTGGAAGCGCTGATGCTCACGGTGTTCGACGACGACGACAGGGTTTTTCAGGCGGTATGCGCCGGTGCAAGTGGTTATCTGCTCAAAAAAACACCGCCCGCCCGTATCCTGGAAGCGCTGCGGGAAGTGACCGAAGGCGGCGCGCCTATGTCGCCCGTGATCGCCAGAAAAGTGCTGCAACTTTTCCCTGGTAAACCCGCCGAGCGCGATGTAGATTTAGACAAACTGACCACCCGCGAAATGGAAGTATTGCGGATACTGTCGCGCGGATTCAGTTACAAAATGGTGGCTGCCGAATTGAATATCGGCATCGAAACGGTGCGCACGTATGTCAAAAGGATTTATGAAAAGCTGCAAGTGCATTCGGTGAGAGAGGCCATTGCGAAAGCGTTTTTAAAAGAGAAATGATGGTTTTTTACCCTGTTGAAGCCGATATTCTGATATTTTTAAGACAATTGGTGGCGTCTTTACAACCGTTTGCAAAAGCGCAATCGGTAGATTTATCTTTTGAGAGCGATAGAAAGACCTTAAAATTAAGTTATCATCCTGAAACGATAGCGTCTGATTTAACCCAATTGCTTTGCCGCATTGTAACATTTACACCCCAAAATCAAAGTGTTACCTTGAAGGCTAGTTTAATCGATGAGCCTGAAAAATATTATCTGAAACTCATCATCGAAAACACCGGCGTCAATCTTTCCCCGATTGGCGAGATTGCTGCAAAAACCCGCAATCCTGTCATTGTTCATGCGGAGGAAGACAAAAGTACCCGGTATGAAATCCACTGGCAATTGGAGAAACAGCCGGATGTGCACGCCGCAGCATCTCCGAACAATTTGCATCCACCGGATTCTGTGCGTGGTTTTTACGCGGCTGTTCGGGATCGAATGAGCCTTCATTTTCGAAAACCGGAGAACAAAATGGCCGTTTTAGCGGCGCAAAATCCAAAAGCGGCTGTTTTTTTGCAAAAAGCCAATGTTGTCATTATCGCGCATCTTGGCGACGAAACTTTTGACGTCGAGAAATTAGCCCGTTTCATGGCGATGAGCCGGATGCAATTGCACAGACGGCTGAAACCTTTGGTGAATAAATCGCCGGCACATTATATCCGGGATATCCGTTTGGCAAAGGCCAAAACCATGATCGAAAAAGAGGATTTGAGCATAGGTGATATCTGTTTTCAGGTTGGTTTTCAAAGCCAAAGCCATTTTACCAGAGCTTTTATTGAGAAATACGGGGTGCGTCCCATGGCATATCGACGCGGAAAGTAGTTGCTTGTGCGCAAAAATGTTACAAATAGGCTAAAAATTGAATCAAACAGGCTAATTCTGTCGGAAGGAAGCACATTACCTTTGTATTATCAATTTTAGTTAATATTTCATCAAACTAAATAACAATACCATGACGCAATCGATGAAAAACAAGGAGTTTATTCTGGAATACTTAAACGCCCTTAGTGGTAAAGAAAAAACCCAGGAACTGCTTTCTCATTACATATCAGACCAGGCGCTCATTGATCATATTATCTTTTTTGATACGGCTTTCCCGAAATATGAAAAAATTGCTGATGAAATGGTCTCAGAGGGCAATCAGATCATCCTTCGGGCACGGATGATAGGTAAGCATGAAGGAGAATTTGCCGGCATTATGCCCAGTTACAAGCATGTAGATTTCCCTTTTGTAGTTAGTTATATCATTGAAAACAACAAAATAATCAGTCATTGGCTGGTGGCCGACCAAATGTTTTTGATGGAACAACTGGGCGTTGCACAAGCCGTGGGGCATTAAGTCTGCGCTGTCATATGATTGCGGTATTGCGCTGGATTGCAACGTAACCGCATCTTTGTAGTATTAATTTTTCCAATACAAGTTTAAACAATAGAAACCGGTAAGGATCTGAAAAGTCACGGGGTGGCGAAGCTATGCCCAAAACATTTTTCCAGTAAACCTCAAAAACCTTTTGACCATCTTTTTCTCCCCTCCTAAATTTGAAAAACTATGAAAAATGCACTTTTACTCGGTTGTATTTGTCTACTATCCACCCATCTGGTAGCCCAAAGCCCGGCTATGACCCCTACGGAAGAAGCTATCAAAAAAGCCTGTATGGCCGAAACACAGGCCTGGCTTGACAACGATATGGAGGCCTGGGCTGCCACGCGCCTCCAAAGCGGGCAGGATTTGCAGGTCTGGACCAATCCCGACGGCTCCGTGGGTCAACTTTCGACCTGGAAAACCATCGGCGATACCATCCGAGAATGGGCCAAAAGCAGTAAAAAATCGGCCGCCAAACTTGTTGATGAAAATTTCCGGTTCACCATCCACGGCGACATGGCCTTTGTGAGTTTCGATCAAACCATGATCCAGCCGGATGGTACCGTTTCGAAATCGCACGACCAACGGCTGATGATTTTGACGGGAAGCGGCTGGAAAATTCAGGCCGCTATGGCGTTTTATCAGGCAGATGCGCCTTTGAAAAAATGAATGCCCGCATCATCGCCGTTTATACCATTCCGGAGATAAAAAGTGAGCAATAAGCCCCAAATAACCACCTTTTATACACTCGAAAGCATGCGTTTTCACAAAATATCAATAATGAAAGCACATCTCGCCCTCCTGCTTACTGCCTTCCTGTTCACTTGGTTTGTTTCTTCTGCATTCGCCCAAACGACCTATACTTTTGCAACCGCTGGCAACTGGAACGTGGCGGCCAACTGGGGCGGCGGCGTGGTGCCGCCCGACCCGCTGCCAAACAGCGATTTTATTGTCATTAATGCGAATTGCACCCGGAGCTGGTACACGACGGTTAATGGCACCATGACCTTGAATGCCGGCAAAAAACTACAGGTGCATTCGGTCAGCGAGGCCATTGCGAAGGCTTTTTTGAAAGAGAAATAATTTGCAGGAAAACCTGCACCCGGCTTAATTTTTTCCTTCATCGGACACTTATTATCACACTGCCACTTCCTCCTTTTAGGGAATGATGGGCAATGCATCACGCCGCTACTTTTATTACTATTCAAGCATTTAACTCAGGCAAAAACCAGATAGAGTCCCGGTAAGAAGGGTAGCAAACGCTCCTTCTGATTGGCTAGATGTGACTGCGTGGCTCGGAAAAACTATCCTGCAAAACATCGAAAATACCACTAAAATCATTGCCACAACAAAATATCTCTCCATGAAAAATTGCTTTATTATCATCCTCTTTAGCATTTCGTGCATTTCGATGTACGCCGCTTGTCCCTCCGGCAATATTACCCTGTCTACCCAGACCGCCATTAACAATTTTTCTACCACTTATGCGGGATGCACCACTATGCCTTACGGTATTATCATACAGGAAAGCGTAGCCGGTAATATCACCAATCTCAACGGTCTCAGTCAGCTCACTTCTATTACAGGCTACCTTTTAATTTTTAACAACAGCGCCCTGACCAGTTTGGCAGGCTTACACAATGTAACTTCTATCGGCGGCTTTCTTAGCATTCAATCGAATAATGCGCTGAGCAGTTTGGCCGGCCTGGGTGCACTTGTTTCTGTCGGCGGGAATTTGGCCATGTCCGGTAATAATTCCCTGGCAAATTTTTCCGGAATGACCGCGCTCCAGACTATTGGTGGTACCCTGGACATCTTCTTAACAAAATTCACCAGCTTGACCGGATTGGGAGGGCTTACTACCATTGGGGGCGAATTATCCGTTCAGAATAATACTTTGTTGACCAGTTTTTCCGGCTTGACTGCACTCACCTCGGTTGGCCGGATTCTCATTGTGAGCAATAGTGTATTGTCAAATGTAAATGCACTGAACACCCTGACGAACATTGGAACAGCCGGAGTATCTGTAAGCGGAAACCCCGTCTTGGCAAATTTAACGGGCTTAGTCGGCATGGTAACTACCCTTTCGGGGGCTCTTAGTATTTCAAACAACAATGCATTGGTCAATCTAACCGGATTGAGCGGGCTGGTTAATATCCAGCTGGATCTTAACATTGCCAATAATGCCGGATTGACCAGCTTGACAGGACTGGGAGGCCTTACCTCTGTCGGAACCGGGTTGGGTGCCGGAGGTTTATTTGTAACCAATAATACGGTGCTTTCTAGCTTGACCGGCTTGAACGCACTCGCTATAGTCAAGGGCGGTGTTACGATCAACAATAATCCTGCTTTAATAAATTTTACCGGATTGAGCGCACTCACGTCCATCGTTGGGTCATGCAGTATCTCCAGCAATGCGTCATTGACGAGCTTTACCGGATTGAGCATGCTAAATACCATTACCGGATATTTTAATATTACCAGTAACCCTGTTTTATCTAACTTATCAGGATTAAGCGGGCTTACTTCGCTGATGGGTAATCTTGCTATTCAAAATAATAATGTCCTGACCAATATTACCGGACTTAGTGCGCTCACGGGAACGGTAGGCGGCATTATATCTATCGGTAATAACCCTGCTTTAACCAGTTTAACGGGATTGAACGGGGTCACCTCCACCGGGGCCGGGATTGGCATTTATAGTAGTCCTGGATTGACGGATTTAACGGGTCTGAATGGAATGACCGCTATCGGCTATGGACTGGAGATCTTTAATAATGCTGCTTTGACAAGTTTGACCGGCTTGGGCAGCGTCACTTCCATGGGGGGAAGTTTAAGGATCATTGGTAATCCAGTTTTAACCAGTTTAACCGGGCTGAACGCACTTACTTCCATAGGGGGCGTTTTCGGCAGCGGCGTTACGATCCGGAATAATAATGTTTTAAACAGTTTGACCGCCTTAAATGCCGTCACAACCGTCTCAGCAGGTCCTGTTGTCATTGAAAGCAATTCCGCCTTGACGAGTTTGTCGGGATTGGGAAATATCAACAGCAGTTCCATCGCTGGTCTGACGCTCCAGAGTTCAGGTTTGCTCTCTACCTGTGAGGTGCCCAGTATCTGTAGTTATTTGAATATACCCGCTAATCCGGCCACCATTTCCGGAAACGCCACGGGCTGTAACACTAGGGCACAGGTTATAGCGGCTTGTGCTGTCTTGCCAATTGAATGGATCCAATTCACCGCCCGTATGGAAGGTCATGCCGTCCGCCTCGACTGGACCACCGCTACCGAAACCAATAACAAAGGCTTTTTCATCGAGCGAAGCCCCGATGGTGCGCGCTGGCAAACCCTCGGCTTTGTAGCCGGTCAGGGTAATAGCATCGCAAGTGTTTCTTATTCTTTTCTGGATGAAAAACCTTTGCCCGGCATCAACTACTACCGCTTGTTGCAAACGGATTTTGACGGCCGGGAGACCTTTTCAGCCATTGTTCCGGTAACCATCGAAGACCGGCCGGGGAAACTCTCGATTTATCCCAATCCGGTTACAGCGGGCAGCGAATGTTTGATCACTTATCCTTTCAGTGACGACGAAACAATGGCCTCTCTGCGTGTTCTGGATGCTGCCGGGCGGGAGGTGGCTGTATCGAACGATGCGAAACGGTTTAGTACCACCGACTTGCAACCGGGTGTGTACTGGCTGGAAGTCCGGTCAGATATGGGATATTCCATCGGGAAACTTGTTGTTCAGTAAGTACAGATTTCAATAACCCCCTTTTTTAAACTCCAACATTTACCATGACCATCTTTTATGCTTTACTGTTCGGTCTAATGGCGATCACGTTCGCCGTCGGCTGGAAAGAAGATTTGCCTAACGGCTAATACACCCTTTTTGTAAAACTAAAAACCTCCACCTTCTTTTTACTTTTCCAATAGAAGGTTTTTTGTAAAAAAAGAATCAGGGAATCATCTGAACACCCCCGGCCTGGCGGAGCCATGCCCAAAAAAAGTAAGACGCGGATGCCGAAAAGCGAACGAGTAGGCAAACCAATCCCTATTTTTATTATTATGAAAAATGTTCTTTTTGCCATCGGATTTTTCCTGATGTGCGCCACGGCTAACCGGATTCAAGCACAGGAATTTGAATTGATTCACATCGTTCTGACAACTGGCGGCGACGATTTACGGGGCGGCAACAGCGCTTATATCAGTTTGAATTTTCTCGACGGTACGTCCTCAGATGAAATAAGTATCACTGACAATACCAGTGTCAGTGGAAGCTTCGGCAACAACGGTATGATAGTCGGTGATCTCGTAGTAGGAGATGTAGAAGATCTAAGTAACGTAAAAAGTATCACTATTCGGCACGACGGCAGTCCTCGCAAGGGACAACCTTTCGACACGTATGACAACTGGGATTTAAAAGCGATTCGTGTAAGCGCTTTGACCGATGGCAGCGGCTCGAGAGGCGTCAATATTTACAATAGCCGCAACGATCCTGACCACCGCAACTTTGTAGATCGGTTTACCGGGGATGTACGCACTGTTACACTACTCAAACAGTAAAAACGATTTATATGAATCGCCGCTGAAAACACTTCTAAGTAGTCAACTCTTCAAACCATCCAATCTCACTCTAACAACCACTGAAATGCAAAAAACCTTTTTCACCATGGCACTCCTGGCTGGTCTGACAGTCGCAGCCACCGCCCAAACCAAAACAATCCATGTTCGCCTGAACGGTATCTTTATGGGCGAATGCGGCAATACCAATAACCATTGTACCCACGAACCTGTGTCAGGATACGTGCAGGCTTATATAGCAGCCAACACGCCTTCCGGAGTGGTGATGGTGCCCCGTACCCAGCAGCCTCAAGAGAATACCATCTGGAAAAATTCTGGTTATCAGTTGGTGTGCTACAATATACATACTCGCGCGATCGAACAAGGGAACCCACATCTATCTAATACGCCGGTCGCCAATAATATCTGGCAGTCTTTTTATTACCAGATATCCGAACAGGAATGGCTCAGCAACACATATCAGCTGCGTTTAAAACTAAGCCTTGGCAACAGGCACCAGGACAATCCAATGGCTTCCACAGGCGAACATTGGACGGACGACGAGTTCCCGACCCACGATTTCAGAAGCTCTCGCTGGGGCCCGGGGTATTCTTATCTGAGAACCTTCGGCCCCTTCGAAACGTACTCTGACCGCTGCCACGAATACTGGGTGCAGGTTCAGATTGAAGTGTATTGATGGGGGGAAGGTGCATTGCAGGGGAACCGGAACACCAGTTTGAAAAGGGTACATTGCTATCCAAGAGTCCGAGCTGAAAAAATTGAGTCCGGAGGAACGAAAATCCGGAATACTGCGTTTTTTCGATGCATTCTCAACAACACCCAACTAAATGATAACCCCCTTTCAAAAAACGCTCTACCGCCCTGAAAACGGCATTTGGCACTACCTCCGCCTGCTCTGGCAAGAATCATCCCAGTCGTTTGAGGTACGCACGGCTCCCTGCGGCCTGCCGGCTACGCTCATCCGGCAGGAAGCCCTGTTACCGGAGGAAACCAAAGAATCCGCCCTGCATCGTTTGGTTATAGCCTTGAAACAGGCGGGTTATTCGGAACGTCCAGGCATGGAGTGGTACCTCGATGTGCAGATTTTTACGCCCGATTGGGATGGGTTTGCGGCCGCTGCCCCCTGGTTTGATGCGCTGCAATCGGAAGTTTCCTATCCACTGTACCAGGTGTTGCAGGACACCGCCAATGGCGGCAACACCGGTGGCGTACAGACGGCGCCAGGCTGCATCACCCATTATCTCTGGGTGTTGAACCCTGATGCCGCCACAGCGGCCGTTGAAACCATTGCCCGGCAGGCGCCTGCTCTATTTCGCGTAGTAGCAAACAGCCGTAAAAAAGCAGCAACACCTGCGCCCGCAGCCCTGCCCGAAATAACCGAAGCCGCTACACCCGGCCTTAAAAGATTAACCGACCAACTGACCGGTGTAATGGCAGGGATCGTGGAAGAATTTCAGCAGACGATAAAACCCTACCTGGCCGATCAACCGGCCTCCGATAAAACCTGCCCCGACCAGGACTGCGTCTCTTTTGAGCACTCGGATCCCGATCGGGTACACGGCGAGAAGGCCAATCTATTGCGCGAACGGCTCCTGACGCAATGGGGCGTCGGAAAAGGTTACTGGCCGCCCCTGGGTGACGCGGCCCGCTGCGAGACGCTGCACGTGGAAGGGCTGGACGAGGAAATGGCAGCGCAATTAACCGCTGTTATGCAAAAGCGAATCATCGGGCAGGTGTATGCGCTCGATGCCGGCGAAGGGCTTTTCACGGCAAGCCCGGAGCGCCTTTTTTCCAGGTTCATGATAGACGATACGTACTGGTTCGATGATGGCCTGGAATGGATCGTTTACGTTTCGCACCACGACACAGTGACTTTTGGCGGCGATTGGCTGCTCGACGCAGTCCGGGAATTGTTTAAAGATCGGCCGGAACGTTTGAATCCGTGGTTTTAGAAGTTGGAAGAGGGTTTATTTGTTCATTATACCTGTTCACATCAACTAGAAATAAGACATTAACCAAATCATTTCTGCTCATTAACCCCTTAAATTTTATGCTCAGATATTCCCATTTCTACGATTTCATCGCCAAATTGATCCTCGTAGCATTGCTGGTGGCGTGTCTTTTTATCATCAGGCCCGACTACTGGGAAAGCCTGATGGTTGCCCAGTGGGGCCTGCAAGCCGGAATGGCAAAATTCCTGATGATATCATTTGTCTGTATACTTGTCGTGCCTTTGCTATGGTTTGTTTACCTGCCTTGGTTGTCGCCGGCCGCAGCCTGGTGCTACCTGCGTTTTTCCTTAAAAACACCTGTTTCCTGGGAAGTGGCAAAGCAGGTAGAATCTTTGTTCCGCCCAACTTTGAAAAGATTGCACTGGTTTCCTTTAAAAGAACTGAAAAACCTGGCGCCAGAGGAACGAACTTCCACATTACTGCGTTTTTTCGATCAACTTCAAACACCATCTTCACAAAACCATAATTGATTAACAAATGAAAAAGCAATGCCTCGCAGCGTGTTTTGCTGCATTTTTTTCGTGTGCCGCTTATGCACAGGACGGCCTTTCCGTTGTGGATACGACGATATATACCCCGCCCGGTTTTCCAGCAGCCCCTTCGGGTAGTGTCGATAAAACAATGCCTGAAGGTTGTGTAATTCCATCGTTTCCGGGCGGAGATACCGAGTTAATGAGGTTTTTAGCCACCAACATCCAATACCCGAATGCGGCAAAGAAAAACAACATTCAGGGTGTTGTGGCACTCACTTTTATCGTAGAAAAAGATGGTTCCGTATCCAATGTAACCATACTTCGAGACATCGGCGGGGGCTGTGCAGCAGAAGCTGCGCGCGTGGTGGAGATGATGCCCAAGTGGACTCCGGGAATGTTCGATGGGGAAGCAGTCCGGGTTCGTTATACACTCCCGGTTCGTTTCAAACTGGATGCGCCCGAAAAATCGAAGAAAAAGAAATTGAAACAGCGCGACAGTCTGTTCGGAAATTAAAAGTTAACCCACCTTATGAAAACCCTGATCCGTTTTTTTGCCCTCTTATGTACACTGACCGCCATCCGTTGCGCCAGCGTCCCGCCCAATTCTGTTAAATTGAGTTCCAAATGGGACCAATCTAACAACCAGACTATCCAGTCGGTCTATATCAAAACCAGTTCGTTCAGCGAAAAAGACGAAGCGATGTACGAAGCCGTCATCGGTGGTTTTAAAAAAAGCCTCCTGCAAAAAGGGGTGAACGCTCAGGATGATTTCCTGAACGGCAGCATGGAAACCCCGGATTCTGCAAAAGTTTCCTTCCGGCCGGATGCTGTACTGGTGTTGGGGCAGCCTTTCTGGGATGTTAAACAAGGCCCGGTACTCCCGGTGCCGCATGGAGCCATCATGCGCACCAAATCAAAGCAACAACGCTTCCAGATTCAATTGGTCAACCCGGCTACCCAGCGGGATATATGGGTAGGCGAAGTTTCGTTTGTGCCTTACGATGCCAAGTATGTGGGTCATAAAGTCGTACGAGAATGGGCGGCGGCGGGTTTGCTGGAGACAGTAAAGTAGTAGTGAGTGTCTATAAAGGGAGGTAATGTAGATGTCCATCCCACTCCTGTTGTTCACTGACATCAAGAATCAATAGCAAATCAGCTATAATGATACCAATCGGGGAGGTTTGTTCGATTAAGAAAATTCCAGGAATAGCCTGATTGTTACTCAACCAATCAAGTGCAATTGCAGGAATTGTACGCACATCATGTGTCAATAGAATTCGATTTTCATTAAGTGCCCACGTCAGTACTTCCGGGTCAGATTTGCCTGAAAGACCTACATCTTGAACACGAACAATATTTAGATTTGACCTTTGTAGCAATAAACTGCGATAAATATGATTATTCAGATTTTCGTCAGTAAGAAGTCTCATTAAAAGGCATTTTAAGAGCGATTGGATTTTCGCATCATTAAGCGTTGGCGAGTACCCTTTGATTCAAATTGCTTCTGAACCGCCGATTTAATTTCTTCGGCTGCTGTTTGAGAAGTTTTTATGTAGTTATCAACAGCAGTCTGATTTTTTAAATAGTAACTAATCACCGCATAAATATCTGATAAATCCAATACGGGGTATTGAAAAGCAATCTCTTCAGCAGTAGAACCATTTTGAAATACTTGCACAACGGTCTCCAAAGTCACACGAGTTGAACCTATTCGAATAACGCCGTCCGAACCTTTATTTATGGGAATAGTGGTGCTTGTATTAAGTGAGTTCATGATTGTTTATATCTAAATTCAATACAAAGATAACTAAAAAACAAAAACATGCTACCCTTCACGAATGGGACATTTCAAATTATTGCATGTAATGCCGAAAGCGATATGTGAACGCATCAGGCATATTGTCTGAAAATCACCGGCAAGGTTAACGCCGGTCATTTCACCCAACCGGGGTAGCGGCTTATTATTGTGGGATAAAAAATATGTCCCATGAAAATACGCCCTTGGATTATTTGCATTGCCTGTTTCATGCTCTGGGCAAGTCCTTCCGGGCTGTCGGCGCAAACATCCGCTACGCCTGCCCCAACACAACCCCTGATCGTGTCGGTTTTTAACCTCGGAACGCAATTGCCGGGAAGTGTTTTTACCACTCCCGTGCATCCGGGCGTGAGTGCCGGAACGGAATTCAGGTACAACCGACACCCGCTCAATCAGTGGTTTCAGACGGCAAAACTGGGCGTTTCATACCACCAGTATGTACAAACCGCCGTACAACTCTATTCGGAACTTGGATACCGCCGGGCCATCTGGCGCGGCACGGCTGCTGAAATGCGCCTCGGCGCCGGTTACCTGCACGCCTTTTCCGACACGGAAGTTTTTACGTTAAAAGACGGATCGTACGACAAAAAAGCAAACCTGGGAAGGCCGCAATTCATGGGTTCGATGGCCCTGGGCCTGAGTTATCAGCTGCAAAAAGGCCAAAACGCGCCCCGGTTTTTTGTCGACTACCAGTTTTTCCTGCAAATGCCGTTCGTGAAATCGTATGTCCCGCTGTTGCCCAACACGGCCCTGCACATTGGAGCAGCCGTTCCTTTATTCCACCTTTAGATAGCACAAAGTGATTTTGAACAAGATAGTATGTTAATCCATTGACTACCAATGCTTTCTCAACTATCAACACCCTCAACCGCTCCACTTTTACAATAAATGATCGTCGTGAAAAATAAACTATTTGCCACGTTGCTATTTGCTGCACTGCTGCTGCCCAACGCTTGTCAAAAAGGCATCGGGCACAGCGTCGATTGTGCATATACCCCAACCCCCAACCACCCCAAAGCCGCTGCCTACCAGGCGGTGCTGGATCAGTTTGTGGCAAAAGGATTGCCCGGCATCTCTGCGCTGGTTCGCGATGCCGACGGCGTCTGGGTAGGCGCTTCCGGGAAAGCCGATATTTCCGAAAATGTGGATATGAAACCCTGTACGGTGTCTAAAGCGTGCAGTATCACCAAAACTTTTATCGGCGCCCTGTCGCTGAAATTGGTGGAGGAAGACGAGTTTGCACTCGACGATCCGCTTTCCAAATGGCTTTCCGGAGAAGTAATGGACAAAGTGAAAAATGCGCGGGAAAGCACTGTGCGCATGTTGCTCAACCACACCAGCGGTATCGCGGATGTGATCGACGACAACTCGTTTTACCTCGCCGTGCTCAATAACCCCGCCCGGAAATGGACGCCCGACGAACTGATTCCTTATGTGTACGGCGATGAACCTGAATTTGCACCCGGCACGGATGCGTCCTACTCCAATACCAATTTTCTGCTGCTGGTGATGGTCATCGAAGCGGCTACCGGACAAGACAATGCCCGCCTGCTTCGGGAAAAAATTATCGAACCGCTGGAACTGTCCAACACCTACTACTACTGGCACGATCCGCTTCCGGCTAATACCGCGCAGGGTTATTTCGACCTCTACAACAACGGCACCATCCTGAACATGACCAATTACAACACCGGAAGCGGCAACGGTTATGGCGGACTATATTCCAATGTGTACGACCTGCAAGCCTTCATCGAAGCGCTGGTGCGTGAAAAAAAGGTGCTTTCCGCTGCCGGACTGGCACAAATGCTGACGTTCACCGACCCGGTGGAAGATGCCAATCGCGCCAACGGACTCGGTATTTTCCGCGATTTTCTCGAACGCGCCCCCGATGAATACGCTTACGGGCATCGCGGCCGCGACCTCGGCTACACCGCCGATATGTACTGGTTTCCGGAAAAAGATTTTACCATGGTGTACTTCGTCAATTATGGCACCGACGCCAAAAGCGACCTGAAAGAAACGTTTTTTGATTTCCGGGATGCGATGACGGATGCGGTGATGGAGTAGGAGGGTCTTGACCCACACTACTGGACATGTTTTTCGAGTGCCCAGACTTTCCAAGTTTTTAAAACTTGGAAAGTCTGTATCCGCGAAAATGTCCATTAGTTTAAGATGGATCACATTTTTTTGGGCTTGCCGGTTCGGGGAATTAAACCTGCGACCTATCTTTCTGTCAAATCTGGAGTTGTTTCAAAAGGCCCAGCGGGCCTATATCTTTGTAGTAATGCCAAAGCAGATTTCATCCGGCCCATCGGGCCGGTATTTATTCGATAAAGATACCGGCCCGATGGGCCGGGTGCCATTTAATCCGTCAGTGCTACAAAGATATAGGCCCGCTGGGCCTTCTGACACAACTCCATTTGCAAACCGATCTAACCTATCCAACCTTTAACGAAGTAGTACCATGAAGACACAACCAAAGTTTTTCTTTTGGGCCGCCCTGGCAGCATCGCTGCTGGCCGCCCCCTTGCAGGCACAGGAACAAAATGATGCAGACAGCACCGGACTCGCAGGCGACCATTTCAGCCTGGAAGCTGCGCTCGATCTGTTTAAACAATCATCTTCCCTCGAAGATTTTGAAAAACGGCTGAACGAAGAAGACAACCCGGCCAATAACCTCGACCTGAATGAAGACGGTCAGATCGACTACATACGCGTGGTCGACCGCATGGACGGCGACGTACACGCCATTATATTGCAGGCGCCCGTCAGCGAAGCCGAGTCGCAGGACGTGGCAGTGATCGAACTGGAAAAAACAGGCGCAGAAAGCGCTGTTTTACAAATTCTCGGCGATGAAGACGTGTTTGGAGAACAGGTCATTGCCGAACCGGTTGGAGCAGAAGGTGTGGAAAGCCCCAAAGGCAGGGGTGGCCCTGCGGTACATCTGGCGCCTGATGCCATCATCGTCAATGTTTGGCTCTGGCCTTCCGTGCGGTACATGTACCGGCCTGCCTATGTGGTCTATGTTTCACCCTGGCGCTGGGGATTGTATCCGACCTGGTGGAGGCCTTTCCGCCCACGGCCCTGGGGGTTATACCACGCCAGAATAAGGCCCTATCGCGCTCATTATCATGTGGTTACTACGCACAGAGTTGTGCGCGCCCACCGCGCTTATACGCCCCACCGCACACATTCCAAGGTCGTGCGCACCCGCACCACCACTGTGAAGGCTACCGGCCCGCGCGGCGGCAAAATCAGCAAAACCAAAACCACCACCACTGTGCAGGGGCGTCAGGGAAAGGTGCAAAAGGAAAAAACGACCACCACCGCTCAAGGTAGAAAAGGGCCCAAGGTGAAAAAGGAAAAAACCACGACGACCGCTCAAGGCAGAAACGGTGGCAAAGTCCAGAAACAAAAAAGCACTACGAAGGTGAAAAGCGGGGGGAACAAGCGGGGAAGGAATTAACAAGTCCGAAGTCGTAACAAGTCCGAAGTCATCAGTGC
>JALHMA010000024.1 GCA_022844265.1 Saprospiraceae bacterium | reverse complement strand
GCCAACTTCAGCGATCACGGCGCCAACCGTCTCGGCGCTTCCGCGCTGATGCAGGGTCTCGCCGACGGCTACTTCGTATTGCCGTACACCATCGGCTCTTACCTCTCGAAAGAAATTCGCACGGGCACTATTCCGACCGATACGCCTGCATTTGAGCAGGCTGAAAAGGAGGTGCGCGACCGGATCGAACAACTGATGAATCTCGGCGGAAAACAAAGTGTGGAAAGTTTCCACCGCCGCCTCGGTAAAATTATGTGGGATAAATGCGGCATGGCCCGTAATGCCGAGGGTTTGACACAAGCCATTGCGGAAATTCGCGCCCTGCGCGCAGAATTCTGGAAAGACGCTTTCGTGCCGGGCAGATCGGACGACTACAATCCTGAACTGGAAAAAGCATGGCGCGTCGCCGACTTAATAGAACTCGGCGAACTGATGTGCCACGACGCCCTGGAACGCCAGGAATCCTGCGGCGGTCACTTCCGGGAAGAGTACCAGACGGACAAGGGAGAAGCACAGCGCGACGATGAAAATTTTATGAATGTGTTCGCCTGGGAATGGAAAGGTGAAGGCGAACAACCTGTTTTACATAAAGAACCGCTGGTATATGAGGAAATTAAGGTGGTGCAACGCTCCTATGAATAGAGGTGAGAGGTGAGAAGTGAGAGGTGAGAGGGGGGAGAGCGGTTTTTTGTTTGGCATTTTCACAAAAACGGTTTGCTATGAAAAGGAATGTGTTGTTTGTGTTGCTGCCGGCCTTTTTTCTGGCTGGTGTACAGGCGCAACAAACCATTCGACTGCAAAATCCTTCTTTCGAGTGGGATGAACCACAGTATGATAAAGCGCCGAGTGGGTGGATAGACCTGGGAATGGAAGGGGAAACACCACCAGACATTCAACCAGGCGCCTGGGGTTTAAGGATGAAAGCAAAACATGGAACAAAGTATGTGGGTTTGGTAGTAAGAGATAATTACACTTGGGAAGGAATCGGACAAGTCCTGGAAGGGCTGATGATGCAGGATTCGGTTTATACTTTCAGTTTGCATCTGGCTTATTGGAGTTTGCTCACATCCCGTTCCAGAATAACCGGTAAGAGTACATTTTTCTCCGCGCCGACCGTTCTAAGGATATGGGGAGTCAATACCTTATTAAACAAAAGGGAATTACTGGCGGAAAGCGAGGTAGTTGATCATCTTGAGTGGCTACATTATACTTTTACGTTACAACCCCAAAAATCTGATTGTGACCGGATCGAACTCGTGGCTTATTACGCACCGGGAAAAGAATTAACAAATGGGACCCTTCTGATGGATAATTGCTCCGACATTCAACTCAAGCAGTAAGAAAAATTTGTCCGAATTGCTATGAAAAAGGGAATGGGTTTGATTGTTAGTACGTTTTTTTTCCTGTGCAGTGTACAGGCGCAACAAACCATACGACTGCAAAATCCTTCTTTTGAGTGGGATGAGCGGGAGGCAGGGCTTACACCCGGCGGATGGATAAACATGGGGTCGGACACCGAAACGCCTTCTGATATTCAACCCGGCTGGTTTGGCGTCAAACTGGAAGCGCAAGACGGCGATAAATATGTAGGCATGGTGGTGCGCGACAATAATACCTGGGAAGGTATCGGGCAAAAATTGAACGGCTGGTTGAAAAAAGATTCGACCTATACTTTCAGTGCGTATCTGGCGCGTTCCAATAATTATCAGTCTGTTTCCAGAATCACCGGACTGGAAGTGAACTATAAATCGCCTACGATTCTGAAAATATGGGGCGTGAACACGAGGACAGGAGAAGAAGAATTGCTGGCTGAAAGCAGCGCCGTGGGCCACTCCATTTGGACGCGCTACACGTTTACTTTACAGCCGAGTATCGCGGATTTTGATGAAATCGACCTGATGGCGTATTACGCGCCGGGCCACGAAGGGAAAAATGGTAACTTACTGATAGACAATTGCTCGGCAATTGTGGAAGAGAAATAAAAATGAGTATTTGATGATTCGAGTATTCGAGTATTTGACTGCAAACGTTTGGTTATCAGTCAAATACTCAAATACTCAACTCCTCAAATCCTCGCACACTCAAATACTTTTATACTCACACATAACTCATCTCACGCAAGATGAAACTGAATCTGAAAATCTGGCGCCAGGGCGGCAAATACAAAGGTGAATTCGTTACCTACCAATTACCGGACGTCAACCCGGATATGTCCTTTCTTGAAATGCTGGACGTATTGAACGAACAACTCGTGATGCAACGCGAGGAGCCGGTTGCTTTTGAGCACGATTGCCGGGAAGGTATCTGCGGTACCTGCTCTTTGGTGATCGACGGGCAGGCGCACGGCCCCATGAAAGGCACAACGACCTGCCAGGTGCACATGCGTCATTACCACGACGGCGAAACGATTGTGATCGAGCCTTTCCGTGCACAGGCATTTCCGGTTATCAAGGATTTGGTGGTAGACCGCTCCGCATTCGATCGCATCATACAGGCCGGCGGTTACGTCAGCGTCAATACCGGCCAGGCGCAGGATGCCAATGCTATTCCGATTGAAAAAGAACAGGCTTCCCATGCATTCGACGCTGCTGCCTGTATCGGCTGCGGCGCCTGTGTGGCTGCCTGCCCCAATGCGTCGGCCATGCTGTTTACTTCCGCCAAAATATCGCACCTCGCTTTGCTGCCGCAGGGACATGTGGAGCGCCAGAAACGCGTCCTGTCCATGATCGCACAAATGGACAAAGAAGGTTTTGGCCAATGCTCCAATGTAAAAGCCTGCGAAGCGGAGTGTCCCAAAGAAATTTCGGTAGAGAATATAGCCCGCATGAATCGCGAGTACATGAGTGCGGTATTCGCTTCTGATAAATCAATGGTTTAGTTTTGGTGTTTGGTGTTTAGTGTTTCGTGTTTGGGGGTGCTTCGCCTTTGGCCCGTGTTTGGTGTTTGGTTTTTAGTGTTTGGGACGCTCCGCCCTTGGCAACTGTGTATAGTTCGGCCAACACGATTGCCAAGGGCGGAGCGTCCCAAACACTAAAAACCAAACACCAAACACGATAAACGAAACATCGTACACATGGAATCACCTTCGCCCAGGCCTTCGTTCTTCGCAACCGCCAGAAAATGGTTAGGTTTCCTGAGCATATCTTTTATGCTGCGTTGGGGGATTTTATTGTTTTTCAGTTATTGGCTTTGGAACAATTGGCACGATGACCTGCCAGTGGAAAGCCTGACCCTGAAGTATGCCGCTCCCGATTCCCGCTTGCTGCGCATCGACGACATGGATGTTTTTTGTCGCATCACGGGAAAAGGAGATGCCATTATATTGTTGCACGATGCGCAGAGTTCCATGCATACCTGGGATGCCTGGACGGCTTCTCTTTCCGATAAATACAAGGTTATTTGTGTGGATTTACCCGGTTTCGGACTGACCGGGCCGCATCCCCGGGGAAGCTACAGCGCTTTTATGTACGCCAGTCTCCTGGACAGCCTCGCCGGCCACCTCGATCTCAAAAAGTTTCACCTGGCAGGCAATGGCCTCGGCGCTCAGATCGCCTGGCACTATGCATCGGAGTCTTCGTCAGGGAAGGTGGACAAACTGATCCTGATCGCAGCACCCGGTTTTGAAGAAAAAAAGTCTTCCCTGGTTCATTTGATCGCGCGCACGCCCGTGCTGAATCGCAGCCTGTGGAAAATCACGCCGAAATCGTTCATCGAAATTATGCTGGACGAAGTATATGCGGATGATGCGCTCGTGACGGATTCGCTGATCCAACGTCACTACGAATTATTGTTGCGCAGCGGCAATCGAAAAGCGTTCACAGACAGGGCTTCGGTGAGCGACAACCGCCCGCCCGCAGATGTGGTAGAAAAAATAACAAATCCGACGCTTATCCTTTGGGGGGCAGAGGATACCCGCATTTCACCCGAACACGCGTACGATTTTCACCGGCGCATTCGCGGCGCTTTTTTGAAGATTTACAGAAATACCGGACATTGGCCGCAGGAGGAAAATCCCGTGCAAACCGTCCATGACGTCCGCGCTTTTTTGGAAGGAAAGTTTTAAAAAAAAAGAGCAAAAAGCAAAAGGCAAGAAGCAAGTTGAACCACTCGGGTTGATTTGCTTTTTGCCCTTTGACCTTTTGCCCTTTATTTTCAACAGGACTCCGGGGTGAAAACACCTACCGGCGGAGGCCCGTTTCTAAATACGATGAGACATAGGGAATAGCCCGTACTGCAAGTAAACAAATGGTAACAACGTAAAAAACTAGCATAGGTGGGGGGATTGAAAAGTGAATTAATTGTGTGTGTAAGATGAAAACCAAACTATTGTTTGGATGAATGACCCAAAGGTGAAAAAAATATTTAAAGTGACAAACATTTACAGATGTTTTTTTTGTTAAGTGTCCTTTTGAAAATCGGATAGCCATAATTCGGGCACTTTGAAGTACTTTTGCCCCCGAAACAATTGCCCGATTGCATGTTGATTGTTCCTTGCTCACCCGCCCGATGCGTGTTTTGTCCTGGGTTTGCAATTTTTTTTACTCATTCTTCGAAGAACTTATCTATTTTTCGCAGAAGCAATATTCACCGCGTTGTACATCTCTAAAAGTTCCCGGAATGGTATTTAATAACATACTAGAAACAATCGGAAAAACCCCGCTTATTCGCCTCAACAATGTTGTAATGCATATTCCCGCAACCGTATATGCTAAAGTGGAAGCGTTCAACCCCGGCCTGAGCGCAAAAGACCGCATTGCTTTACACATGATTGAACGGGCAGAACGCCTTGGCAAACTCAAGCCAGGCGGGACAGTAGTGGATGCCACCAGCGGCAATACCGGGTTTAGCCTGGCCATGATATCCGCTATACGGGGTTATAGATGCGTGCTGACGGTGACGAGTAAAATTTCGGAAGACAAACTCAACAACCTCAAGGCAATGGGCGCCGAAGTGGTGCTTTGTCCGCAAGAGGCCAAGCCCGACGACCCGAACTCCTACTACCGCAAAGCGGAACAACTTGCCAAAGACATTCCCGGCGCTTTTTATGTCAACCAGAACTTTAACCTCGACAACGGGGAAGCGCATTACCTGAGCACCGGCCCGGAAATCTGGGAACAAACGCAGGGGAAAGTCACCTGCCTGATCGGCGCCGCCAGCACCGGCGGAACCCTTTGCGGATCAGGGCGTTACCTGCGCGAGCAAAACCCTGACCTGAAAATTATCGGCGTGGATGCCTTCGGCTCTGTGTTGAAAAAATACCATGAAACGGGCATTTACGACGAAAAAGAATTGTACCCCTACCGTATGGAAGGCACCGGGAAAAACATTATTCCCGGAAATATGGATTTTGAGTTGATCGACAAATTCGTCAAAGTGACGGACAAAGACAGCGCCCTGCGCGCTCGCGAACTGGCCCGTTCGGAAGGTATGATGGTGGGCTATTCCAGCGGCGCAGCGTTGCAGGGACTCGAACAAATCCAGGATGAACTTACGGAAAATGATGTGGTGGTGCTGTTGTTCAGCGACCACGGCTCCAAATATGCCACCAAGTTCTTCAGCGACAAATGGATGATTGAACAAGGTTTCATGGAAGAACAAAAGACGGAAGTGCTCAAATAAGTGTGCCACACCTCAAGTAAACATCTGTGCCACACATTTTTGAAGATACTCCAAAGACTGTTCTGAAGAAATAATTTAGTACATTATGCAAATGATTCAAATCGATCGACGTAGCGGACTGACCCGCGAAGAATTTATCGAAAATTACCTTAAACCCAAAAAACCAGTCGTTTTTACCGATTTGGCTAAAGACTGGGCAGCGACTAAAAAGTGGACTTTCGATTACCTGAAAGAACACCACGGTCAATTGGATGTCCCTGTGATTGGATCGGATTACCACAAACCAGGTCCCAACTACATGAAAAGCGGCCTGACGATGAAATTCGGGGAATACCTTGATATGATTCAAAAAGGCCCGACGGAGCACCGTATTTTCCTCTGGAATATCCTCGACCATGCCAAAGAATTGGCCGGTGATGTGTCGAACCCAACCATCTGCGACGGCTGGGTGGACAACTACCCGTTTATGTTTTTTGGTGGAACCGGCGCCGTAACGACCCTGCATTACGATATCGACTGCTCACACGTGTTCCATACGCATTTCTGGACGCGCAAACACATTGTACTGTTCGACCAGGATCAAAGCCCTTTTCTCTACCAGCATCCCTTCACGGTGCAAAGCCACGTCGACCCCCTGCACCCGAATTTTGAAAAATATCCGGCGCTACAAAAGGCAACCGGGCATGAAACGATCCTGCAACACGGCGAAACCCTGTTTATTCCATCCATGTGGTGGCACCATATTGTTTATATGGAAGGCGGATTTTCCCTGAGCCTTCGCTCCCGCGATTCTATTTTCACACAAGCCAAAGGCCTTTGGAATATCGCCCGTCACTTCGTCATCGATAAAGGCATGAACGCTGTCATGGGCCCAGGTTGGAAAGCCTGGAAGGAAGCGCAGGCGCAGAAGAAGGCGAAGGAAGCGATGCAAGCAGCATAAATAATGATGAATGATAAATGATGAATGATGAATTTTAGGGCATCGGTTGCCATCCCCGGCAACCCGTCTATACTAAATTTTCATTGTTTATAATGTTTGTCATTCATCATTCATCATTCATCATTCATCATTAGTAAAGTGGATTTATTCGATCGAATTCTCAAACAGGCAGGCCCACTGGGCAAATACGCCGACGTAGCGGAAGGCTACTATATGTTCCCGCAACTGGAAGGTGAACTGGGCAACCGCATGAAATTTAAAGGCAAGGAAGTTATATGCTGGAGCATCAACAACTACCTCGGCCTGGCCAACCACCCGGAAGTGCGCAAAGCCGACGCGGAAGCGGCCGCCCGCTGGGGCCTCGCGTACCCGATGGGCGCCCGTATGATGTCGGGTGAAACAAAACTGCACAAGGAACTGGAAACGGGCCTGGCACATTTCGTCGGCAAAGAAGATGGCTACCTGCTCAACTACGGCTACCAGGGCATCATGTCGGTCATCGACGCCCTGCTGACCCGCCACGACGTGGTGGTGTACGACGCCGAAAGCCACGCCTGTATCGTGGATGCGCTGCGTATGCACATGGGCAAACGTTTTGCCTATACGCACAACGACATCGGCAGCCTGGTCAAAAACCTCGACCGCGCCAAAAACCTCGTCTCTGAAACCGGCGGCGGCATCCTCGTCATCACAGAAGGTGTGTTCGGTATGCGCGGCGACCAGGGTAAACTGCGCGAAATCGCTGCCCTGAAAGAAATATACGGTTTCCGCCTGCTCATCGACGACGCCCACGGCTTCGGCATGCTCGGCGCTACCGGCGCAGGTGCTGCCGAAGAACAGGGCGTCACCGACGACGTAGACCTGTATTTCAGCACTTTCGCCAAAAGTATGGCCCTCATCGGCGCTTTTGTGGCCGGCCCGACGGAGATCATCCGTTTCCTGCGCTACAACATGCGCTCGCAGATTTTCGCCAAATCATTGCCCATGCCGCTGGTGGAAGGCGCACTCAAACGTTTTGAACTGCTGAAAAACCAGCCGCAACTCCGCGAAAAACTCTGGCACAATGTCCGCCTGCTGCAAGGCGGCCTGAAAGAACGCGGCTTCGACATCGGCGACACCAATACCTGCGTGACGCCGGTGTATATGCACGGCGAGGTGGAAGAAGCCATGGCGCTCGTGATGGATATGCGCGACAACTACGGCGTGTTCTGCTCTATCGTGGTGTATCCGGTGATCCCGAAAGGTATGATTATCCTGCGCCTGATCCCGACGGCGGATCATACGGAGGAGGATATTCGGGTGACGCTGGATGCGTTCGAGGCGGTGCGGGAGAAGATGCAGGCAGGGGTGTATAAGGGGCATGTGCCGCAGGCGATTGAGTAGTGCAAATCCTTTTAGGATAAGTTTCAGTAAACCTCGTTTGCATTTCGGGTGCAAACGAGGTTTACTGTCAAATTTGTATAGAATGATATAGCGTTGAGAGTATATATGTGATTATATTTATATTATTCATAATAAATTACCATCATATCTTTGCTGATTAGCAAACAGATTCCAGTTAGTGCGGAGGCGAACCAAGATTATTAATACCTTGTTAGGTAATATAGTAATGTCTTATATAATTCAGTAATGTTCCTATATTTACTTTATGCAAAAATCGAGTTTCTGATACCTTCGTGAATCAACTTATCATTGCTTTATATTTGTGCTGAATTATATCATAAATTGGCTCAATATCTAAGAATTATGAGATATAAGAGCCTTATAACCAACAATTGATATGCGAACGATACAGGTTCAACCACATGGCTATGACGAACCACTTATTCTTAATGTGGAGCTTCATAAAGAAAGCGATACTCACAGAGAATGGGCTGCGACAGATGATGAAAATCGTTTTAAAATTTTATTTGTCGAAAAGCCGCTAGGACTGATCGACGAAATAAATACTGAACCTTATGATGCAACAGTGTTAAGTGATGGATTGCGAGAACAATTGGAGTCTGTAATTGATGCATATATTGAAAGACTTCGGAGCGGTGCCGATGCAAGTAGTGATGATGGAGAGTATCCTCCAACCGTACCTTATGATCCCAAAAAGATTAAGATTCGTAGTGAACGTTGGTCAATTACAACTATTAAAGATTTATTAGAATTTGAAGATATTAATCTTTCGCCAGACTTTCAACGCGAATTTGTATGGGATAATGTGCGAAAATCTAGGCTTATTGAATCTTTACTTTTAGGCATACCTATTCCTGCCTTTTATTTGGCTGAGACTGAAAAAGGTAAATATCATGTAGTCGATGGGTTACAAAGATTTACTACTATTTTTAGTTTTTTGAACAATAAATTCCGTTTACGTTATCTAGAATATCTTAATCACGGAGAGAACAAATTGGAAGGGTTCTATTATCAGTCAACAGATAAACTTAAAGGTCTAGATCGTTCACATCAAAAGCAGATTTTGCTTACCCAATTAACCATAAACATAATTGAAGCGGCATCGCCAACTCAAGTAAAATACGATGTGTTTCGTCGAATCAATACAGGAGGCAGACCTCTTAACAGTCAAGAAATTCGTAATTGCTTATCAGATGCAAAAGTTCGAGAAACAATAAATCAATTAGCAAAGTCAGAAGAATTCATTGCTGCCACAGGAAACAGCGTCACAACTACCCGTATGGATGCTCAAGAATATGTACTTAGGTTTATCGGTTTCTGGAATGATCAAATCAGAAAAAGGTCTAACTGGCAATATTCTGGTAATATGCGATCGTTTCTTGATGAAGCAATAATAACATTGAATAATGAAGGTGGCCTATATCACGATGAAATTCATAAAGCATTTAATAATGGAATGAAGAACTCTTTTCATTTGTTTGGTTGGCATTGTTTTCGTAAATATTTGCCACAAGAGTTGATACGTGAAGGCCGTCGCCAGTTAATCAATAAATCTTTATTCACTACATGGTCAGTATTACTCAGCCCTTATGATCCAAAAGTAATTGCAGAAAAAAACAAAGAAAATAGTTTCACAAGAATACTAGCTGACAAATTACTTGAAGACACTGATTTTTTCAATTCCGTAAGTTATCGAACAAATGATAAGTATTGGCTTAATTTGGCTTTTGAGCGTACGAGCCAAATTATAAAAAACAATTTAAATCTTTAGGTATGGGTCATATCACACAGTTCGGTATCAAGAACTTTAAATGTTTTCAGGATACGACTATCCCAATGGCACCTCTAACAGTATTAGCCGGTGGCAATTCAGTCGGTAAATCCTCTACAATCCAAGCGATGCTTTTAGCAAAAATTGTTATTGATAAAGCAAGCAACAACGGACAAAATGCAAGATGGTTAATTGATCAAAAAATACCTATTAATGGACCTTATTTATTATCTTTAGGAAATTCTACCGCAGCGTTAAGTAAATTTGCCGATAGTAACAAAATTTCATTCAACTTTTATACTAATAAAGGAAATTTAACTATTAAATTGAGTGGAGATGATGAAAAGCCACAACCTGATCTTCTTTTCGAAGAATATTCATACACTAATGAATATTCTTCTTTATTAAATACATCCATTTTAAAAAGTTTCCATTACTTACATGCAGAAAGGGTAGGCCCGCGAGTATCTTATGATATAGTAAGTCAATCTTATCCTAATTGTGGTCCTCAAGGTGAATATACAGCACAAATACTACATAATGGACGTGAATTAGAAGTTAATGAAAAAAAATCTTGCTTTGTTGTCGAGGGTTTAGAAAAAAAACATGACAAAAACCTAAAACTACGCCATCAAGCAAATCGATGGATGGATTTTGTAATCCCTGGAATTGAAATAGATTCTATCGTTTATAATGATATTAATAAGGGTCGCAACTTATTTAGTGGTTTCTCCCCTTACAATGTTGGGTTTGGCATTTCTTTTGTTTTGCCAGTAATTGTAAGTGGCCTAATTGCCGACCCCGGTGCATTATTAATTGTGGAGAATCCAGAAGCGCACCTTCATCCATTTGGGCAAAGCAGGATTGGACGTTTTTTAGCGACAATAGCAGCATCAGGTATACAAGTGATTGTTGAGACGCATAGTGAACATGTAATTAACGGAATAAGAATTGCGACATTAGATGGAACGATTTCTCATCAAGAAGTACTAGTTAATTTTTTCTCAAAAAATATAGATAAGGCCATCAATATAAAAGAAATTATTATTAATGAGTTTGGGGATTTAAATGCTTATCCTAAAGGTTTTTTTGATCAAGAACAACGTGATATGGCAGAGATTATTCGGCATAAGAAAAAACAATAATAAGACATGTGCTTTGCTAATTTACTTATTAATTTAGAGTCTTTTGCGTGGAATGACCTTACTATAGATCGATCTTCAGATATGGAGAATTTAATTCTTGCAGTTGATGAAGCAATTAATCATGAAGATCAAATATTCGGTCATCCAGATTGTTTCAATTACAAAATAGAACACTGTTTTTTTCACGACATCCTATATTTTGATGAAGAGGAAAGGCAAGTTTTTACAAATAACTGGCTTTCTAATGATTATCAAAAAGCCTTAATAAAACTATGGCGTAGTCCAACACCTAAATTGTCTAAAAATATTTTAGAAATGGATTTAGAGCCTGGTTTTATTGGTGCTAACAATGGCATGATTGGGTGTAGTGAAGAATTATTATTAGATCGTTATGTTTCTGATATTCTTAGTTGGACAAATCTCCATAAGAATTATGTAAAAAGTAATATATCGTTACATTTAAATTGTCCAGAATATTTTAAAAGGTTTTACATTCCTTCTTTAACAGTTTCGGCGAATCAAATAAACTATCAAATTAAACAATCTGTTTTTCATTCATTATTTGATCGAATTGACATACCTAAAGAAAGCAGTGGGGAAGGTAAATTACACGGAGAACAAATTCATATACATTTTTATGACTCAAAATTAAGTGCATTAAATATAGATGGTACATGGAAACATGGTGGATTTATTTTACCAGTAGATGTTGAAGAACAGTTGATTGAATGGGGGTTCTTATTACCTACTGGCGCACAGGCCGTCCTTTCCTTACCTTGAGTAGCGCTGGCCCGCTGCCCCGCTGGCTCACAGGATGCCTTACCTAAGCATTGTTGGCGCATCGGCTTTACTACGTTGCTTGTTAGGCTTGTTATCAAAGGTGCATTATGACAGATAAGAATATCACATTAATTGGAACAAGGCACGAAGAAGGTGGTGTTTGCACCTCAGTAGAGTTATATAAAATATTTGAAGTTATCAAACCCGATGTAATCTTTGAAGAAATCCCACCTTCCTATTTTGACAAATACTATGTTACAAGAATCCAAAGAAATTTAGAATCAGATACAGTTATAAAATATTTAAAAAGTCATACCATCCAACATATTCCTGTTGATTCGGATGATGTTCCATTAGATTCTTTTTTTAAAGATTTAGAATATTTACACATGCGTATTGAGAGGCTTTTAGATATTAATGGTTTTAATTATAGAAGTTTCAACGATAAAAATAGCCTGTATATAAGAGAGTATGGTTTTCCGTACGCTAATAGCAACGATTGTATATTTATATTGGAAGAAATACAAGATTCGATAGAAAAAGGATTGCAAGTGATAAATGATGAAAAACTTTATCAAACATATCAAAAGTGGCTAGAGGTTAATGAAAAGCGTGAAAACGAAATGCTTCAGAATATTTACAATTACAGTAAAGAGAATAATTTTAATAATGCAATTTTTACAGTTGGATTTGCTCACCGAAAATCAATAATGCAGAAAATTACAGAATTTGGAGACAAATCAGAAATCAAAATAAATTGGATATTTTATAACAATAAACTGTGATAACCATGATTTGCCGCTGTCGTACACGCTGTCCTTCCCTTACCCCGAGTGGCGCTGGCGCGCGGCTGTGCCGCGTGCCGCTCATCCCCGCCGGCTGTGCCGGCAAACGTAACGTGAATAGATTGGCACTATAGAAAAATGGCCTTCCATATGAAAAGTGCAGACTTGCTAAAAACGACAGATTGAAGCGTCTGTTTCTACGTTTGCCGGCACAGCCGGCGCGTATAAGCGTCACGCGGCACAGCCGCGCGCCAGCGCCGCCAAGGGTAAGGGTTACAGAAAATAACTTTTGGCGAAAGTTTTAACATTCATGCAGCATTCCTTATTTTTATCCACATAATCCTTCAACATCTTCATTTATAGCACCAAATACAAAATCCGTGACCAGCACGGACATCTTTCTCGGCAAAGATGTTCAAAAAAGTTTAGAAACCCCGAAATCAAACGTAGAAAATAGAAGTACCGACGGACTTGCAAAAGGCGTTAGACAAAAACGAAACAGCAAAACTGAATTATGAAAAACTTTCGCCCGGCAAGAAGAAATTCATAGTTATGTTTATCAACGAGGCCAAGTCAGAAGAAACAAAGATGAAATGGATTGACAAGGTAATTGAACAACTTTTAAACTGAATGATAAAAGAAGGTATAGAAACTTTTTACCCGGTAAGCCGCCAGGCATGGAGACAATGGTTGCAAGAAAACCATCGTTCAAAACAATCGATTTGGCTTATTTGCTACAAAATAAAATCCGGCAAACCAACCATCTCCTGGAGCGAAGCAGTGGATGAAGCGCTTTGTTTTGGATGGATAGACAGCACAAGAAAGTCCGTTGACCATGAAACGTTCATCCAATTTTTCTGCAAGCGAAAACCCAAAAGTATTTGGTCAAAGATCAACAAAGGAAAGGTGCAGCAATTAACGGATGAAGGACTTATGACGCAGGCAGGTTTCGATAGCGTTGAAATTGCCAAACAAAATGGTTCGTGGACCATTTCAGACGATGTGGAAGAATTAATCATCCCGCAGGACCTGGAACATGAATTGGATAACAGGCCTGGCGCCAAAGACTTCTTTTTAAGTTTAAGTAAATCGGTAAGAAAAATCATGTTGCACTGGCTTGTAATGGCCAAACAACCGGCAACCAGGCAAAAAAGAATAAACGAAATCGTAGAACAGGTTACCCAAAAACGGAAACCGAAACAGTTTTGAGTCCTATATAGATGTTGTTGAAGATGCCAATCGCCATCCGGTGGTCATTCACGTTGTCATCGTCATAAACCTGCATAATCAATTTGGTATTCGACGGAAACGACTGGAGTTGTGCCTGCGTCAGTTCGTAGGAATACCAGGTCGCCAGAGAGAAAAGCAGGCGCCGGTTTTCTCCCCAGTTGTTTTTCGCCTTGGCAGGTGTTCGCCGCCCAGCGCCCATCTTGGTGTTTTCACCAAGATGGAAAAGTACAGCATCTTTTTAACCTCGGCAGGAGTTCCCATTTCACCATATTGCACTTAGGTTCAGCGCAGCAGCAGTGTCTGCCAAGCGCGGCCTGAAAATCATTCCCCACCGTTTCGCACGATACAATCCGGCAGGCAGTTTTTCGTTATACGCCGGTAATCACTACGGACGATTACACAACCATCTGATACAGGTAATCCACGAATGCAGATGGCCGCATTAACCGGTTACATTCATCTAAAAGGTTCCTTTTGTAGCCAGATCGCTTACAAAGGAAGGGCAACACAACAATGGAAGATTCCAAAGTAAAATTCAGCATTGGAAATATTTTTATTCCGATCATTACCGCAACGATCGGGCTGATTCCTTTTGCATACGATAAACTTTCACAGGAACCACAAGTAGCCATCACCACAACGGATGGTTTGGATGTTGAAAAAAAGAGACTTGCTCTTTTGTCCTATCAGGAGGGCATGGGTCTGTACAATAAGGGGCTTTTTGAAGAGGCAAAAATTTCTTTAAAAGCCGCCATCAATCAGGGCGGTGTAGTAGAGGCATACTATCCTTTGGCACGGTGCTATATGAATGGCAGAGTGAAAGATTATGAAAAGTTTAAATTTTACTGTGAAGAAGGTATAGAAAAAGGAGATTTAAAATGCCATTATGGTTTATGGAGTTATTACAGCAATTTGCCTGTTTCGAAGGATGAGATCGAGGCAAACGAACATGCAAAAAGAGCGATGCATGCAGTGAAAGAATCCGCAGAATCCGGGGATCCCTTTTGGCAGGGAAAACTGGGATCGTTGTATAATTATTATGTGAAGGATTACGAAAAAGCCCTGTTTTGGTACGAAAAAGCAGCAGCGCAGGATGATGCATTCGCCCAGTCCAAATTAGGCGTCCTGTATGAAAGTGGACAAGGTGTGGAGAAGGATTACAAAAAAGCGCTGTACTGGTATGAAAAAGCGGCCGCGCAGGACCACATGGAGGCGCAGAGTAACCTGGGATTTATGTACGATACCGGGAATGGCGTCAAGAAAGATTACAAAAAAGCCCTGTACTGGTATGAAAAAGCGGCCGAGCAGGGAGATGCCTTTGCTCAAAACAATTTAGGCGTGATGTTTCATAATGGATTCGGTGTAAAAGTGGATCACGTCAGAGCGAAGTACTGGTTTCAAAAAGCGGCTGACCAGGGAAATAAAAACGCTGCGCAAAACATGAAAATGTACCGGTAAAAAGCCTGGACGAAATGGAAGATGACTAATTTAAAGAGCAGGATCATTCCGGGAACAGGGAACTATTTATTGTTGTGCGTCATGTTGGCACTCCTTTCCTGCCAGCAACCCAACAAGGCTGTGCCTGTGACCAAAAGTGTGCCTGAAGAGGGAAAAACAACGAAAGAAGCGGCAAGCACTCCGGTTTTAGGCGGACGTGTACAAAGCGAAATCGGAAAAAACGTACTTTGTATTTTACAGGATAGAAATTACAACTATTGGTTCGCTACAAATAGTGAAGGGGTATAC
The DNA here is from genome assembly GCA_022844265.1 of Saprospiraceae bacterium. Taxonomy (GTDB): domain Bacteria; phylum Bacteroidota; class Bacteroidia; order Chitinophagales; family Saprospiraceae; genus M3007. Next base: position 13,040 of record JALHMA010000024.1, on the reverse strand, counting down.
CGTTACGATGGAAATATGCTGATTCAGTTTACTGAAAATGATGGGTTGTGCAATAATCAGGTACAAAGCATTCAGGAAGACGCATCGGGCAATATCTGGTTCGGCACCGGAGGCGGAGTCAGTCGTTTTGATGGACGAACATTTACCACGTTTCCCGATAAAAAAAACGTGAACGAAAGTATTCGTGCCGACACCTGGAAAACAGAATCCGGCGACCTGTGGTTCGAAGCCGGAGCCGGAGCCTATCGTTACGACGGCCATTCGTTCCTCTACCTGCGCCTGCCCAAAGCTGATTCCAAATATGCACGCCCACCCTACACAGGTAGCCCCTATACTGACCCGTTAAGTGCCTATTCGGTTTATTGTACCCTAAAAGATAAAAAAGGGAATCTCTGGTTTGGAACAGACGGCGCAGGGGTGTGTAAATTTGATGGTATGACCTTCAGTCAATTTACTTTTTAACATCACCTGCCACTCCGCTGCTAATGAACCGAAAGCCTCGTTTTAATCGTTGCCGAAGGCGGCGCTCCGCCTCATAAAGAACACGAGCATCTGTACGCTCAACGTCCCTTTCCCACCAAAGCCTGCAATTGCCTATAATCGGCCTGGGTCTCCGGAGAACCGTATGTACGGATACCTTGTCGCTCAAAATTCAATGTTATTTCACCTTCAACACCCGCCTCCAATAACAGCATATATCACATTGCCCGAAACCGTCAAATTGGACAGTTTTCGCTTTTCGGTGGAAGCAAATACAAGTTCCCATGTTTTGCCCTGGTCGGAGGAGCGGAAAATACCCGTGTCGAAGCTGCAAAAGAGGTATTCGCCCACCTGTACGACGTCGTAAATGTCCCGGGTCTGCGAAAGCCGCTCATCCATGTCGTACATGCCTTCGACCGGCAATTGTACCTGCTCCATGCGCTGCCAGGTTTTGCCGCCATCGGGGGAAACGCGCAGTATGTTTGTAATGCCTTCAGGACTGATTTTCGTGGGGTCTTCTGTGCCGAGAATCGCGACGAAACGGTCCTGTATGAGGCCTGTTTTTTTGGCCGTAATATTTTCGTTCAGCACACTTTCCCAGTGCTCGCCGCCATCAGTCGAGCGCAACACGCCCCGGCTACCGCCGCCGATAAGAATATTTCCCGATACGACAATGTTCAGCACCATGCTGCCATTATAGACTTGTTTCCAGGTTTTCCCGCCATCTGCGGATTTGAAAATACCGGTATCGGAGCCAACAAAAAGGGTTCCGTCCGGGGTTTCCAAAACGGTCCGTATTGTTTTGTCTTTCAGGTTATTGTGCATGGGAATCCATATCCCCGTACCCGGCATTTCCTGAAAAATACCGTTCCCGTAACTGCTGAAATAAGGCCCATTCCGGCCGAGGGCAATGTTCGTAATTTGTTCCGTACAAAAAAAGTCTTTTTCCCAAACCGGGACTGGGGTGGCGGCGCTACTGCGGTACAAACCGTTTTCAGTGCCCACAATAATTTCGTCGCCAGTGGCAAAAACACAGTTGACAAACGAATTTTCCGGCAATCCCGCACTGACATCCTGCCAGGTACGTCCGCCGTCTGCGGATTGAAAAATGATGTCGGTTGCCGGCAGTTGGGCTTTTGCCAGCCCTGGTAATCCGTTATTTTCGGATGGTAAACCGATGCCTGCTGATACTGGCCGGATATCCTCCGAATGCTGTTGACAGGCAAGGAAGGGTTGGAAAAAAAGCAAAAAAGTGAGCAGATGGATTTGCATGAGGATGTTTGGTTGGTGAAACAATACGTCAAAGGTATGGGCAGGCCTGGTCCAGACCGTTTTTCGCTTGTAAAACGATGTAACGGATTTGTAAAAGGATGTATTCACGGAGAACTAGGCCTCTCCGAAACACCATGGTATTCAACTTTGTATCGGTTCTGATTATGTCAATTGTTTTGCCGATGGGCTTTCATAAACATGTGAATTATGTAACTCTTATATCCAATTGTATAACACTTCCTATTATGTAACGGGGCACTTTTGTAGCATTCGTAAATGTTCGACAGGTACAATACAATACGTACTGTTTCAAATAGATAACTAGTCACTCAAAATTAGTTTTGATTAAGTTTTTTGTAAATACTTGATTATCAACACTGATAACCAATAACTAATAACGGATAACTACTTACAAATGGCACATGCAAAAGTACAGGATTGGGCTACTGATACGAACCTGACACCTGAAGTGAAGCAATTTTTAAAAGCATTGAATACCGGCGGTCCAGGCCTGGAAACCTTATCACCTACAGAAGCGCGGCTGGTACTCGTCAATGCTCAGGCTTCCGTCAAAGTAGACTTAAGCGGGATTGACGAGTCCCAAAAAACAATTGTTACCGATGGATATACCATTGACCTGAACATCGTGCGACCTGCAGGTGTAAAAACAAAACTGCCTGCGTTTATTTTTATTCATGGCGGCGGTTGGGTGCTGGGCGATTATCCAACGCATCAACGTTTGGTACGGGATGTAGTGGTGGGTTCGGGCGCATCAGCTGTATTTGTTAATTACACGCGTACCCCGGATGCCCAATACCCGCAGGCTATTAATGAAATTTATGCAGTTGCTAGATGGGTTGCCGAACATGGCGACGAGATAAATGTAGATGGGAAAAAACTCGGCGTTATTGGAAATAGTGTGGGTGCAAATATGGCCATTGTCACATGCCTGAAAGCAAAAGATAACCAGGGTCCTGAAATAAAAGTCGCTGTTTTGATGTGGCCGGTTACAAACGCGGACTTCCATACGGCATCATATTTACAATATGGCCAGGATCGCTTCCTTACTGCGCCGCTGATGAAATGGATGTGGGATCTTTATATCCCGGATATAGCCAAACGCAAGGAAATCTACGCTTCTCCACTTCAAGCCGGCATTGAACAACTCAGAGGCCTTCCTCCAACCTTGATACAAGTAGTTGAAAATGACATACTTCGTGATGAAGGCGAGGCTTTTGGTCGTAAACTGGAACTTGCCGGCGTGAAAGCAACAACAGTACGGTACAATGGTGTCATCCACGATTTCGGATTGCTGAATGGCTTGGCCAACATTCCTCAAACAAGGGATTTTATCCTACAGGCTTCAAGTACATTAAAAGAATACCTTTCATAACCAGAGCGGGATGACTCATATTTAATATGGGAATTATGTAATATCTTTTTAAAATTGTGTAAAATTTCAGACCCGGTTTGCTCCGACCTTTGCATTGTCATTTTTTTAATTCATGTAAAAAAATAATTATGCAACACCAAGAAAATAATGGTTCCGGAAAGGGAATGAAATCGAATGCTACATCCCAAAAAGGTGGTATGCAGGCCTCACAACTTATGCAATTATTTGAAGATGGGTTAAAGGATATTTACTGGGCTGAACAAGCCTTGACTCAGGCCATTCCAAAGATGATTAAAAATGCAACGTCCGCCGAATTAGTGGATGCTTTGACGCATCACCTTGCAGAAACGAACGAACAAATTATCCGTTTGGAGCAAGTGTTTGGCGCCATCGGCAAAAAACCTACCGCTGAAAAATGCGATGCAATGGCAGGACTGATTAAAGAAGCCGACCGCATCATGGCAGACTGTGAAGAAGGCCCCATGCGTGATGCGGGCATCATTGCAGCAGGACAGAAGGTGGAACACTATGAAATTGCGACTTACGGCACCCTGCGCCAATTTGCAGACACACTCGGTTTGAGTGCTGCCGGTGATTTGCTTCAAACAACACTGGATGAAGAAAAAGCGGCAGATCAAACACTAACCAATATAGCCGTATCGGCAGTAAATGTTGAAGCCAGCACAGAAATTTTCTGAATAGGCTGATGTAGGGGTTTATGGGTTTATAGTTTATGGGTTTATGGTTTATAGAGTGGCAACCTATAAACCATAAACCCATAAACTTATAAACCCATAAACCTTTAGTGCGTCACCACAACCTTGGCGCTTCCCCTGCCTTCCGCACTGATCATTTCCAGGGTAAACAATCCGGAGACCAAATCCATACAATCTACCTGCATTGCAGTGATGCCGGCAGCTGTCGGAATGGTGCGGATCAGCCGCCCCGTGGCGTCCCATATACGCAGCAGGCCTTCGCCGCTGAGTGGTTTTTCAAAACGCAGATGCAGTTCGTCATGTGCCGGATTGGGGAAAATACCCATCGCCAGGGCTACAGGATTGCCGGTGCCTACCGTGCAATCGAATGCCGGGTTGTACACCACCAATTGGGAGAAAAAGTTCACACAGCCGGTGTTGAGGTCGGTCACCTGCAGGCCGTAAGTGCCGCTGGATGTTGCGCAGTAGCGGAAACCCGTTTCGCCGGGGATCGGAGCGGCTTCGTTGTACCATTGCAGACTGTATTCGCTCGGTAACGCCAGCGTATCGAACAAACGCAGCGAGTTATTCAGGTTGGAAAAAGCAGGCACAGCCGGCAGGGGGTGAACGGATACGGTGGCAATATTCGATATAGCCGTACATCCTTCCGGGGTACCGATTTGCACCTGGTAATCGCCGGATTGGCCGGGCTGATACAAAAAGTCCGTAGCGCCCTCGATGGGCAGCCCGTCGCGGAACCATTGGTTGCCTGCCCCGTATGAAGAAAGCAGCACCAAAGAATCCGATCCCACACAAGCGCTCAGCCCCTGTGGCGCGCTCAACGTCGGCGCAACCGGCAAGGGATATACAATCACGGTATCCTGCGACACCACTTCCTCGATCGGGTGTTGAATATTGAGAATCACCGTCAGACCGCCTGCCGTGAGTGTATCGCCGCTCAGGATATTAAAAGGCACCGTACCGCAGTCGTCGTCGCTGCCTTTTAGTCCGCTGTCTTCGTCGGCCACAAAGAGCGTGTAGTTACCTTCACCTAATTTTAAACCGACCGGCCAGGTGTAGGGGAGGGGGGTGTTGTTGACATAAGGGGAAGAGTTGAAAACCACCGAGTCATTGGGCAATTTAATCAGGAAATACAAATCGGGTACTCCTGCGCCCAACTGGTCGACACAGTCCACATCTAATACGGTAACACTTTCCAGGGTGTAACCGGCCGTATCGACCGTTGCCTGGTAGGAAACCGTGTAAATGCCCGGCTCATCGTACGTATGCGGGGGCGGGTTTTCACTTGTGGAGCTTGTGCCATCGCCAAAATCCCAGGCGTATGTAAATCCATCGGCGCCACCGGAAGGCACATTGTTTTCAAAAGTAACTTCTGCGCTGCCGCAGCCGGTGTAATTGGTCATGCTGAAACCATCGGTATTGCTCACTTTCGGCGCGATGTAGATGCGCATTGGGAACGTTTTTTCCTGCACAAGGAAAAGTACCGTCGCTTTGATTTTAACCGTCAGCACAAAAGAGTCTGAAACGGTCGGCATACCGCAGATTTTGATACAACCGTCCGTTTCCGTGGCCGTCTGGAATTCCCACTGGTTGGGCTGCCAGTAAAGGCCCTGCGGCAGACCGTCCACCGAAATAATTTCAATTTTACTAATGGTAAGACCGGGTGGTGTGACGCTGTCAACTGCTGCAACAGGCGTCGTGGTTTTGGGCATGCGGAAAGAAACGTCTTGATTGTAAGGAAGTCCCGCTTCCCCGTCGGGTATGTTTTGCAGGTACAGGGTGTCTTCCGGTAAACTTTCAGGAAGCGCGGTCAGGCAGCCCGGACAGCCGGACTGAGCAGTGAGGGTCTGGATACAAAGTGCTGATAAACAAATGGAAAAGAGGTGCAGAAGTCGCATAGACAACCGGGTTTTATTTGTGAAAAAATACGCTCCGCGGCGAATCAGGCAGGATTACAGGTAAGGGAAAAGAAGTAGTTATCCGGTATTAGTTATTGGTTATTCGTGCTGATAATCAAGCATTTACAGCCTACTTAAACCAATACAGACGAATTACTTATATGGCGGGGAACGAACTTTTCAAGGAGGGCAGGGTTGGTTGAGATGTTGATTGTTGAGAAGGTGAGGGCCACTCAAGTGTGTGGGCCTCAACATCTCAACAATCAACATCTCAACAATCTCAACATTTATCGAGAAATCACCATCACACGCGACACCTTTCCTTCGCGGTTGCTCAGGCTGTAAAAATACGTGCCGTCAGCCAGGCTACCGGCGTCGAATGTAAACTGGTTGGTGCCTTCCATCAGGCGAATAGTTTGCTGGTGCATTCTTTTGCCCAACAGGTCGAATACTTCAAACTGGAAATCGCCGGATGTGACAGATTCTACTTCGATGGTGGTTTGCTGACCGAACGGGTTTGGCTGATTTTTGATTCCCACGATCTGGCTGTTCAGGTCGTATGCGGAAGATACACAGTTGTTGGCAGCGTTCAGGATCAGGTAGTAATTACCCGGTGCAACGGCGCCCGGAAAAGTGATCGGCACCGGCGCAAAAGTAGTCTGAATCGTAGCCGCAATCGTCAAACTGAACGTATCGGCTGTGTTGGCAGCCGTTGGCGTACCGTATAACAGGATACATCCCAGGGTGCCTGCATTAAACACACAGTTCGGTGGATCGCACAGGTACGTGATGCCGACAGGTTGACCGGTCAGAGCGCCCGAAGTAGCAATGCTGGCACTCGTAATAGGCAACGTGATACCTTGAAAAGTAAAGGAAGTCGGTACCTCCAGGGTAAATGATTGCAGGTAAGGTTGTCCGATACAAGCCTGCGCCAAAGCGTAGACCTGGTAAGTATCCGTGTAAGGACGCGGCGTAATAATAACAGAATCATTTTGCAGCACAGAAGAGTCGCGTACACAGGTTTGAGCCTGTACTGCGACAAAAGAGGCCACGGTAAACAGCAGAAGTAGTACTTTTTTCATAGTTACGTTGAAATTTGTGTGGAAATCGGGTTGGGTTAAAGTTAAACCGGTGTGAATTTCCGGCGTTTTTGTGATTTTTTTTTAAAATACTGTAAATGTGCTAAAAATAACCCCTCATTTGAAAAAAACAAAACGGGGAACTGGCATGATACCAATTCCCCGCAGAGATATTTTAACAAAACAATAGCGAAAACGCTTCGCAATTCAGTCTATCAGGCATCATACGACTTCGCACTTCGCACTGTCGACTTCGCACTTACTTCCGTGCCGCGTCCACAATGGCTTTGAAAGTAGCCGGGTGGTTGAGCGCCATGTCGGCCAATGCTTTGCGATTCAGGGTGATCCCTTTCTGGTCTAAAGCATGGATGAAGCGGCTGTAATTGATACCCATCGGGCGCGTGGCGGCGTTGATACGCGCAATCCAAAGGCGGCGGTAAATGCGTTTTTTGAATTTGCGGTCCCGGAAGGCATAATTCCAACCTTTTTCAAGGGCGTTTTTTGCTACGGTGTAGACTTTTGAACGGGCGCCGAAGAAGCCGCGTGCGGCTAACATAATTCTTTTCCGGCGGGCGCGACTGGCCGGGTTGTTGGTTGCTCTTGGCATACAATGTTACTTTTTAGTGCGACTTCGGGACGGCCTTGCGACCATGCTTTTGCCAAAGTCCTCGTTAAAAAAGGAGAATTTGTTTCCTGCTTTCAGGAAACGGGGCAATCGGAAAAAACAAGATCAGATCACCAACAGGCGCTCGATACGAGCGTGTTCGGTTTTGTCGACCACTACGCTGCCGCGCAGGTGGCGTTTTTGTTTTTTCGTTTTTGTACTTGCGATGTGGCGCAATCTTGCCCGGTTGCGCTTCACTTTACCTGTACCAGTAACCGAGAATCTCTTCTTGGCGCTGGAGTGGGTCTTCATTTTCGGCATGATAAAACGATTGTTATTTAAAATTGGAGCGCAAAGGTAGTACGTTGCGACAAAGCGCAAAAGAAATTGGAAAAAATAAGTGTTTTGGTGTTTTAGTGTTTTGGTGTTTTAGCGCGTACTCTTGCTGCAAACAACTGATTGTCAAATAGATGCGCACTCTAAAACACCGAAACCCCAAAACACAAAAACACCCACTTTAATCGTCTTTTTTCTTGGGCGAGCCCTTTTTTGGCGACAGGATCACGCTCATACGTTTGCCTTCGAGGCGGGGCATCTGATCGGCAGCGCCGTGATCTTCGAGTTCTTTCATAAAACGCAGCAACAGCAGCTCGCCCCGGTCTTTAAATACGATGGCACGGCCGCGGAATTGCACGTATGCTTTTACTTTGTTGCCTTCTCCGAGGAAACTTTTGGCATGGCGCAGTTTGAAGTCGAAGTCGTGCTCGCCGGTTTCCGGTCCGAAGCGGATCTCTTTGAGTTCCACTTTGGAAGAATTGGCTTTCATCTCTTTTTCCTTCTTCTTCTTCTGATACAGAAACTTGTTATAGTCGGCAATACGTACGATGGGAGGCTCCGCATTGGGCGTGATTTCAATCAGATCAAGCCCCATTTCTTCTGCAAACTTTTGGAGTTTGGAGGTAGGGTAGATGCCGTTTTCTACAGTTTCCCCTACAGTTTCACTGATTTCAGCCAGGTTTTCACCCACGAGGCGTACTTCCGGTACCCGGATGAATTCATTGATGCGGTGTTCGGGCTGGTGCTGATGGCGCGATGGAAACGGGCGGCCCCCTCCGGGGCGGGCGCCGGGCGGGCGGGCGCCGGCGGGTTTAGGACGGTAAGGTTTAAATGCCAATTAAGAATGATGGTTAAGTGAAAAAATCAGGTTGCCTCCACGCAGGAGATGCAAACCTCTTGGCAAAAGTGGGACAAAAATAACTCATTTTATGCTTTGTGGCTGCGGATTTGTGGGATTTTTTTTAACACGAGGTTTATTTTACCACGTGTTTTTACCACAAGGTGTTTTTTTACCACAAAGAACACCAAGTGGTTTCACAAAGGACACTAAGCGTAGAGTCGACTCGTCACGCTTAGTATTTTCTGTAAACTTGGCATAAATCATTATAAATCACTCATAAAACGTGGTCAACTCTACGCTTTGTGTCCTTTGTGAAACCACTTTGTGTCCGTTGTGGTAAAAAAAATTGAAGGTATTGCGGTAAATAACTATATCACAACGTACCGTTGATGACCCTTTTTACTCCATCTCTAAAAAAGACGGTATTAAAATTTATCAGCATACCAAGTTTGCATTGAGACAATTTGAGGTAGGTCAATATTTGAGCCATATGTAGATCGTTCAATGCATCAACCGCTTTCAATTCTATGATGAATTTGTTTTCTATGATTAGTTCAATTCGAAATCCTGCGTCTAATTTCATTCCTTCATAAGTCAGAGGAAGCACTTTTTTCTTTTCTACATACAATCCCTTTCTCTGTAGTTCGTAAAACAAACATTCCTCATAGGTGCTTTCAAGAAGCCCTGGCCCAAGTGCCTGGTGTACTTTTAAACCAAGTTCAAATACTCTTTTTGCAATTTCATTTTCTGTCATAATGTATTATAAATGAAGGTGTTATGTGTTAAATTCTGCTAATGAAGTGTATAGTTACCAAATCAAATTCAATTTTTTTCTACCACAATGGACACCAATTGGTTTCACAAAGGACACAAAGCGTAGAGTTGACCACTTTTTTTGAGTCATTTGCGATGATAGAAACCATGTTTACCGTAAATACCAAGCGGGACGAGTCAACTCTACGCTTAGTGTCCTTTGTGAAACCACTTCGTGCCCTTTGTGGTAAAAAAAGAAAGTGTTGTGGTAAAAAAATTTCATCCTACAAACATAAAAACACTTTTTGTTTTAAAAAACCATTCATAAAACAATTTTACCGGTTTTATCTACCTTTGCAGATCAAGTCACTATCCAGAAAATGTTCGCCGACATCATTCTTCCCCTCGCCCTGCCCAAACGCACCTACACCTACTCCATACCGGAGTCGGCGCGCGCGCTGGTACAACCCGGCGTTCGGGTGGAAGTACAGTTTGGCCGCAGCAAACTGTATAGCGGACTGGTAGCCAGGGTACACGCGGAAGTGCCTGATTATCAGGTGAAACCGATAATATCCGTGCTGGATGAGGTAACGGTGGTGACGCCCCAGCAACTCGCGCTCTGGGACTGGATTGCCGGCTATTACTGCTGCACCCTCGGAGAGGTGATGTCCGCCGCATTGCCCGGCCACCTGAAACTGACCAGCGAAACCAAATTAGTGTTCAGCAACATTTTCGGCGACGATTTTAGCGCCCTGGACAGCGATGAATACCTGATTACAGAAGCCTTGCAGATACAGCAGGAAATCACGGTGGAAGACGCCCGAAAGATTCTGAATAAAAAAACTGTCTTTCCTGTCATCCAGCGTTTGCTGACAAAAGGGGTGCTGTTTCTGCGCGAGGATTTGCAGGAAAAATTCAAAGCGCGCAAACTCACTGCCGTGCGGCTGGCTGAACCCTATCGCTCCCAACCCGATCTGCTGCGGGAAGTGATGCGCGATTTACAAAACAAGGAGCGGCAACTGGAAATCCTGATGGCCTTTCTTGCGCTCGATAAAAATCAGCCATTTGTCCGCAAACAGGATGTGCTCTACAAAGCCGATGTCACCGAATCCTCGCTGAATACCCTGTTCAAAAAAGGAATTCTCGAGCGCTACGACGTAGAAGTGAGCCGCCTGAGCGGTTACGAGGATGAACTCGTGGAAGTCGATGAATTGTCGGATCAGCAGCGGCAGACGCTGGCAGAAATCGAAACCCAACTTGCGGAAAAAAAGGTCGTTTTGCTCTACGGTGTGACCGGTAGCGGTAAAACCCGCGTGTACGTCGAGATGATTCGCGATGTGATGCGGCAGGGCGGCCAGGTACTCTATTTATTGCCGGAAATTGCGCTTACCACGCAGATTATCAGTCGTTTGCAGAAAGTATTCGGCGAGGAGGTCAGCGTATACCATTCCAAAGTGAACACCCACGAACGGGTGGAAGTATGGAAAGCCGCTTCTTCAGGCAAAGCGGTCATTCTGGCCGCCCGCAGCGGCCTGTTTTTGCCGTTTCAAAACCTGCAACTGATTATCGTAGACGAAGAACACGATAATTCTTTCAAACAATACGATCCGGCGCCGCGCTACCACGCCCGCGATACGGCGATTTACTTAGCCCACCTCTACGGCGCCAGGGTTTTGCTGGGCACGGCCACACCCTCCATTGAATCCTGGCACAATGCGCAAACAGGCAAGTACGGTCTGGTAGAAATGCCGCTGCGTTTCGGCGGACTCGAACTGCCTGAAATTCAGACCGTTGACCTGCGGGAGCAAATGAAAACGAAACAGATGCAAAGCATTTTTGCAACGCCGCTGATCGAACATTTGCAAAAGGCCATCGAGAAAGGCGAGCAGGCTATTTTATTCCAAAACCGGCGTGGTTATGCACCGATGCTCGAATGCCAGGTCTGCGGCTGGAATGCCCAGTGCCGCCACTGCGACGTGAGCCTGACCTTCCACAAACATACCAATCGCCTGCGCTGCCACTATTGCGGCTACACGCAGGAGCCTGCCGTCGTGTGCCCGGCCTGTGGCAGCGGAAAAATCACCCTGCGCGGATTTGGCACCGAAAAAATTGAAGACGAACTCAAATTGTTCCTGCCCAATGCCCGTATCGGGCGTATGGACTTAGACACCGCCGGTTCTAAAAACAACCTCCTGGCACTGCTCAGCGATTTCGAGGAACGCCGCCTGGACATCCTGGTGGGCACCCAAATGGTGACCAAGGGCCTCGATTTCGACAATGTGTCACTGGTGGGTGTGCTGGGTGCAGATCAACTGACCAAATTCCCGGATTTTCGTTCCGGCGAACGCGCTTTCCAGTTGCTCACCCAGGTGGCCGGTCGCGCCGGTCGAAAATACAAACGCGGTTCGGTACTCATCCAGGCCTTCGATCCGAAACACCCGGTGTTGCTGGAAGTGTTGCGCGGCGATTTTCGTGGCTTTGCAGAACGCGAACTGCATGAGCGCCAGGCGTTTCACTACCCGCCCTTTTACCGGCTCATCAATCTCCAGTTGCGCCACAAAGACCCCAAGGTGGTGCATGACGCCGCTGCGCAATTCGGCAAAATGCTGCGGCAAAAACTTGGTGATCGGGTGCTTGGCCCTGTTATCCCGAATATCGCCCGCATCCGCGGCTATTATGCGCAGGATATTATGCTGAAACTGGAAAAATCAGCGCCGCTACTCAGCGACTCGAAAGCGCTCATCCGGCATTCCACAGAAATACTCACCGGCAAACCCGGCTTCGGGCAGGTGCAGGTGGTGGTGGATGTGGATCCGATGTGAAGATGGTTTTGAACAGGATTAAAAAGATTAAAAAGGATTACCGGGATTTACCACTCGGGTTGAGCATCCTTCAAATCCTTTTTAATCCTTCCAATCCTGTTCCAACCCCCATTCAACAATCCACACAACACACTTCCGGTACCGCCGACAGCGTCGAAGTACGCAACATGCGATAATTCCCCAGGTCGTCCGAAAGCGGCCTGGCTGCAAGGTCTTCGGGTTCTTGAGGTACTCTTGCATGTGTTTGTTGCTGGCTGAATGCGGTATGACGCAGAAACTCGAGCGCTACTCCCGGATCATTCGCGGCATTCGCCAGGTATTGATGGGTTTGCACAAATTCGCTGTGCATCAGAAAATGTTCCGTCGTCGGCATCATTTCCACGCATAAAACGCTGAGCGGGCTGTCTGCGGGCAAGCCGTAGTTTTTGAGCAACGTGCTGATTTCAGCGTTGCTCCATGCCGCCACAGACTGTTTGGGCGCATCGTTTGTTGCAGGCGCCAGGTAAAAGGCGGCGCCGGCTGGGACCAGTATATTTTCTGGCGCGGTGCGCATCAGTCGGTCGTTCAGCAGAATATTGCGGTTGTCGCTGTCATCGGCCATGCGCACCTGGGCATACAACAAGGCCCACATCTGGGTGCGGACAGGCCGGGCAGTCAGCCTTCGGCCATCGAATACCGCTTCGGCGTGTGGCGCCGATACCCGGATACGGTTTTCGTCGCGGTCAGGCGATGCAATCAGTTGAGGATAAGGATGTTGTACGCCCTGGTAACTCAACGCCCGGCCAAACCTGCCCTGTGCGGTACTCCAGCCGTCGCGGTGTCCGACCCGGAATTCGTAGGTGAAAA
>JALHMA010000023.1:6448-29431 GCA_022844265.1 Saprospiraceae bacterium | reverse complement strand
CAAACCTATCAAACTTCCAAACCTCTTTTCCCGTAGATTTGCCCCAAAACAACCTACTTGTCTGCTCCCCTTCATTTGATTTTTACTGTCACCAATGATCTGAGTTTCGATCAACGGATGCAACGCATCTGCCGGACATTGGCAGAAAACGGTTATACCGTAACCCTGATCGGGCGTACGCTCCCCCACTCTGCTCCCCTAGACAATACTTCGTTTCACCAAAAAAGGCTGCACTGCCGGTTTCGGAAAGGTTTTCTGTTCTATGCCGAGTATAACCTGCGTCTTTTCTGGTATTTGCTCTTCGCTTCCTGCGATGCGGTTTGCTCTGTCGACCTCGACACCCTCCCTGCTGGCTGTTTCGCCACCTTATTGCGCCGTAAACGGCGTGTTTTTGATGCCCATGAATATTTCACGGAGGTGCCTGAAGTAACAGATCGTGCATTTGTAAAAGGTATCTGGGAAATGGTTGCCCGCCTATGCCTGCCATTCTACCAACATGCTTACACGGTGGGAAACGGTCTGGCTGCGATTTTTGAAAAAAAGTATGGCCTTCCCTTCCGTGTTGTCCGAAATGTACCGGTATCGATCTATTCGCCTGTAGCAGATAAAAAAAAACCATACGTGCTGCTTTATCAGGGCGCGCTGAACGAAGGCCGGGGAATAGAAACGGCACTCGAAGCCATGCAGCAGCTCCATGATGTTCAACTCTGGCTGGCAGGCGAAGGCGACCTTTCCGAAATGCTGCGCCGGCGGGCCACGGAATTGGGTTTAGGCGACAAGGTGCGTTTTCTTGGGTTTATCAAACCCGAAGAATTGCGCAGTTATACCGCACAAGCCTGGCTGGGCATAAACCTGCTGGAAAACAAAGGGCTTTCCTACTATTACTCGCTTGCCAACAAATTTTTTGATTATGTACAGGCCGGCACGCCGGTACTCACCATGAATTTCCCTGAATACCGTGCACTCAACGAAGAACAGGAGGTGGGTATACTACTGGACGAATTGAGTCCCGGTTCAGTGGCAGTTGCGATCAATAAGTTGCTGGACGACAACGCATTATATCAAAAACTGCAACAGAATTGTCTTTCGGCGCGCAAGGTCTGGAACTGGGAGGCCGAAGAAAAGATACTGATAGTTATTTGGCGGGAAGCCTTCTCAAAAGGTTGATGAGGTTGATATGGTTGATAAAGTTGATATTGGCCACTCATTAAAGTGATTAAACTCAATTTGAGAAGCTATTATTAACCTTATCAACCTTATCAACCTTTTATCAACTTTATCAACCTTTTAAGGCATCCACTATAAACAAAAAAAATCCCGGATTTTTCACAGAGGAAAAATCCGGGATGCATTCATGTTATTTATTCTAAGTAATCAAGCAATTAGTTTTGGCTATATTATTTGTAAATGATTGATTATCAACACAAATAACCAATAACTAATAACTACTTACTTTAAATCAGTCGTTTATTTCTGAACCACAAATTTCAGCGTACGAGTACCTTTCTTTGTAGCGATACGAGCCAGGTAGGTACCGGAAGCCAGTTGTGGCATTTGGTAAGTCACTGTTTCGTCCAGCATAGCAGCGCGGTTTTCCGTGCGCACCACGCGACCGTTGATGTCGGCGATGGTGATCGTAGCATCAGTCGGTTCGTCGAATTTTACTTTCAGGTTAACAACATCAGCAGTCGGGTTCGGGAATACATTCAAAGCTGTTTCTGCCAATGGATTGTTGTCAGCAGAGGTAAACAGCGTGAGGTACAGACGCAGCACAGCATTCGGGCTGCCTTCAAAATTGCCGCCCCATTCTCCGCCGATATAGAGGATCGTGGAAACAAAGTCAGAGCGAACATTTTCGTTGAATGCAGTAAACGCTGTATTGCTGGTGCCGACATAGCCGGCAGAGAGAATATAGCGGCCATTTGGATCCAATATGACGCCTGCTTCCGAAGTGTTCAGGTCAAATATCTCCGTTTCGTGCATATCATAACTTTCCGCATCATCCGGCGCATCGTACGACGCAACACCAATCGGCTCCATACTGGAACCATCCGGCTCAAAGTTGTCAAAATTTACATCTACAGTATCATTGATCTTGTATAAGGTGATATCCACATTAATATCTCCTGCCAGTTGAGGATCATTCACCGCATAAGAAAATTCAGCCACAGAGGCTTTAAATATGTCTAAACCAGGTCCCATGCGATAGTAGTTACCAACCGCCCAGTCTCCACCTGAGGCAGGCCGTGAGGCAGACTGAGGGGCATTTTCCTTGGCAAAAAGGAGGTCGGTCACTTCAAAGAAATCTCCATCGAAGTTGTCCCCTTCATTACTATCCACTGAGTCGGCAAAAACCTCATACGCTACTCCGTACAGGCCGATGGGCAATTCCGGTGCATAGAGGTTTTCTATTGAAATAGCGCTGTCAACTACACCCGGAGCCAAAGCAGGGACAATAGTACTATCCACATGTGCAAAACCCTGGAACATACCCTGGTCATCATACTGTATAACATAGGCATACACCCTCACATTGGTCTGGGTTGCAGTACCAAGGTTGCTGATATAAGCGGTGAATCCAAAAGAATCCGTACCAATTTGAGATTCAGGCGTAGCATAACTGGATACTGGGTAAAAGAAATCGGAAACACTCAGGTCATTTGCAGGAGTAGGATCAATCGTGGTCAAACGCACGTTGTCCAGAATCCACCAGTATTCGTAGTTGCCGATCCATTCCCAACGGAGATAAACAGTAGCCTGATTAGCTGCAACGCTGGAAATATCGATACCTGAAACCAATGGGTTGCTGGAAAAACGGGTGCCGGAACCGCCTGTAATGCCATTAAACAATTGGTAAGGCGTCCAGGTAGTACCGTTGTTACTTACAAAAAGCTGTGCATTTTCGTCTGCAGGATAATCAAACACGCCGATCTGGTGTTCAAAAATGGCAAATACCTGGCTTTTGCTAGAACAGTCGATCGCAGCAGTAGTCAGTCGGCTTTGGTGTGTGCTACCCAATTCGCCTGCGCCATCAGAATCAAGGATCATAAACCCGTTCGCCTTGTCGGCGCCCATATAAAGTGGAATGTTGGCATAAGGTGCATGGCAATCAGTTGTAACATTTGTACATCTTTCCCAAAGTACATTATTGCCGGAAGGGTCTGTAGTCGTCCAGCCAGTTGGCAAACCGGGGTTATCAAACAATTGTGTGTAAAAAACCTGCGCTTGCACGCTGCCAACAAAGGCAATCAGTGCGCATACAGTTAGAAGTCTGGTAGTAAAGTGTTTCATGTAAATGTTAAGTTTTAGTCTTAAAAAGACGGTAAAGATAAAAGGATAAGAATCGATTCTGGTTATTATCCGTCAAAATGACGTGATTTTGCTTAGATTGTCAAAAGATGCAAGCCAGGTGTAGAGATAATTTGAGGGCACAAACCTAATGGTTTAGATTTTTAATTTGTTTCAAAATCGTCAAAAAGCGGATTTGAGTGCCTCAAAATATTTTTTTAACATTATCTGGACTTTTTCACCTCTTTTTGCCAGGTATCCTTCAAGGTAACCGTGCGGTTGAACACAGGTCGCTCTTCGGTACTGTCCGGGTCGACACAAAAGTACCCCAGCCGGGTAAATTGAAATTTTTCGCCTGCTTCCGTTTTGGACAAGGCCGGTTCAATCCAGGCATTTTCAATGACCTTTAGCGAATCCGGGTTTATGGTTGCTTTGAAATCTTCTTCAGCAGCCGGATCCTCCACCTGGAACAAACGGTCGTACAGTCGTACTTCAGCCTTTTGGGCCTGCGCTACCGAAAGCCAGTGGATGACGCCCTGCACTTTCAGTCCGGAGATATCCTGACCCGAACGGCTTTCAGGCACGTAAGTACAATGCACGGCCGTTACATTGCCGGCATCATCTTTCTCCACCGATTCACAACGAATGATAAAGGCTGATTTCAGGCGCACCATGCCACCCGGTGAAAGACGGAAATACTTCGGCGGCGGATTTTCCATAAAATCGTCCTGCTCGATATATAATTCCCGGGAAAAAGCCAGTTCGCGGGTACCCGTTGTCGGATCTTCAGGATTGTTTTCCGTCTCCAGCCATTCTGTTTTCCCTTCCGGGTAATTGGTGATAACCACTTTGAGCGGATGCAACACTGCAAAACGGCGCAGGGCCTTTTTATTCAGGTCTTCGCGGATACAGAATTCGAGCAGCGACATTTCTATTACGTTATCGCGTTTGGCCACACCGATGCGGTTGGCAAACTCTCGAATACTTTCCGGCGTGTACCCCCTGCGGCGAAACGCGCTGATGGTGGGCATACGCGGGTCGTCCCAGCTGCTCACATGACCTTCTTCTACCAGTTGTTTCAGTTTACGTTTGCTGGTAACCGTGTAGGAAAGGCTCAGGCGCGCAAATTCGTACTGTTTGGAAGGAAAAACACCCAGTTCCCGGATGCACCAGTCGTACAATTCGCGGTGCGGGATAAATTCGAGGGTACAAATGGAATGTGTAATTTGTTCGATACTGTCACTTTGTCCGTGCGCCCAGTCGTACATCGGATAGATGCACCATTTGTCGCCCGTGCGGTGGTGGTGCGCATGTTTGATGCGATACAGATACGGGTCGCGCATGTGCATGTTGGGCGAACTCAGATCAATTTTGGCGCGCAGCGTACAGTGCCCGTCGGGGAATTCGCCGTTTTTCATCCGTTCAAATAGCGCGAGATTTTCCTCCGGCGTGGTATCCCGGTACTGATTGGCGACGCCCGGCGTGGTAGGCGAGCCTTTTTGTTCGGCCACTTCTTCCGGCGTGGAGAAATCCACATAAGCCTTTCCTTTTTCAATCAATACTTTGGCCCATTCATACAACTGCCCGAAATAATCGGAAGCATACAATATTTGAGCAGGTTCAAAACCCAGCCAGCGCACATCGTCGATAATACCGTCTACATATTCCGTTTCTTCGGTCACCGGGTTGGTGTCGTCAAAACGGAGGTTGGTTTTGCCGCCGTATTTCAGGGCAAGACCAAAATTAAGGCAGATCGATTTCGCGTGCCCGATATGCAGGTAACCATTGGGTTCCGGCGGAAAACGCGTCAGAATACGATCAAATTTGCCGGAAGCGAGGTCTGCTTCTATAATTTCTTCGAGAAAATTTAATGACTCGTTGACGGCGTTGTTATTATTATTTGTGCTCATTGTCCAATAAAAATTGTTCGGTTGATGAAGGTTGATAAGGTTGATGAGGTTGATATACATCCACTCGAAAAATGGGAAAATGAATCATCAATTTACTTTTTAGAGTGGATGTATATCAACCTTATCAACCCTCATCAACCCTATGAGATAATCTCTTATTTATCCACCCATCACATTCTATTCGGCATTTCCACACCCAACAATCCCATGGCCGATTGCAATACCTTGCCTACAGCCCTGCTCAATTGCAAACGGAATGCTTTGGCAGCCGCCGTATCAGCATTAAAAATGCTTAAATCATGCCAGAAGCGGTGGTAACTCTTAGCCAGCGCATAACAGAAATTGGCGATTAAGGAGGGGTCATAAGCCTCTGCCGCCTGCAATACTACAGCAGGGTAATCGTGCAGCGCTACCAAAAGATCCTTTTCCTGGGGCATAATCTGTTGATATTCAGATGCTTTTGACAGGTCGATCTGCTCCCGCTCCACCCGTTGCAGGAGTCCGTTGATCCGCACAAAACTGTACTGGATATAAGGCCCGGTTTGTCCCTGCAAATCTACAGATTCCTCCGGGTTGAAAATCATTTTGCGTTTGGGATGCACTTTAATGATAAAAAATTTGAGCGCTCCCATCGCAACTTTGCGCAGGTTTTCCTGCTTTTCCGCTTCCGATACCCCTTCCGTTTCTCCACGTTCGGCGGATTGTTCGCCGGCAATACGAATGACCTCTGCAATCAAATCGTCGGCATCCACCACCGTACCTTCCCGGGTTTTCATCCGGCCGGTCGGGAGTTCCACCAGGCCGTATGAGAGGTGAAAAAGGCCATTGGCATAGGGTTCGCCGAGGCGTTTGAGCGCTTCAAACAATACCTGAAAATGGTAATTCTGCTCATCTGCCACCACATAGATATACCGCTCACAGCCCAGTTCTTCGTGGCGCATTTGTGCAGTACCCATGTCCTGCGTGATATAAACGGAAGTGCCGTCTGCCCGCAGCACTACTTTTTGATCGTAACCGGCATCCGTGAGATCGATCCAAATCGACCCGTCTTCTTTTTTGAAAAAAACATTTTTTGCCAGCCCCTGTTCCACAATATCCTTGCCCAGCAGGTAAGTATTACTTTCATAATACAGTTTGTCAAATTTCACACCCAGGTCCTGGTAGGTTTTTTCAAAACCTTCGTACACCCAGCCATTCATTTTTTGCCACAATGCAAGCGTCTCCGGGTCGTGGTCTTCCCATTTCAGCAACATTTCCCGCACGGCTGCGCCCAGCACGGAATATTCGTTGAACCACTTATTTTTGAAGTCTTTAAAAAAATCGCCCGGCGCCTGACCGGGTTTCTGTTTTTCAACAAGAACGGCCTGACCTGCTGCCGTATTTTGCCATGCCGCGTATTCTTCCTTGATTTTCTGTTCAAAAAGTACATAATAGTCGCCCACAAAATGGTCGCTCTTGATGCCTTCACTGGCAGGCGTCTTACCCGCTCCAAAGCTCAGCCACGATACCATACTCTTGCAAATCGCCACACCGCGGTCGTTGACAATCTGGGTTTTCACTACCTCGTAACCAACCGCTTCCAGTATTTGGGTGCAGGACCAACCGAGCAAAATATTGCGGATATGACCCAGGTGCAAGGGTTTATTGGTGTTGGGTGAGGAAAATTCCACCATCACTTTTTTGCCATTGACGGGCTGCCGGCCATAATCAGGATTTGCGACGGTGCTGTTCAAAAACTGTTGCCAGTAAGCATCGCTGATTTCGAGGTTTAAAAAACCTTTTACAACGTTGTATGCGCGAATTTCAGACACCTTTTCCTGCAAAAAGGCCCCAATTTCGGCGGCGGCGGCATCCGGCGCCTTCTTGGCAATTTTGACAAATGGAAATATGACCACTGAATAGTCGCCCGTAAAATCGGACGGCGTGGTGTTCACCTGAACTTTTGCTGGATCGGTCGCTTCGCCATACAAGTCAGTAACGGCCTTGGCCACGGCATTCTGGAGAATAGATACTATATTGGACATAGGAAAAAAATAAGGGCGCAAAAGTAGCAGTTTTCTGCTCAACGTTGTAGCAAGAGTTGAGGGTTGATTGTTGAGATTGTTGAGGGTTGAGGTTGTTGAGGGTGTAGAGGGTTGAGAATGTTGAGGGCCGCTCTAATGAAGTGTGGCCATTAAGTACATGTGGCCCTCAACATTCTCAATCCTCAACAATCTCAATCCTCAACAATCTCAACCCTCAACAATCTCAATCCTCAACAATCTCAACCCTCAACATTCTCAACCATTTCCAACAACCCCGCCGCCGTTTTAATTCCCTCGGCCGGTAAATCCAGGACGGTGGCGCATTGCTGAAAAACGGACTCAGGCGACACGCCGACAGCGCGCATGGCCTGGAGCGACGCCGATCCTGCCGATTTGGACATCTTTTCGCCGGATGTATCCAGGAGCAGCGGGTGGTGTAAAAACTTGATTTTGAGGAAGTCCGTATCATCGATACAGGAGGCCAGCCATTGTTGCGCCTGCGTGGAAGCCTCCAGATCGAGGCCCCGAATGGCATGTGTCACTTCAAAATAGACATCGTCGACCATACTGGCGATTTGGTAGGCCGGCAGTCCATCCCGGCGGCGCACGACAAAATCAGGCAAGGGAAAACCGGCAGGTGTTTTGATGCGCCATGACACATCGGGGGCGTCGAGTGAAAGCCCTTGCTCCCGAAACGCCTCCGGATATTTCCCCTCAAATGGCGCCAAAGCACTGCGCGATTTTTGACAGGCAAACAACAGACCCGTTGCGCGCAATTTTTCCAATTGATTGTGATAGAGGGGCAAACGCAGGTGTTGCGACCATTTTTTTTCAAAATCCGCAACCGAACGGGGGCCTTCATCCCAGTCGAGACCAAGCCATTCGAGGCTGTCGAAAACATCCTGTACATAAGCGGGACGTTTTCGGTCGGCATCCAGGTCGTCGATGCGCAACAGCAGGCTGCCTTTATTCAGGCGGGCTGTCAGCCAGTTCAAAACAAAATTCAGGGCATTACCGGTATGCAGGTAACCGGAAGGCGTGGGCGCAAGGCGCAGGCGGCAACCCAATCCGGCGGAGTGGACAAAGGTGTGGAATGATTGTCCGAAAGGGCTCATGATGAAGAAATAGGGATGAGGGATGAGTTATGAGTTATAAGTTATGAGTTATTGGAGTTTCAGGCCGGAATGAGAAAGAATGTATACTTCATTTCCCCATTCCGGCCTGAAACTCCAATTACTCATAACTTATAACTCAACATTCATAACTCATCACTGCGTTTTTTCCTGCATTTTTTCAAATTCCCGGATAATCTCTTCCGGCGATTTGCCCAGCATTTTCAGGGAATTTTGCGCATCGTCCGCAAAATCGGGGTCATTGGGATATCGTTGCAGGAATAACTCGTAAGTCGTCTTTGCAGTGGCGAGGTCGCCCAGGTCATTTTCGTATACAAAAGCCAGCATAAAAAGCGCGGTTGGCGCCTTCGCGTGTTGTGGCATTTCATTCGCTACTTTTCCATACAATTCGACAGCCTTTTGCGGCTTTTCTATGGTTTTTGCGAGTCCGGCCGCTTTGAGTAAAACAGCGGCGTATTTATCAGGATCAGTAGTCTGTACCAATGCGGCCAGTTCTTCCGAAATCTGGATAAATGCAATGGCTTTTTCTTTATCCACCACTTTGGCGCCGCCAAACTCTTTATCGAGAACGAGCAGTTGTTGTTCCAGTTGGGCGACTTTTTGAGCAGTATCCGTTTTACAGGCAACAAAAGCAAGTGTAAAAAGAACAAAAAGTAAATGCTTTCTCATGGCTTTGTTTATGCTAAAAAATTGAATTTCAATATTTTATGAAACAGTTCGGCAGCTAAAGCAGCCGGTACAGTTCGGCAGCTAAAGCAGCCGGTACAGCCGGTACTTACGCTCCATAATCAAAAACTCCGTAGGGGCTTTTCACCGTCACGCGTTCACCCTGCGCCTTTTTGACCCGACCGATGATACGCGCTTCTATTCCGTACTTTTCTGCAATGGCCATGACCGCATCGGCATTTTTGGGCGACAAATATATCTCCAAACGATGCCCCATATTAAAAACCTGGTACATCTCTCTCCAATCGGTTCCGCTGCTTTGCTGAATCAGGCGGAATAACGGCGGCAGTTCAAATAGATTGTCTTTGACAAGGTGTACGTCTTTGACAAATTTAAGCGCTTTCGTTTGTCCGCCGCCGGTTACATGGATCAGCCCGTGAATTTTTTTGCGATGATGCTGCAGGATTTCCTGTAACACCGGAAGATAGGTTCTGGTTGGCGACAGGATCAGTTTTCCTACTGAAATTTGTTGGGTACCCGCACCATCGGGCACCGTAATCAAATCTGTAAGTTGTTGATTTCCAGTATAAACTACAGCATCCGGGAGATGCGGATCAAAACTTTCCGGATATTTTTCGGCATATTTTTTTGACAATACATCGTGCCGGGCTGCGGTCAGGCCGTTGCTGCCCATACCACCGTTGTATTCCGTTTCGTAAGTAGCCTGGCCGAAAGACGCCAGTCCGATGATGACGTCGCCCGGACGGATCTGATTCACCAGTACTTCACTGCGTTTCATCCGGGCGAATGCCGTAAAGCCTACATCTATGGTGCGCACGATATCGCCTACATCGGCGGTTTCGCCACCGGCTAAATGGATATGTACGCCATGCCGTTGCATCGTTTCCACAAAATCGGAGGTGCCGCGTATCACGGCTGCAATGACATCGCCGGTGACCAGGTTTTTGTTGCGGCCAATCGTACTACTGAGCAGCATATTGTCGACACAGCCTACACAGGCCATATCATCCAGGTTCATAACGATCGCATCCTGCGCCACGCCCGGCCACACGGAAAGATCGCCTGTTTCGCGCCAGTAAAGGTAGGCAAGGCTGGTTTTGGTACCTGCCGTATCGGCGTGCAGGAGATTGCAATGCCGTTCGCTTCCTGCGGCAAAATCGGGTAATATTTTGCAGAAAGCATTGGGATACAAACCTTTATCCAGGTGCTGGATAGCAGCGTGTACTTCGTCTTTGGAGGCCGAAACCCCACGCAGGTCATATTTTAAATTCATGATAGTGCAGGCAGAAGATACTACTTTTCCCAGGATCGGAAAGGCGCCGTCTGGTCGTACACATGGTACAAAATCGCTTTGTCAAAGTCTGTAAACGGAATATTCCGGCGCGACATCACAAGTGCTGCCGTCTCGCAGGCTTCCAAAAATTTATAACTGCGATACCCTTTGTCCGTGCCGCCCCAACTAAAGTCAGGGATAAAATTGCGCTGATACCCGGCGCCGTACACATTGGCAAAAATGCCCACTACGGTACCGGTATTAAACATGGTATTGATACCGCTTTTGGCATGATCGCCCATGATGAGTCCGACGAACTGTTCGCCCGTTTTTTCAAACCGCTCCGTGCTGTAATTCCAGAGTTTTACCTCGGAATAGTTGTTTTTCAAGTTGGAGTTATTGGTGGCGGCGCCGAGGTTACACCATTCGCCCAGCACCGAATCACCGAGATAGCCGTCGTGCGCTTTGTTGGAATTAGAAAACAAGATGGAGCGCACGATCTCGCCACCGATGCGGCAACCGGCGCCGATGGAAGTAGGGCCGTAAATTTTTGCACCCATTTTGACAATCGTTTCGGCGCCGATGACAACCGGGCCGCGGAGCATGGAACCTTCCATGATTTCAGCGTTTTTACCGATATAAATGGGGCCGGCGTGGGCATTCAGGATACAGCATTCCATTTGTACGCCTTCTTCCAAAAAGACGTTTTGTGTGGGGCCGATCAGGCGGTTGGTAGGCGAGACGGGCTGCGACTTCCGGCCCGAAGTAATCAGTTGATAATCGTCCAGGATAGCCGCTGCATTCAGCCGGGTCAGTTGCCAAAGGTGTTCAATCCGCATCACCGAAATGGTGCTTTCCAGTTCTTTGCCCTGTAATTCGCGCACTTCTTCATCATCTATCAGGGTTTCAAACTGCGCTTCATTCAGGCGGGCAGCCACCAGTTCGCCTTCATACAACAAGGCTTCGCCCATGCCGAGGGCATCAATGCGGCGGCAAATTTCCTCGGTAGGAATGATACCGCCGTTGATCACAAGGTTTTCGGCTTCAATACTGATCGGATATTTTTCCTGAAGGTATTCCTGCGTGATGTAGGAGACGCTGCCGCGCAAACGGCGCTCCCATTTTTCCCGGAGCGTGAGGATACCCAATCGCAGCTCACCCATAGGCCGCGTACTGGTCAGCGGCTGCAGATGGCTGCGGGCATCGGAATCAAAAAGTATGATGTTGAGCATTAGGCCAGTGGTTGTGATTCGATTATTTGCGCTGCAAATTTGAGAAATAAAAAAGTCCCAACACGCACGAAGCCTATCGGGACTTTAAAAAAACCGCAGGAAGCGGAAAATTACTTCGAAAACTTGGCAAATTTCTTGTTGAATTTGTCAATACGACCGGCCGTGTCAACGAATTTCATTTTACCGGTGAAAAACGGGTGGCTGTAAGCCGAAATCTCCATTTTGATCAATGGGTAGCTGTTGCCATCTTCCCAAGTGGTCGTTTCTTTTGAATTCGCGCAAGATTTACCGAGGAATGCTTCGTCTGTGGAAATATCTTTAAACACAACGGTACGGTAGCTGGCCGGATGAATATCTTTTTTCATGACTATTTTGCTGAAAATGAGTGGTATTCCTGTAAAAACAAAATTTGAGCCGCAAATGTAGAAACACTTTGTGGTCTTTTCAAAATATTTTGGAGAAAAAATGTGAGTGGTGAGTAGTGAGTTGTGAGTTGTGAGTGGCATTCGTTTAAAAGAACGAACTCAATATTCTTTTAAACGAATGCCATTCACTACTCACAACTCACTACTCACTAATGGCTTCACCGCGAATCCCTTTTTCCGCAACAAACTCAACATCCCCTTACCGCCCGGCAGGTGCCCGGCGCCAACTGCACAAAAAAGAGCGTGCGTGGCGGCCATTTCCTCAAATCGCTGGGTCATCCTTTTGTTTCGCCTGTAAATCATCACTTTGCGCATACCTTTTGCATCTTTTTTGGCGGCTTTATACAAGGGTTGCATATCTCCGGCGACATACCAGGCCATCATTTTTTTGAGGCGTTTTTTTTGCCTGTTAAAGTTTTTGAGCAGCCAGGTGAGGCTTTTGAGGTGTTGTTCCAGCGTAATCGTGCGAAGTGTCAGCAGTTGATCTGCAAAAGTTTCCACTCCGGCGGTTTGTTTTCCCAACAAACGGGCGTGGTTCCAGAGCGTTTCGTCCAGCGATTGGGGCGCTTCATCCATCAAAAAAGCCGCCGTGAGCGCCGTACTGACGCTCATAGGGTGCTGGTGGCGAAATGTTTCAGCCGTTAAGCCTAATTTTTTCCGGGTATACCGATCGAGGTTTTTCCAGACACCCGGTTTCAACAAGGTATCGAGGGTTTGACCTTCCGGTAAACGAAGGGCTTCCTGTAGTACCTGGTGGTCTATTTCATTAAAATCAAATTCTGTTGCGAACACGTCGCATTGCGCAAGATGGGCCTGGGCCAGTTCCAGCCAGGTAAAAGCGCGCAGGTCGCGCACATGCATGGTGCCGAACAGGTAAGAATCCGGTCCGCCGCCGGGCGGCGTGATGCGCCAAAGCAAGGATTTTTTCAAGTTATATTTTTTATGTAAAAACGAAGGTTTATATTTCTCCTTGTAAATTTAAAATCTGTTTTTAAAAATACAGGGATAATGTAAATGCGGGCAAAAGACTTGTATAGAATATTGATTTACCAGGGTTCTACAGCCGCGTAGCGGCATAAGGATCCTGTACAATTGGCAGAAAATCAGATCAACTAATTATCACTCCGAATCGCAGGAAATTATTTTCGTCCGTTCCCCATCTTTATCCCAGGGCTTCACCTGCAATATCTCCAGACGGCTGCTATCCGGTTCGGATGTGCAGCGGCAAAGGTAATGCCCCATTTGCCGGAAAGTATGTTCGGAATAAAACATCGGTACCCCAATGGAAGCATAAGACCAATCGTCGAGCAACAAACGGCGACCTTTATCGAACGATTTTTCGGCCCATACATCGCCCACTTGTGCACAGGGTACGGGGCTGTAAAACACTGCCTCCGGTTGGGTATTGGAGTACAACTGCCAGGAGAGTTGATAGGGCCAATACTGAAACAGTCCCGCCAGCGGAAACAACCAGGCAAGTATTAAAATTGCGATCCGGCCTTTATGGCGCTGTGCCGGCAATTTCTGTTGAGCCGGTGTTAAAAGCAATACAAAAGCGATAGCCGCCATGGCTGCATTCCAGGGCAACACCACGTAATTCCACTGCGCTTTGAGCAAAAAAACGATGATCATGGTGTGAAAACCAACAAAAACCCAGCGCCACCAGGCTTTGGCATTCGGCCACAACAACACTACAGCCAATGCCATTTCAAACAGCGCAACCCCGTAACCCAAAGCCGGGTATTCACCCAGAAAACGGGTGGCCATAAAAGCCTCGGCAAACCAGGCGAAGTTGTCTTCCGCAAAATATGGCTGAAGTTTGTTGGCGCCTCCCCAAAAATAAACGGCCGCCAGCAGCCACCGCAGAGCGGCATATGCGGTATTTTTTCCAAAAAAAACGATACCTAAAACGAGTACGTAAAACCAGAGCCAGGGCTGCAGCCGGTTCAGATCAAGCGCGCACATGCACAGCAGAAATACGACCAAGGGCAGTAAAAATGCCCGGGCAGGTTTGCCTATTCCATGAATCAGCAAGGTGATGACGCCGCCAAACAGCAGGGCATGAAGCATGGATGTTTCTTTGGAGGCCTCTCCCCAAAGCGGTAAAACGGGAAAACTCCGCTCCCCTATTCCCCACATGGACCAACTCAACAGCATACAGGCCGCAAGCCCGCACAATGCAATGCGTACGATTCGATCTGTCACCATCACTTCAGCGGCTTAATCATCACTTTCGCTTTGGTAAAACCTGCGCGTTGAAGCGATTTTTGCAAATTAGACGCGAGGCTGCGCGCTGCGCTTTCGGACGGCTGAACAACGCCCAACCAGACGATCCAGCCAGATTTACCGATGGTCAGGCAACTCTGCGGTACAGCCTGCGCTGCAATGCCCTTCTTGCTCAATGCCGCCACACGGGCCGTAGCGAGGTCTTTGGAGGAAAAAGCATTGTCCTGGACAATCCAGCCGGATTTGCCCTTCAACAGTGCGCAAGGATCGGCAGCGGTTTTGGGTGCGACGGCGGCTTTCTTTTTCGGGGCAACTTTTTTGACCGGCGGCTCAGGATCACTTTCCGCTTCGTCGTCGTCGCCCGAAAGATTGATGGTCTGCACATCATCGTCTTCCGGCACATATTTTGGTTTGGAGGAAACCGGATATTGTTTTTGAATCCCCGTACTGTATGGAATCGGCTCGCCGTCGATGACATAACCGTACTGATCTTCAGGGTTTTTCCCGGCTTTCCATTCCTTCAATTCGTCCAGATCAGCCGCATTGACTTCTCTGAAATGAAGTACTTTCCAAAACAGAGGGGCAATAATCAGCAAGCCCAGCAATACGATCAGTTTTTGCATGGCCTGCGCACTCATAAAACGGGTGTAGGCAGTCGCCGTTTTGTCAAAAGGCTGACTAAATGCGCCCCAGACGTATTTTTTAAGCGGATCAAAAATCAGGTAGTGGAAAGGACGGGTTATCTTGTTGAACCAGACACTCAGGAAATCAGGCGTATGTTGACGCATTTTTTTCAAAGGCGCCGTACTCGTCATGGCGTTGTACCACTGAGAACGGGTTACCCAATCCGCTATTTTCCGGTCTTTACCATATATGCCCAGCCGGGAAGGATCATTGAGTTTGCGGACATTTCCTTCGGTCGGAACAACAGCCAGCCCGATGCCATTATATACGCATTGATTGCGCAATTCGATCAGGTAAGGATCACTGGGGCCGGGAAAAACATCTTCGGCCAAAGCAATCCATTGTTCGTCGGCGTGGTATTGTTTAAACTGTTGAATAGCAAAGATGTAGCGGTATTTTCGCCACTTCTGCATGGTAAAATGCCAGCCAAAAAAGCCGATCATGGCCACGCCCGTCAGCATTCCGATATTGCCCGCCCATTGCAGCGTGATGAGCCACAAGCGGTTATAAACAAAACCGATTACATAAACAGCGGCAGCAAGCATGGTTCCAAATGCGGCGCAGTCCCACAAAAAATAACTGAGGTTCAACTGGTATTTCACCTCTTCCGCCTTGTCGCGCGAGGTAGCCTCATAGGTACACACAAACAAGGAACCGTCTTCTTTGCGAAACGTCATTTTACCATCGGCGACCAGGCCGCCGGCACTGACATTATCCAATTCCACCACAATACTATTGGGCATGGGTTCATAACGCCTTTTGTAAAAATCTTTTAAAAAAGGAATAAACCGCTGCTTCACCTCTTCTTCCGTGAGCACTGTTTTTTGAAAGCCCAATGTCCCTGAATCTGTATTTTCCATCCTATACCTTTTTCTTCGGCATCTGTGATTCCACCTTGCGCACATCATTTTGGCGCATTTGAATTACCTGAATGTAATTCCCGGCTTTTTTATTGCCATAATCATTCGCGGCTTTTTTGGCCCAATCGAGCGCAAGGTCGAGGTTACCGTTCAATTCTGCCGTTATGGCCATGTTATAAGCGGCGCGTCCGGCTGCTTTTTTGTTTTCACCTGCCGTTGCTTCTATTTTTTTCCAGATGGTGGCGGCGCGTTCGTATTCGCGGTTTTTCAAAAAAACGGCGGCCTGCTGCATCTCCGTTTTATACCCTTTTGCTTTGTGGTAATACTGTCGGGATACCGAAACGTACAACGGGGCAATGCGGGCGCCGTACTCATGTCCGACGGCAAATGCCACGGAGCGGGTAACGGACACCTGAGAAGGCAGGTTGTTCAGCGCATTCCGCTCGGTGGATCCCGTGGCGGTTTTTTCGAGGTAGTCGTCAGTCGTGTATTCGTCTACAATAATTTTGGTACGCGGATCATACAAACGCCAGCCGATGCGAACGCCGGTGCGCTGCTGGGCGCGGTAACTGACGTCAATGTACTGTTTGCCATCTTTGCCTTTTCGTTTGGTTTCCACGCGGCGGGCGCTAGCAGAATTGTCAGAGTCAAAAGACTCAATCGTAACAACCGCATGGGCGCCATAATCGGCGCAGATACGTTCGACTTCTCTCCATTCCAGCGGAGCAGGCAGGTTGTTGCCGGCTTTGCTGCCGGACATTTCGATCCCGGTATTTTTCACCGTAAACCGCGGGGTACGGGTGAGGGCGTCGGTCAGTCCGCGAACGGCTTCTTCGCGGCTGCGGCGGTCCTGGCCGATGGCTTCTCCGGTAAACAGTCCTTCCAGCACGTTCAGCCAGCCGTTGGAAGGTTTGCTGCGATCCACCACAGCGACGGTTGCAATGTGTTCGGGAAGGGTCATCTGGGCAGGTTGCAGCACGGTGAGCGACGTGCTTTTCATACAACTACTGAACAGGGAAGCGAGCAAAAAGAGCAGGAAGGAAAATTTTACAAGGTGTTTCACAGGTGTCAATTTTTGGTTTTGAATATTTGTTTACCACATAGTTCACAATAGGGTTTTCACATAGGACGAATGCGTTTGGCCACGCAAAAATCAACATTTTTCACTTCCTTTTGAACCATTATTCAAAACCTTTATTTCCCTTGAGACAAATCTACATGGGAAATTTTGACATCATCATAGCAGGGGCAGGACTTTCAGGGCTTACACTCGCCCTGGAATGCGCGCGCCGCCCTTTTTTTCAGGGACAAAAAATCCTGTTGATCGACCGGGACGCCAAGGAAAAAAACGACCGCACCTGGTGTTTTTGGGCTACCGACGACGAAATATTGCCGCCAGTCATATTTAAAACCTGGAATCAGTGCCGTTTTTTTGGCAAAACCGCTGAAATCCCGATGCGATTGGCGCCCTACCGATACCACATGGTGCGCGGCATCGACTTTTATACCTGGGCAAAAGCGGAATTGTCGAAATGGCCGCATATCCAGCGCATTACCGCCAACATCACTTCCATTGATGCCGAAGCCGGTATTGTGCACAGTGACCAGGGCGATTTCCGGGGCGACAGGATATTCAATTCTGCCCTCTCTGCCATGCCTTTGTTGCCCAACGCCAGTGCGCTGTATCCCAATCCGCCCCTGAGCCAACAGACCACTAAGGTCGCAAAAGGCCACACCTGGCTGCTGCAACACTTCAAAGGCTGGATCATTGAAACGCCCGAACCGGCATTCGACCCGGAAGTTGTTACCTTCATGGATTACCGGCCCGAGCAAAATGGGGAAACCCGTTTTGTGTATGTGTTGCCTTTCAGCAAACACCGCGCTCTGGTGGAGTTTACCATTTTTTCACCGGCACTCGACAGCGCGGAAGCCTACAACGACGCATTAAAAGATTACATTCGCCATCAATTACAAATCGAAGACTTTAAGATTGAGGAGGAAGAATTTGGAGTAATCCCCATGACGGATTATCCACTTAGTCCGAAACCTTCCGGTCGTGTGATACCCATTGGAACGGTGGGTGGTTTTGTGAAGGCTTCGAGCGGATATGCGTTTAAACGCACGCAGCGGAAAATCCGGGCTTTTGCAGATGCCTGGGAAAAAACGGGCGCGCCCGACCTGGCCATCATGCGTTCGAGCAGGGCGTTTCGCATTTTTGATTCTATTATGCTGCGCGTATTGAACGATCGTTTGTTGCCGGGTCACCTGCTTTTCAATCGGCTTTTTCAGCGACTGGAAACACCGCTTGTTTTTCGTTTTCTGGATGAGGATACTACTTTTGCAGAAACCTTACGTTTGTTGAACACGCCGCCAACCCTGCCTTTCCTGAAAGCGGTGTTCCGTCAGGGAAGGAAGTTATTTCACGTCTGAATTTTTTTTGTGATGCCTGTCAATGTCCATTTTTCTGCTCATAACTCCACTTCTCCATGCCTTCGGGTAGGAGTAACCGGCGGTATCGGCAGTGGAAAAAGCATCGTCTGCAAAATGCTGCATACGCTGGGCGCGCCGGTTTATGATGCCGATACCTGGGCAAAATGGCTGTTGCACCTCGATGAAAACATTAAAAAGGGCGTGATCGACATTTTTGGTCCCGAGGCTTATGACGCCCAGGGCGCATACCAGCGCGCCTGGATCGCCGGAATCGTATTCCAGGATGCGGGCAAACTGGCCGCGCTCAATGCCCTGGTGCACCCGGCCGTCGAGCAACACAGCCGCGCCTGGCACGAAGAGTGGGCGCAGCGGGGCGCGGCGTACACTGTGAAGGAAGCGGCTTTGATGATTGAAAGCGGCAGCTACCGGCATCTTGACTTTCTGATTGTTGTGGCTGCACCCGAAGACCTGCGCATACAACGCGTTTGTCGCCGCGATCAACTGACGGAAGAGCAGGTTCGGGCGCGCATCAGCAAACAAATGCCGGAATCGGAAAAAATAAAACTAGCCGACTTTGTGGTTCACAATGACGGGAAACAAATGCTCATACCGCAGGTCTGGCAGGCGCACCGACTGATTTTGGAAAAAATACGTACCCGGCCATGATTCCATTGCTGACCCTGGGTTATTTGCCGCCGGTGTCGTGGTGCTCCGTAGTGTGGAAAGCAGAAACAGTGGCGCTCGAAGCCTGCGATCACTACCAGAAAGGCACGCAGCGAAACGGATGTTACCTCGCCGGACCAAATGGCATACAACGCCTTGTCATACCGCTCGTCAAAGGAAAAAACCAGCAAACCCCTATCCGGGAGGTGCGCATTTCCTACGACCAGCCCTGGCAACGCCAACATTGGCGCAGCATCAAAACAGCCTATGGCAATGCGCCTTTTTTTGAACATTATGCCGGTGAAATTGTCCGGTTTTACGAACGCCCCTACACTTTTTTATTCGACTACAACCTTGATTTTCTGCAGTTTATATTGCAAAAAAAATTGGGCTGGAAAGGTAATTTCACACTGACGGAGCAATATTATCCCAAAAAGGAATGGCCGGAAGGAATTGATTTCAGGGATACCTTTACGGGTAGTCACGAACAATTTCCGGACTGGTATCAACCGCAGCCATACGCGCAGGTTTTTTCAGAAAGAAGCGGATTTATCCCCAATCTTTCTATCTTGGATGCACTTTTTTGCCTGGGAAAACAAAGCGTGAATCGTTTTAGAGAGTGAGAGAGTGAGAGGGTGAGAGACGTCCCGTTTGGCGGCTCTGGTGGTTTGGGTTTGGTTTTTCAGGCCTGGAATCGTGAGGCGTAAGACGCAAGATAGGTTAAGACATTGATTACCATTAATTTGAATAAAGGGTTAAACTATCCCAATATTCGCATCAGTAATACCAAAATATCCCGCCATGTTCATAAACAAACACCTGCGCAAGTGTGCGCTCGATCTTTTAATCTGTACTACTTATCTAGTCTCACGTCTCACGATTCCTGGCCTGAAAAACCAAACTCAAACCATTAGAGCCGCCAAACGGGACGTCTCTCACCCTCTCACCCTCTCGCGCTCTCACGATTCCTGGCCTGAAAAACAGAGCCCAAATCATCAGAGCCGCCAAAGGGGACGCCTCTCACCCTCTCACCCTCTCACTTCTCACCTCTTTTTTTGGCTGCTTGCCCTGCCCTTTTTCGCCTGCGGTCAACCGACGTATACCGCCAATGACGTGGTGCCGCCTTACAACGAGAAATTTGGTTACGGAGCCAATGTCGGGTACTTTCCGCCCCATTACTACGATATGGAACTGGCCACCCTGGCGCACGGCTCGCCCGACGGGAAGGTGCCGGGCATGGGTGTGACCACGATCAGGCCCGGCCTTTTTGAACATTTTCTCGATTACTGGGGCTACGATATTCGCAAACAGCATTTTCAATATTATGACAGCATCGGCTTGCAAAATGTGGTGGCAATCATCGGATTCCCGGGTGAAACAAACCGTGATCCGGCATTTTACTGCCCCGGCGAACGCAGCGAACTGTTTAAAAACCTGTACGAACCGATCTGGGACAACGGTGAAAACGGTACGCCGGTCAATGATAATAACCCCTATGCGTTGTATTGCTGGAAAGCGGCAACCACCTATAAAGGGCTGATTCGTATCTGGGAAGTGTGGAATGAACCGGACATAGACAACGGCAATGCCTGGAAAGAACCGGGAATGCCGGGCAACTGGTGGGAAAATGCGCCCGAACCCTGCGAAACCAAACTTAAATCACCCGCCTATTTTTATGTCCGCCTGCTTCGTATCAGTTATGAAGTGATAAAATCCGTTGATCCTGAGGCGTTTATCGCTGTTGGCGGATTGGGCTGGCCCAGTTACCTGGACGTTGTATGTCGTTATTCCGACAACCCTTTTGACGGTACGATTAGCGCCGATTACCCGCTCAAAGGCGGCGCTTATTTTGATGTCATGAGTTTTCATTCCTATCCGCACCTCGACAACTCATTGCGGGAATGGAGCAATGACATCAATAATTTTCGGTACTACCGCCACTCCGACCGGGCAGTGGATGGCATCTGGCGACTCATGGATAAATTTGACGCCGTGCTGAAAACGCATGGTTACAACAACACTATTTACCCGACAAAACACTGGATTTGCACGGAGTTCAACCTGCCGCGCAGGGCATTCGGAGAATACATGGGTTCAGAAGAAAGCCAGGTCAATTTTTTGATCAAATCGCTTGTCACAGCCCAAATGCGCAAGGTGCTACAGATGCACGTGTATGCGCTTTCCGATGAAAAGCCCGCCAGCGAAGCCAATAATGAATTTTCATTTATGGGGCTTTTTGAAAACCTAAATAATATCGTGCCTTTTAACGGAAAACCCAATTCCGTGGCATGGGCTATGAAAACGACCGAGGAACTGCTGGGAACTGCCCGGTACGACCCGGTACGCACGGACAGGTTAAATCTCCCCGATAACATACGGGG
Source organism: Saprospiraceae bacterium (assembly GCA_022844265.1). Classification (GTDB taxonomy): domain Bacteria; phylum Bacteroidota; class Bacteroidia; order Chitinophagales; family Saprospiraceae; genus M3007. The sequence continues at coordinate 8,215 of JALHMA010000023.1, read as the reverse complement.
CGCGGCTTTTCGCAGTGATTTGGGGCAGTATACCTATGTTTTGTGGGCTGTTACCAACCTGGACAACGACGAAACGGCCCATGCTACGTATACTTTCCCGCCGGAACTGAATGTACAATACATGGAAGCCCGCTTATGGAATTACGGTAAAAGCCGGGTGGGCCAACTGGTTAATGCGCGTCAACTGCAACTCAGCGGCAGTCCTGTTTTTTTACGCGAAACACTTGTGGGCAATAATTTTCCAAGAAAACCCACATTCCGGCCCAATCCCGTTACAAGCGGCATCGCTGTGTATGAATTCTGGATGTTTGAAGATAGTTTTGCGAACATCGAGTTGTATGACAGCAGCGGTAAATTGCTACAGGTCATTGCCGATAATGAACAACTGTTGGAAGGTCCGCAGGCGCGGTTTATACAAATGAGCCATTATCCGCCAGGGATTTATTTTATCAAACTGAGTACGCCTTTCAGCAACGATACGCTCAAGTTTGTGAAACAGGGGAATTGAAGATTACGGCTTTTTTCATCAGCCAGTCCAACTGCTCGTCTGCACCCAGCACAAAGATTTCCGTTCCAAAAATCTGGTACCCACAGCGTTCGTAGAAACGGACGGCAGGCGGGTTGGCCTGCCAGACGCTGAGCCAAAGCCATTCGGCGCCGGCAATAGCGGCCTGTTCATGGGCAAAATGGAGCACCTTTTCACCAATTCCCCTGCCTTGCATGGCCGGTTCGACATAAATCCGTTCAATCTGAACGGTGTTCCGGCTGTGTAATTCGGGTGGATGGTGGTCGAAATTAAGTTTCAGGTAAGCGACCAACTGTTCGCCGATGTAGGCAAACCAAAATCCCGAAAAGGGATGTGCGATTTCAGCCTTGATTTGTTCGAGGCTGAAATATTTTTCGCAGTATGCTTTAAAATCGTGTGGATTGTTGTTGGCTTCGTACGCTACACGGAACGTGCGCTCCGCAAAGGAACGAAGCAATTCCGCATCAGCCGTTTGAACACGGGTAATGGTCATCTACTCACAAGCGGTTTTTTTCAATGAGCACCAGCAAGTCGTCGCGGTAATTTTTACCAATCGGCAACAGTTTGGGGCGTTCTTTTTCCATCACTTCGATCATGTTGCCTTCGATGGCCATGATTTTGTCCATGGCAATAATGTAGGAGCGGTGGATGCGTTTGAAACGGCCTTTGGGCAGGCGGTCTTCGAGGCTTTTCATCGTTTGCAGGGTAATCACACGGCCTGCTATGAGGCGGATAATGACATAATCTTTCAAACCTTCGATATAGATGATGTCTTCAAAATTCACTTTTACCAGTTTCTTGTCCGCTTTCACAAAAAAGAAATCAAGCCCGTCGTTTTGGGGGGTGCTGGCGGGAATACTGGATGCTGCCAGATCGCGCTGCGCCAGTTCCGATTGTTCCAGCGCTTTATTGACCGCTTTCATAAAACGATCCAGCGAAATGGGTTTCAGCAGATAGTCCAGCACGTTGAGATCGAATCCCTGAATCGCGTAATTCGGATAAGCCGTGGTAAACACCACCATCGGAGGATGGATCAGGGTTTTCACAAAATCAATGCCTGTGAGTTGGGGCATTTGAATATCGAGAAACATCAGGTCAATTTGATGGGCCTTCAATGCCTCATTCGCCTCCAAAGCATTGGAGCATCTTTTTACCAGGTTGAGGTCGGAAATCTGACCTACATAAGTCTCGAGTACGTCGAGCGCTAAGGGTTCGTCATCGACGATAAGCACATTCAGCAT
>JALHMA010000023.1:0-6348 GCA_022844265.1 Saprospiraceae bacterium | reverse complement strand
TTATATCATTTTCAACTGCAAAGTAACCGAATAGCGATGCGGTTCATCCTGAATGATTAACGTATGGTTTTCAGGATACAACATTTGGAGCCGCTGCCGGACGTTCACCAGCCCGATACCGCCGCTGCGCGGGTGATCTTGTCTGGGCACACGTTCTGCTTTGCTGTTTTCGATAAAAAATTCGAGGTCTTCCCCTATAACGCGGAGGCGAAGCCGTACAAATCCCCCACCCTGCAACTGATTGTTCAGTCCGTGTTTGAAACTGTTTTCCAGAAACGGGATAAACAGCAACGGCGCCACCATTTGTTCGCTGATCTGGCCTTCCACCACAAAACGAATATCGGCTTCCTTGGGCTGGCGCAAGCGCTCGAGGTCAAGATAATTATAAATGTACTGTATCTCTTTGGTGAGGTGAACCCTGCGTTCATTGCATTCATACAGCATATAACGCATGATTTCGGACAGTTTCAGTACAATTTCCGGCGCTTTATCGCTTTTTTTCAGGGTTAGTGCGTACAGGTTGTTTAGTGTATTGAACAGGAAATGCGGGTTGATCTGGCTTTTCAAAAAACGAAGTTCCGACTGCATGGTCTGGGTAAGCAGCACTTGTTTTTCATTTTGATAACGCCACCAGTCCATGATGACCCGTAAAATAGTAGAGACAAAAATCACGATTACATTGCCGATAAAAATCCAAATTTGCGTCTCTACCAGCCGCGCCCGGTACAACGGCTGATCGTGAAATTTGAGGTAAAAAACCAGCACTTCAATCGGCGTCACCAAGGCACAAACAGCCAGTACCAGACCAAAATAAACAAAGGCGTATCGCGCTAAGTAATTGGGAATCAGGTACAACAGGTTCAGGTACACCAAAAACGCATAGAACAGCAACTGAATCAATTCGTTGCCCAGCGCAAAACGCATTTCGATACCTTTCTCGTAATCTGCCCACAAAATCAGGCTAAACAACAAGAGCCAAAACAGCCCGTGGTATACCGGCCTTTGGTATAAAAAACCATAAATACGATCGATCAGACTGCGGGTTTTCATAAATTCAAGGCAACAAGGTGCAAATAAGCAGCGGCACAATGTTACCAGCGGCAAAAGAATTTAATTCTCCCGGGTACAATTTACTTTTTCGATCAACACCGCAGATGGGGGGACTAGTTTTGGTGTATGGTGTATGGTGTTTAGTGTTTGGTGTTTAGTGTTTAGTGTTTAGGGTGCTTCGCCCTTGGCGCGTGTTTGGTGTTCGGCAATGCTTTTTACCACATAAGACACATAGTAAAAAACACATAAATCACATAGCCTGAACTGCGCTCGGATACCAAAGGCGAAGCGCCCTAAACACCAAACACTAAACACCACACACTAAACACCATACACTAAACACTTGCCGAAGGCAAAAAAACCCTACTTTGGCAGCCTGAAAAAAACATTTATTAAACACTCTCTCCCGACATGCGCCAGCAAATAGTAGCCGGAAACTGGAAAATGAACAAAGCCCTCGAAGAAGGGCTTGAATTGACAAAAAGCATCCTTGAAAAGGTGGAAAAACCGAAAGGCCTAGTGGTGATCGCGCCGCCACTCACCCACCTGCGCGACGTAGGTAAAATGTTGAAAGTCCGCAAATACTTTCACTTAGCCGCACAAAATTGCCACCACGAGGAAAAAGGCGCATTTACCGGCGAAGTTTCCGCAGATATGGTCGCTTCCGTCGGCGCCGAATTTGTCATCATCGGCCACTCCGAACGCCGCTTGTATTTTAAAGAAAAAAATGATGTGCTGGCTGCTAAAGTCAATGTCACACTGGCCCGCGGGATGCGTCCGATTTTTTGCTGCGGCGAACCCTTGCATATCCGGGAAGTGGATACGCATGTTGGATATGTGGCTAAACAATTGAAAGCCAGCCTTTTCCATTTAAAGGAAGAGGATTTCCGCAAAGTAGTGATTGCCTATGAACCCATCTGGGCTATCGGTACGGGCCGCACAGCCACCAGCCAGCAAGCCCAGGATATGCACCTCGCGATCCGGGTACTGGTGTCTAAAAAATACGGCAAAAGTGTGGCGGATGAAACAACCATCCTGTACGGCGGCTCCTGCAATGCGCAAAATGCTGCCGAACTCTTCTCACAACCCGACGTCGATGGCGGCCTGATCGGCGGCGCATCGCTCAAAGCGGATGATTTTGCGGTGATTGTGGGGGCGTTGAAGTGAGTAGTGAATAGTGAGTTGTGAGTAGTGAGTGGCATTCCGTTGGAAGAATATTGAGTATTTTCTTCCCACGGAATGCCACTCACTACTCACAACTCACTATTCACTACTCACTTACCACGAACTTGCTCGTTTTCACCCCGGCATCCGAACGGATTTCCAACTGGTACATGCCTGTAGTCAGGCCGCGTACATTCAACTGTTGGTTGAAAACACCCGTTGGTACCGCCCCGAAATCGCCTTCCAGCACCATGCGGCCCGCAAGGTCGCGTACGGCATAGCGCAGGTTTTCAGTCGAATTCAGGTTGAACTGTACCATCAAATCACCTTTCGTCGGGTTGGGCGACAATTGCAGGGACTCCAGTTTATCTTCCAGTTCATTGGTTTTGACCAATTGAGGCAATGGGAAAGTAGTACCATCGGCTAAAGCCACCCATACTTCAAAACCAGGCTCCAATCCGCCACGATAACCGGAAGCGAATACGGTCACAGCTGCGCCGGTGATGCCGCTGAGGTCTGCCAGGTAAGAAGCGATGATGGTGCTGTTATCACTGGCAGGTGTCACGGCAATCTGGTACGCTGCGCCAGGTACACTCAGGTAATCTGCAAACTCGCCGAAAGCAATATCGTCAAAAAGAATCGGGCCGCTCAACAAACGCACATCTACCGGACCTGAATTGGGCGAACCGTGGAAAAGAGAAAATTCCACATTTGCCGGATTTTCAGCCACTTCACGCGCATTTTCATTGATAAACAGGTCGAATCCCGGCGTACCGAGCAATACCCCACCTGCCATCACAACGTACGATCTGCCGGATTCCAGGTTGAGCGAATAAGTCGCCACTGCATCGGCAGGTGTTGCGCTGTCTTCTCCTGCAACTGCAATGGAAACAGGGCGGTCAGCCGGTACATTTACAAAAGGTGTAGCCGTGCGGAATTCAAAATTATCGAGCAGGCGAACATTTCCGGCGTACACATCCACCGTCGGGGCAATAGCGTTGTGGATGATTTGCACCCGGGCAGGATCGGGGGCCAGGGGCAGCGGAAATACAGTACCGTCAGGCAGTGCAACATAAATGCCAAATCCGGGTGTACCGCCCAGTAATCCGCTGGCAAATACCTGGGCAGCGCCGCCGGCAAGGCCGGTAATGTCAGCGCGGAAAGTAGCCACCACGTTCGGATCGTCATGCGCCCGTATTGCCAGGTCATAAATGGCCGTATCGAGGCTGATATATCCCGTTCCGGTCCCGTAAACCAGGTTATCGATCAAATCATCGGCCACCAGCACCGCATCTACATCTACTGCGGGAGCATCAGGAGAACCGTGGAACACAGAAAGGTCAACTTTTGCTTCATCCGTGCCGGTTTCTCTGCCTTCCACCGGAATGAGCGTGAAAGCAGGCGTGTCACCCAGCAAACCGGAAGCATACACCACAAATACACCATTTTCAGGCAAAACAACCGGGAAAGTAGCCAGAGCATCTTCGGCAGAAGCACTGTTTTCCCCAGCAATGCCAATATCAACCGTGCGATCAGCCAGTACGTCTACAAACGGTGTGGCTGTGCGGAAGGCAAAATTATCGATCAGGCGTGTATTGCCTAAATACACGTCAACCGTCGGATCAGGCGCATTGTGGATCACCTGTACACGGGCAGTTGGAGATGCCGGAAGCGCTGCTACTGTACCGTCAGGGAACACCACAAATAAGCCGAATGAAGGCATTGCACCGATCAGTCCGCTCGCAAAAACATATCCTGCACCACCGTCGGCTTCGCTCAGATCGGCCCGAAACGTAGCCAATACAACGGGGTTGTCATGCGCCCGTACCGCCAGGTCATAAATATCGACAGGAAGGCTGACATAGCCTGTTGAAGAACGGTAAGCCAGGCTGTCAATAAAATCATCTGCCACATACACCGCATCTACATCTACCGCAGGCGCCAGCGGCGCGCCATGCAGCACAGCCACGTCAAAAGATCCAGGTGTTGTACCTGTTTCCCGCGCCTCAAAGGCGAGTAATTCAAAGCCGGGATCGCCGGCAAAAATACCGGAAGCAAAAACGATATACGATTTCCCGCTTTCAAATGAAACCGGAACCAACGCTACTGCATCCTCTACAGTGGTGCTATTGCTAAGCGCAATACCTGCATTAAAGGTTCGATCAGCAGGAACATCGATAAATGGTGTTGCTGTACGAAAAGCAAAATTGTCGATTCCAAGTGTATTTCCCAGGTAAACATCCACCGTAGGAGCAAGCGCATTGTGTACGATTTGTACACGGGCGGGCACAGGCGCCAAAGGCAGGGGGAGTACTACCCCGCTCGGCAATACTGCGTACAGGCCAAACGCAGGGCTATCACCCAATAAACCACTGGCAAATACATAAGCGGCAGCACCGCCCAGGGTACTTAAATCTGCACGAAAAGTTGCCACCACATTTGGGTCGCCACTGGCGCGTACTGCCAGGTCGTAAACAGCCGGGGCAAGGCTGACGTATTCTGTCGCACTGCCATAGGCTAAATCATTCACCAAATCATCGGCGACCAGAACAGCATCTACATCTACAGCAGGTGCGTTTGGCGACCCATGCATAACTGCAATATCTGTCACAGTTGGAGAAGAGCCTGTCTCGAGGGCTTCATGGGCAATTAATGAGAAACCTGGAGTTCCGCCAAAGATGCCGGAAGCAAATACGATATAAGTTTTCCCGCTTTCAAATGTAACCGGAATGGTGGCTACCGCATCTGCTGCAGAACTGCTATTATCTAATGCAACACCAATGTCCAGCGAACGATCTGCTGCAACATTCACAAAGGTTGTAGCACTACGGAAAGCAAAATTATCTGCAAGCAGCGTGTTACCTACATATACATCTACCGTAGGCGCTACAGCATTGTGTACCACCTGCACCCGTGCCGGCGCTGGCGCCAGGGGCAAGGCAATCACAGTACCGTCTGCCAGGGCTGCAAATAAACCAAAACCAGGCGTCCCGCTCAGCAGGCCGCTGGCAAATACATACGCAGCACCGCCGCCCAATGTGCTCAGGTCGGCGCGGAAAGTGGCCACAACGGCCGGATTGCCACTGGCGCGAACAGCCAGGTCATATATGGCAGGGTCGAGACTGAGATACCCCGTTACGTTGCCATACGATAAGTTTTCAATCAAATTATCGGCCACATATACCGCATCCACATCAACGGCAGGTGCATCCGTAGCACCGTGCAACACAGCTACGTCTACTTTGCCGGGTGTAGTGGCTGCTTCGCGCGCCACACTGTTGATATTCAGCGATAAGGGTGTTTCGGCATCGCCTACAATACCCAACACAGAGACTACATACGTTTTTCCGTTTTCAAAAGTGTACTGGAAATTTTTGATCGTATCATTCACAGAAGTACTGGATGCCGGAGCGATACCAATATTCATCAACATATCTGCGGGTACAAAATCAAATGCTTTGGCGGTACGGAATGCCACATCATTGGCATACAGACTACCATTTTTATAAATATCTACCAGGGCTGCATTCGGATCTGCGGAATTGTGAATCAACTGTACCCGGGCCACCGGGCTAAGCGGCAAAGCCGTAACCGTTCCATCTGCAAAAACAGCATACAAACCAAAGGCTGGTGAACCGTTCAGCAGGCCGCTGGCCAGGATTTTAATAGCCTGACCACCTGCGCCGGTCAGGTTAGCGCGGTATGTCGCTAAAATGGTACTGCTGCCGGCCGGTTTTACATCTAAAAAATAGTCGCCTGCCGCTACGCTGAGGTAAGGTGTTGTAAATTCCCCGTAAGACAGGTTATTTACGATGTTACCAACCGTACGAACAGCCACATCTACTGCCGGAGCGTCGGGAGCGCCGTGCAGGACAGAAAGGTCGACCATACCCATACCGCCTGCCGCCGTTTCGCGGGCATTGGGGTCGACTATCAGGGTAAACGGAGTAACCGGATTGGAAACAATACCGGAAGCCGTGACCACATACGTTTTCCCATTATCGAATGTGACATCGGCATTAAAAATAGCTTCTGCGGCAGAAGTGCTCGAAGCAGGGGCAATGGCAATAGTCAAAGGAATACCTGCAGGCAAGGTCAGGAAACCTGTTGCACTGCGGAAAGTGAAATCGTCAA
>JALHMA010000022.1:25235-30967 GCA_022844265.1 Saprospiraceae bacterium | reverse complement strand
GAATCGGAAAAGCCGTTGCCTTGTGTTTTGCCCGGCAGGGCGCTATCGTGTGCATCCTGGATTTGGATGAGCAAGGTGGAAACGCCGTGGCAACGGAGATACAGCAACAGCAAGGCGAGACCTTGTTTTTGCCCTGCAACGTAGCCGATCAGGCTGCCGTGCAGCAGGCGGTGCAGCGCATTGCAGCGCGCTATGCCACGATTGATATTCTGGTGAACAATGCAGCCGTAGCGCATATCGGCACGGCTGAGACGACAGCCGCCGCCGACTTCGACCGCCTGATGGGTGTAAACGTAAAAGGTGTATACCATTGCCTGCACGCGGTATTGCCCATCATGAAGCAAAAAGGTGGTGTGGTGTTGAACCTCGCTTCCGTCGCTTCTTCTGTGGGCCTGGCCGAACGTTTTGCTTATTCCACCACCAAAGGAGCCGTTGTAGGCATGACTTTGTCGGTAGCCAAAGATTTTCTGGAGTACAATATCCGCTGCAACTGTATTTCGCCCGGACGGGTACACACACCTTTTGTTGACGGTTATTTACAAAAAAACTATCCGGGCAGAGAGGCTGAAATGTTTGAAAAACTCTCCAAAACCCAGCCTATCGGCCGCATGGCCAAACCCGAAGAAATCGCACACCTGATCCTGTATTTATGTTCCGACGAGGCCTCCTTTATTACCGGCTGCGACTATCCGATCGATGGGGGATTTATAACGTTGAACACCTGAGTACTCATCGGCTCCCGTTTCAGAATTAGTACAAAAAACCAAACAGCCACAAAGGCACCTGCCGTTCAAATCCGATGGGCAAATCGTCAAGTGCAAGAAAACTGTTGGGTGTTTCTGCAATTTGCCTGAGTTTTTTGCCTTTTCCACCAACCTCGACGGTGTACTTCTGGTCAATTAAAAAATCCCCGGAAGCAGGATAGTTGACCTGATGCTTTGCCGACACTTGACTGAGGAAAAACATTTCCCGCAGGCTTCCAGGATCGGGTTGCCCAACGGGCATAAGTGCATGGGCGATGGCGGTATTTTGCAGGTAGATTTTCTCCGGTTTTTGAAGTGAAAAAATACCCTGCAACTCGGCATATAGCAATGCAATAAGTCGTGCGTCGTGCAGGTGCCGCAAATAACGGCTGACTGTGTCGCGATCTATTTCGAGCGAACGGGCCAGATTTTGGAGATTGGGTTTGAATGGCACTGATTCAGCAATAATTTGCAGCAATTGCCCCAATTTATGCACTTGATAAATCCTGCCGCCTTCTTCTGAACCAGCCAAATCAACGTCGAGTACAAGGCGCACTAACTGCCGCAAACGGACTGAAATAAGTGCCGGGTTTTCGAGGAAAAACGGATAATAGCCCGATTTGAGATAGTCGGCAAAAAATTCGAACGGTTTTATTTTTTGAGAAATTCCGCTAGCAATTTCCCGATGGTGCTTGAAAATATCTTCCAGTGTAAGAGCCGCCGGAACCTCCGGCACTTCCCGGAAAATCAGGTACTCCCGGAACGAAAGGCCAGGCAGTTCGTGCATAATGGCCCGTCGGCTCAGGTCGACAAATTGTCGGCCCAATTCGACAATAGACGAACCGCTAAAAACAATCTGGATGTCAGGATGAAAATCGTACAGATTTTTAAGGTGCTGCGCCCAACCGGGATATTTGTGTACTTCGTCCAGAAAGAACCGTCGATAACCAATGTGCATAAATGCCTCGACCGTTTCTCTCAGCCCTTGTGTGCCGAAATGTACATCGTCGAGTGTGAGATAAACTGCTTTTTGCCCTGCTGATTGCTCCAATTGCAGCCTTTGAAGCAGCAGGGTGGTTTTACCAACGCCCCTTGCGCCTTTTATACCGAGCAAACGCCAATCCCAAGGCAAGTCCCGCATCAGAAATCGGTCGTGCGTTGTTCGGGTATTTGCAAGCAGCAAGTTGGATTGATCGAGTAGTTTGTAAATTTTTTCGGTATTCATACCGCAAAAAGATGTTAGTAATTAGGTATTGACTCCGCAAAAATAAGTCAAAAAAATTACTGTTCCAATGCTATGATAAAAAATACGGCGCCATACTACGGGACATTTTTCCGGAATGCGCTGGGCGTCTGCCCCATTTTCTTTTTGAAAATCCTGGAAAAATAAAACTCCGATTCAAAGCCCGCTTTGCCGGCTATTTCCGCGATTGTCAGCGATGTTTCCCGCAGCATCTGGCCGGTTTTTTCAATTTTCAGGTGGAGCAGGTATTGTCCGGGCGAAGTGCCCAGCACATCTTTGAAGGTTTTCCGGAACCATTCGTAACTCACATTTTGCTCTGCCGCAATCGCTTCGAAATCGAGGTTGCGCTCCCAGTTTTCGTGTATTTTGAACCGGACAGCATGGATGATTTGTTCCTGCCGTAGTTTGGTTTTGCCGTGCATCAAAGCCGAAGCGTACACCAAACCGAGCATCTGGATGACAAGGCAGGATGAAATCTGGCGGAAAGCCACACCTTCGTATTTCACCGTATCAATCAGGCGTAGAAAAATATTGAGAAACTCGGCGTTAAATCCGATGCTGATCAGCGGTTTTTGTGGGTCGAAACAATCCTGTCCCATCAGGTATTCGGCAAAATGTCCGTCGAAACCCACCCAGAATTCCTCCCAGCCCGTCTCCGGCGAAGGTTTGTAGCGGTGCCACACTTCCGGGAAATGCATCATCAACGTGCCGGCCTCGATGGCAATGGGCTCCTTACCATTCCCTTCATAAATACCCCTTCCGTTGGCGATATACACCATCTGAAACTCCTGCAGGCGCCGCCCTTTTTCCCATTGAAACACATGCGTGGAAGGGTGCTCCGGGTCGGGATAAACCCGTCCGGGAGGGTGCACATGGTGCCCGACGGTATGCACATTCACGCCCCAGTTCGGACCGGATTCCTCCAGGTCTTTCAGTTGGGATTCGCTAAAATATTTGCGGAATACTTCCATTATAGGGCAAAAAGTTGGGTATTCGCCTAAAGGTATCGGTTTTGTTTTGCTTTTTGGGATGCCTTTTGCCAAAAAGTACATGAATTAACCCAATTCGGATAAAGGTTACCATTCAAATATATCCTCTCTTTGCAGGAGAAATTCCTGAAACATCATTTCGCTGTTGATAGAATTTTAGATTCCATACGATAGCTACTTACCACACTTTTTTTATTTTTCCAATTGAGAAAAACGAATGATCAGTAGTTCCGCATAATCCTGTCGAAACATTTCACTCAACATGGAGGATTTTATTTCACTCAATGCGGATTCTTTTTGTTCAAAAAAACGGTTAAAAGTATTATCGACTGCCTTTGCGGGAATTCCGGAACGTTCGGCAAAAGACTCAAAATCGCTTCTTTTTAATCGCTTTTTTTTACCATTTATAGTGAGAGCACTTTCTTCCAAGTCTTCGGGCATTACAAGTTTGGTTGCTACAAGATCGTAGGCTGGTGCAAGTTGGACAGTTCCGTTTGGCTGCGTCAGAAGGGAATAATTTTTTAAATGCATATCTGCATTTCCGGAAAGGAAAGCAAACAATACGACCTCAAAAAAACGAAGTACATCAAGTCCTGGATTGGAAGAAAATTTTCGAATGATTTTAGCAACTTGTTCCACCGAACCCCTGTATTTATACTCCGTCAGTCGCTCGCTTAGTTGACAAAGATCCTCCATTGCGAGTTTAAGTTTTTTGACTCGGTCCATACGTCGGGTCAAATAAGCAAGTTCACCTGATTTCAGGCGAATAAAAGAAAATGGTGCGGTGGGGATACCAAAAACACCAGCTAAGCGCATAGTCAGGTGCTCATTTTCTACGAGCTCCGAATACTGCAAACTGGGCGGTTTTAATATAAAATTGCCCAAAAAACCTACCATTGTAAGCCTATACGTACCTTCCTGAACATTCCGCTCAAAAGAAAGTGAAAGTTTAGGTTGTACTCCGGTGATAGAAATGCTTTGGCCAACTATTTGTTTGGCTAACTCGTGCAAATCAGACGCCTCGTAAGGCAGTTCTGGCGGATTCGGATTTCCAAAAAAAATTCGACTGCATTTCAGATGGAATTCACTTGTTTGATCACTTTCAAGTGTTTTGAGGCAGTAAAGACAAATGGAATGGCTCATTCTATTTCGGGAATAATGCTGACTGCGCCGATACAATCATGACAGCAGGCAAATAATAGTCCCACACGGTCGCGGGCGTTAATTTTCCAATATTGCTCAGCGATGTCAAGCAGCCAGCCTTCTGGTATTAATCCGTCAAAAAAGGGCAAAATCGTATCGGAGGAGTAGGTTTTTTCAGACAGAGGCAGGGTCAGGCTAACGGAGTGGGCATTCGCCGATGCAAGGTGGACAGGCAAATATCGAAAGTGAAAACCAGTTTCATCTTCCCATACCTCGCCTGCAGGCTGGTTGAACAGGGTGACGGTGGCTTTGCGCATAAGTTAATTATTAATGGGTATTTGTCACTGGTTGAGGTCTGAGTTCACAGCCAAAAAGATCGAGTAGTTGGTTAACTTTATCCATGCGTAGGGTGGCTTTCCCTTGTTCCACTTCTCGCACAAAACGCAAGCCAAGCCCCGCTTTTTGCGCAAGTTCTTGTTGGGTCAGACCTGTTTTTTTGCGGCGTTCTTTAACAAATTCAGAAAGTAAAGACATATTTATACCTTTTCAGGTACAAAAATAGAATTATCTTTAAACAAATACCCGAAAGGGTATAAAAAAAATAATTTTGTTCAATAAACTCCCTTTCGGGTATAAAATAATAAAACGAAAATTTTATAAGCACATCAGGATGAAATACTGGCTAAACATTACCACCTGCCTGTTCCTAACGTTCGTTGCAACCGCGCAAACGGTCGCGCCTGCTTTGCTTCAAAAACAATGGGAGGCATCCTGGATAAGGGTTCCCGAAGAGCCATCCCACGACTATGGCGTCTATTTGTTCCGCAAAACGCTGGAACTTTCCATAAAACCTGCTGCTTTTGTGATCCATGTTTCAGCCGACAACCGCTATAAACTTTTTGTAAACGGGCAACTCGTATCGCTTGGCCCGGCCAGAGGCGACTTGAATCACTGGAATTTTGAAACGGTAGACATCGCGGCTTTTTTGCAGGTCGGGAAAAATATCGTGGCTGCCCAGGTCTGGAACGAAGGCGACTGGCGGCCCGAAGCGCAAATTTCCCTGCAAACCGGTTTTATCCTGCAAGGCGCCACCGCCGCTGAGTCGGCAGTGAATACCAACAGCAGTTGGAAATGTATCCGCGACAACAGTTACAGCCCACTAAAAGTGTCGATGCGGACGTATTACGTGGCAGGCCCAGGCGAACTCATCCGAATGGAATTACAGCCCAAAAACTGGCAAAACACGGATTTTCAGAATGCTGCATGGAAAAACGCGCAAACCCTTTTCCGAGGCGTCCCGAAAACGGTGAAAGGCCCCTACGGTACGGTCAGCGGCTGGATGCTGACGCCTTCCTCCATCCCGCCAATGGAAATGAAACCCGAAAGGTTTGGAAAAGTGCTGCGGGCCGATGGCGTCGTGGTTCCGGGCGACTTCCCAATTGAGAAAAAGAGCCTGACCTTTCCCGCTAATACCGTAGCAACTGTCCTGCTGGATCAAACCTGCCTCACCAATGCATACCCGACGCTTGTGTTCAGCGGCGGCAAAGGGGCTTCCATCTCCCTGGAGTATGCAGAAGCATTGTTTACCAAATATCCGGCGAAAGGCAACCGCAA
>JALHMA010000022.1:0-25135 GCA_022844265.1 Saprospiraceae bacterium | reverse complement strand
AAAGGCTGGGTAGCCGGCGTCGGCCCGATGAGCGATGACGGCACTTCGGCATTGCTGGACCTGCAGTTGCTCTGGGCGTACCAGTTGGCTGCCGACCTGGAAAATAAAATGGGCATGAAGGATTACGCGGCGCTGTATGCCGGTCATGCCGCACAATTGAAAACGAGCATACAAAAAAAGTACTGGAACCCTGCCAGGAAATTGTACGCCGACCGCGCGGAAAAAGATTTTTACTCCCAGCACGCCAATACGCTGGCTATTCTGACGGGAATGGTAGAGGGCGCGGCGGCCAAACAACTGGCGGAACAATTAATTGCCGATACCAGCCTCGCGCCGGCATCCATTTATTTCAAATACTACCTGCACGAGGCCCTGATCAAGGCAGGTTTTGGAAATGACTACCTGGACTGGCTCGATATCTGGCGGGAAAACATCGCTATGGGCCTGACAACCTGGGCGGAAAAATCGGGCATCGACGCAGCCCGTTCGGATTGCCACGCCTGGGGTTCCAGCCCGAATATCGAGTTTTTCAGAACGGTGCTGGGCATCGACAGCGACGGACTTGGGTTTTCAAAAGTCAAAATCGAGCCGCATCTGGGCGATTTGAAAAAAATCAGCGGAAGTATCCCGCACCCAAACGGCACACTGTCAGCCAGTTATGAACTTGTAAATGGACAGTGGAATATCTGGATTGATTTGCCTCCGGGAATAACAGGTAGCCTTGTTTGGAAAGGCAAACGGCTGGCCCTGAAATCGGGCAGAAATAAATGGACTATTTAATACGAGTGCCCGTGGAGAGGTGTCATTTGCGAGGCACGAGCAAGTGACATCTCTCCACAAAAAGAAATAACGAGCAAGTGGACATCTCGGAACCCAACGTTTCCGCATTGAGATGACACCTGCTCGTGCCTCGCAGATGTCACCTCAATGCTAACTAACCCCCGCGCTTTAGCCGGGGGAGTAGAAGAAACCAGACCCAACGGGGTTTTAACCCCAAATCACCCATTTCGGGTTAAAACCCATCTATGTTTGTTCCGTTCATTTCCCCCGGCTAAAGCGCGGGGGTTAGTCAAAAGCATAAGTTGTTTTCTGAGCTTTAAATTGCACATTGATAAAAAAATCAACACATGAATTTTAAAATACTCCTGTTCGTCGCCCTGATACTCCATTTCCACGCAGCCACGGCCCAAGTGCGCGTCCTGTACCCGCACATTGAAAACCTCGACAACCCCATCGGTCTCGACGTGACGCAGCCGCGTTTCGGCTGGCAACTCGCCGCCGAGCGCCGCAACGTGCTGCAAACCGCGTATGAAATACAGGTGGCCGCCAGCCCGGCTGAACTTTCATCCGGGAAAAAACTACGCTGGAATTCCGGCAAAATCCTGTCCGATGCTTCTGTTTGGGTGCCTTACGGCGGCCCGGCTTTGCAGTCGGGCGCTACCTACTGGTGGCGGGTGCGGGTCTGGGACAACGCGGGTAATGTGTCCGATTGGAGTGCGCCGGCCTACTGGCAAATGGGCATGCTGAACGCTGCCGACTGGAAGGCACAGTGGATAGCGCTATCTGCACCGGAAGACCCCACGTATCCCAGCCCCATGTTCCGCAAGGAATTTACAACCCGGAAAAAAGTCGCTTCGGCAACCGCTTACATCACTGCGCGTGGCATGTATGAAGCGCAGATCAATGGTCGGCGAATCGGTCAGGACTACCTCACCCCCGGCTGGACGGCGTACCAAAAACGCATCCAGTACCAGGCTTATGACGTAACAAAACTGCTCACCAATGGCGCCAACGCCATCGGCGCTACCCTCGGCAGCGGCTGGTGGCGCGGCTACATCGGTTTTGCCAACGACAAGGAGTTTTATGGCGCCGACGTTGCCTTGCTCTTGCAACTCGACATTGTTTATTCCGATGGCAGCCGGGAAACCATCGGCACCGACGGCAGCTGGAAATGCTCCACCGACGGCCCTGTTCGCAGTTCGGAAATTTACCACGGCGAAACCCTCGACGCTCGCCTGGAGCAGCAGGGCTGGTCGTCTCATGGTTTCAACGACTCGAAATGGAGCGCCGTAGCGGTGAAAGATATCCCCAAAGACAACCTCATCGGCACCTACAACGAACCTGTTCGCAAGCAGGAAACCTTTCAGCCGGTCAACATTTTCCGTACGCCCAAAGGCGAACTGGTGGTCGATTTCGGCCAAAACCTCGTGGGCTGGGTCGAATTGAAAGCAAAAGGTAAAAGCGGCGACCGCGTTGTGTTGCAATTCGCGGAAGTGCTGGATAACCAAGGCAATTTTTACATCGATAACCTGCGCGCAGCCCGCTGCACCGATACCTGGATACTCCGGGGCGAACAATATGACCGTTTCGGGAAAGCCGCCAGTTACGACCACGAAACATTCGAGCCGCACTTCACTTTCCACGGTTTCCGCTACGCCAAAATAATGGGTTATCCCGGCGAATTAAAACCCGAAAACATAACGGCGGTCGCGCTGTACTCCGCCATGCGCCCGACAGGTAGTTTCAGCAGTTCAGATCCGCTGGTCAACCAACTTCAAAAAAACATCCAGTGGGGCCAGCGCGGCAACTTTGTCGATGTGCCGACCGACTGCCCGCAGCGTGACGAACGGCTGGGCTGGACGGGCGATGCCCAGGCCTTCAGCCGCACCGCCGCCTACAATTTTGACGTGCATAACTTTTTTGCCAAATGGCTGAAAGACGTAGCCGCCGACCAGCAGCCCAATGGCATGGTACCCTGGGTGATACCCAATGTGTTGGGCCCTACCCAGGGCGCTTCCACCGGCTGGGCCGACGCAGCCACCATCATTCCCTGGAATATATGGCTCGCTTACGGCGACCGCCGCATCCTCGAAGACCAGTATCCGAGTATGAAAGCATGGGTCGAATTTATGCGCTCAAAAAGCAAAAAAGACCTGTGGAATACGGGTTTTCACTTCGGCGACTGGCTGTTTTACAGCATCAATGACGACAGGGACGGTCGCTCGGCCATTACCGACAAATACCTGATCGCACAGTGTTTTTACGCGCATTCCACCCAACTACTCATCAATGCAGCGGAAGTGCTGGGTAAAAAAGACGAGGTGGCGGCTTATTCCGAATTGCTGAAAAAGATAAAAACGGCTTACCTGAACGAGTACGTTTCTCCCAACGGACGTCCGGCTTCGCCCACTCAAACGGCTTATGTATTGGCCCTGCAATTTGATATGCTGCCGGAAAACAAGCGCGCTAAAGCAGCCCAAAACCTGGCGGACAATATCTCAAGTTACAACAATCACCTCACCACGGGTTTTCTCGGTACGCCTTATATCTGTCATGTCCTGACCCGTTTCGGATACAACGACCTGGCGTACAAACTGTTAAATCAAAAAACCTATCCTTCCTGGTTGTACCCGGTCACCATGGGCGCTACGACCATCTGGGAACGCTGGGACGGCATCAAGCCCGACAGCACTTTCCAGGATGCATCCATGAATTCTTTCAACCACTATGCCTACGGCGCCATCGGCGACTGGATGTACCGCGTGATGACTGGACTCGATACCGATGCGCCGGGTTATAAATCCATCCGCATTCAACCCCGGCCTGGCGGTGGATTTACGCAGGCGGCAGCCGACTTGCAGACCTTGTACGGCCCGGCGGCCAGCCGCTGGCAGCGCGACGAAAAGAACCTGACCCTGGAAGTGGACATTCCGGCCAATACCACCGCGACCGTTTATATACCCGCATCGGCGGCGACGGACATTACGGAAAATGGAAAGCCGCTCGCAGATGTTCCCGACATCCGGGTAACCGACATGGAAAACGGCCATGTTGTGCTGAAAACAGGCTCCGGGAAATACCGCTTCGTTGTGGCCGGCGGCGGCGTCAAAATAGTCAAAATCAATTTCAGCGATTACACAGGCAAATATAAAGTGGAAGGACTGCCG
The DNA here is from genome assembly GCA_022844265.1 of Saprospiraceae bacterium. GTDB lineage: Bacteria > Bacteroidota > Bacteroidia > Chitinophagales > Saprospiraceae > M3007. Next base: position 21,188 of record JALHMA010000022.1, on the reverse strand, counting down.
TTCCCGCATGTTGAAATTGTAGATGAAAAAGGTGAATTAGTAGCTAAAGCGCTTTTCTTCACGCATACACTTGAACCGGACCCGAAACAGGCGGATATATTTCTGGGCGGTGAAGGCCCGATTCGCTTTTTCCGAAATGCAGAGGGCAAAGTGAACCGCCTGACGCTGTCGGTCATGGGCGGACAAATTGAAGGCCTGCGGGAGTAAGTAATTGTCCCAAAAGGCAGCGCGCAAAAGGCAGTAAAACAATCAGTTTAACCTAAAATATTTACAAATGCTTGATTATCAACACTGATAACCAATAACGGATAACTACCTACTTTTGGTCGCTTATTTCAGTTTCACACATTTAAAGAATTTCATTCTATATGACTCAACATCTTATTCAACTCGTCGTAAGAATTGCCTTGATAAACCTTTTGATATGTATAAGTTATGCCTTTTCCGTTGCCCAGAACAGGGTATTGGTCTTTAGCAAAACAGGCGGTTTTCGACACGCCTCCATTGGCCCCGGAAAGGCTGCCATTCAGAAACTTGGTGTTGAAAATGGTTTTGCCGTAGATACGACGGAAGATGCTATGCTGTTCAATGAAAAAAATCTGCGGCGGTATGTCGCGGTTATTTTCCTGAATACAACCGGCGATGTGCTCAATCCGCTCCAGCAAAATGCTTTTGAACGCTATATCCAGGCAGGCGGCGGCTATCTCGGCGTCCATGCCGCAACCGACACGGAATACGATTGGCCCTGGTATGGCAAACTGGCCGGCGCGTATTTTAAAGACCACCCGTCCACGCCGAGCAATGTTCAACCCGGTGAGTACCACGTTCACGATAAAACCCACGCTTCAACGTCTTTTTTGCCCGATCCCTGGAAACGTACCGACGAGTTTTACAGTTTTAAAAACATGAATCCCGATGTAAAAGTGCTGCTGACCATTGATGAAAAAACCTACATCGGCGGCACGATGGGCGACTGGCATCCTTCTGCCTGGTACCATGAATACGATGGCGGCCGGGCGTTTTATACTAGCCTGGGCCATACGGATGAAACCTTCTCCGAGCCGCTTTTCCTGCGCCACCTGCTCGAAGGTCTGCGCTGGGTGATGAATGCCAAACTCGATTACAGCAAAGTACGTACGCAACTGATGCCGGAGGAAAACCGATTCACGAAGGTAGTTTTGAAGGAAAAACTCAACGAACCGATGGAACTGACCACCCTGGGCGACGGACGGGTACTGTTTATCGAACGGAAAGGTGATGTGAAACTGTACGACCCGAAAAAAGGGGAAGTGCGCACTATTGCCACCATCCCGGTCAGCACCAAATACACCAGCAAGGAAGGCAAAGAATCGGAAGCCGAAGACGGATTGCTCGGCCTGAGCAAAGACCCGAATTTTAAGCAGAACAACTGGATTTACCTCTACTATTCGCCTGCGGGCGATGAGCCGAAAAACATCCTCGCCCGCTTCGAACTGCGCGGCGACGAACTGTTGATGGATTCCAAAAAAGTATTGCTGGAAGTGGGTGTGCAACGCGAGGAATGCTGCCATACCGGCGGCTCCATCGCCTGGGATGCCTCGGGCAACCTCTACCTGTCGACAGGCGACAACAGCAGCCCCCGCGCCGACGGCTATGCGCCCATCGACGAGCGCCCGGGCCGCGGCCCCTGGGATGCCCAGAAATCGTCGGCCAACACCAACGACCTGCGCGGTAAAATCATCCGCATCCGTCCGCAGCCTGACGGGACTTATACCGTTCCGGAGGGCAACCTGTTCCCAAAAGGAACACCCAAAACCCGCCCGGAAATTTTCAGTATGGGCCACCGCAATCCGTTCCGAATTTCTGTCGATCCTAAAACAGGTTTCGTGTACTGGGGCGAAGTTGGTCCCGATGCCAGCAAACCCGATTCTTTGCGCGGCCCGATAGGATACGATGAAGTGGGTCAGGCGCGCCGGGCCGGTAATTTCGGCTGGCCGCATTTCGTGGCCGATAACCAGGCTTACCGCGATTATAACTACGCCGACAGCACTGCAGCAGGCTATTATCAGGTGGAAAAACCGCTCAACCAATCGCCTAACAATACGGGCCTTGAAACGCTGCCGCCCGCTCAAAAAGCCTTTATATGGTATCCGTATGATGCCTCCAAGGAGTTTCCGCTGGTCGGCACCGGCGGACGAAATGCCATGGCAGGCCCGGTTTTTCATAAAAATGACTTTTTCGGCGCTGTACGTGCTTTCCCGGATTATTATGACGGCAAATTGCTCATCTACGACTGGATGCGCGGCTGGATCATGGCGGTGACGATGGATGCGGCGGGCAATTTTGTTTCGATGGAGCGCTTTATGCCGGGTGAGAAATTCTCGAATCCGATGGACATGGAGTTTGACCACAACGGCGATCTCTGGATGCTCGAATACGGTACCGGCTGGTTTCAGGAAAACGACGACGCCCGCCTGATCCGCATCGAATACAGCGCAGGCAACCGCAAACCGGTGGTGAATGTCAGCGCCAACCAGACAGCAGGTTCCGTGCCGCTGACTGTTCAACTTTCTTCGGAAGGCACAACGGATTACGACGGCGATGCCTTGCGATATGAATGGAAAGTAGCCCCGGCTACAGGCAAAGGCAAAGCGCAGGTATTTACGACAGCCAATCCTACACTGACGCTGAAAAAGAAAGGTGTATACAAGGCCACGCTCACCGTGACAGATCCCATGGGCTTAAGCAACAGCCGCTCGCTCGAACTCGTGGCGGGCAACGAACCGCCCAAACTGGAACTCGAACTGGGCGCCAACACCAACCGCTCTTTCTTTTTCCCCAACCAGAAAATCAACTATGTGGTGAAGGTGACCGACAAGGAAGACGGCAGCCTGGCTATGGGAACAATCAACGATAACGCCGTCGTTTTTACCGCCGATTACCTCGCGGAAGGTTATGATAAAGAAGCCATTGCACGTGGCCACCGCGACGCAGACGCGTCGGCTTCCTTTGCGCCCGGCGCCAAATTGATGGCCGGAAGCGACTGCCAGTCCTGCCATTTTACGGATAAAAAATCTGTCGGACCGGAATACCGCCTCGTGGCGCAGAAATATAAAGGCCAGGCAGATGCGGTAAAACTGATCGCCGACAAAATCATCAATGGCGGCAGCGGCGCATGGGGCGATATCGCCATGGCGGCACACCCGCAAATCAAACAGGCGGACGCGGAAGTTATAGCCGATTATATCCTCAGTCTGGCCGACGTAAAACCCCGGCTTGCCACGGAAGGTGAATTCGTGGCCACCGTGCCGGAGGGCGACAAAGGAGAAGGTGTGTACCTGCTGCGTGCCGCTTACAAGGACCGTGGATTCATGGGTTTGCCTGCTCAGTCGTCAGAACAGGTCTATGTGCTGCGCAATCCTTCCATGAACCCGCACATGGGTAGTCAGTACGAAAAAATACAAAAAATGACTTTCGGCGCTACCAAACTGACTATCGTGAGCAGTTCAGGTTCCTGGATTATGTTTGAGCAACTAGACCTGGCCGGAATAAGCCAGGTCGATTTTATGGTAACTGCCCCCAAAGCCGCTATGAATGCCGCGGGCGGTTTACTGGAACTACGCCTGGATAAGCCGGACGGGCCTTTGGTGGGACAAACCGCTTTTATCGAAGCGTCGGACAAACCCGGTTTTACAGCCGAAAAAGTCAGTGCAATGGTGACTGCACCGGAGGGGCTTCATAATATTTACCTGGTTTTCAAAAATGAAAAAGCGCCTGCGGGACAGAGTTTGTTTGTGCTAACGGGTATCAAATTTCAAACCCAGGAAATGCTGGCTGCTGAAGCCGCTGCGGCCAGTATACCAGGTGCACAACTTACTGCTTCCGAATTGGAGGCTTATGCCGGGAAGTACAAATTCTCAGGACTACCTTTTGAATTTATCAAGATCACGGTAGAAGGAAGCAGTCTGATGTCTGATAATGGAGGGGAGAAGGGCGCCCTCAAAGCGACGCCGACTGCGGATCGCTTCGATGCGAACGGCCAAGCCATGTTCCAGTTCGTACGCGACGGCGCCGGCAAGGTGACCGGGGTGAAACTGGAAGCGATGGGGATGACATTTGAAGGGAAGAAAGAATAAGATATTAGGTTGATGAGGTTGATAAAGGTTGATGAGGGTTTATAAGGGTTGATGAAGGTTGATATTGCCAGTGAAGAGGTGTCATCTGCGACGCAGGAGCAGGTGACATCTCGGAACGGCAAGCCTGGAACAATAGCGCTTTAGCGATGAGATGACACCTGCTCCTGCGTCGCAGATGTCACCTCATCGCTAAACTGCTCGAAAATAAAGCGATTTTACTCTTTTCGAGCAGTTTAATATCAACCTTCATCAACCCTCATCAACCTTATATGGCACCTCATCGCTCAAAAACAGTTTAAATCTTAGTTATGGGTGTAGTACTCGGTATCATTTTTCACTTCATCGGCGGCTTTGCATCCGGAAGTTTTTACGTGCCTTTCCGGCGGGTCAGGGGCTGGTCCTGGGAAAGCGCCTGGATCGTTGGCGGCGTGTTTTCCTGGCTGATAGTGCCTTTTGTGGCGGCCACACTCACGGTGCCCGATTTTATGGGCATTATCCGCAGTACCGAGGTCAGTACCCTGTTCTGGACGTACTTCTTCGGGCTGCTTTGGGGCATCGGCGGCCTCACATTCGGCCTTTCGATGCGCTACCTGGGCATGAGCCTCGGCATGAGCGTCGCGCTGGGCTACTGTTCCGCGTTCGGGGCGCTGGTACCTTCCATGTATTATGCGATCAACCCTGTCGCCGGTAAAGTCGGCATCGGCGAGATGTTTGCCAGTTCCGGCGGGCAGATGATTTTATTCGGGGTACTGGTTTGCCTGGCGGGTATCGCCATTTGCGGCAGAGCGGGCATGCTGAAAGAACGCGAACTGGACGATGCGACCAAAAAGGAAGGTGTGGCCGAATTCAACCTGGTGAAAGGACTCATGGTGGCCACCATTTCAGGCATCCTCTCGGCCTGTTTCAACTTCGGTATAGAGGCCGGAAAAGACATGGCCCACGTGGCCGTCGAACGCGGCGCCAACCCGCTTTTCCAGAACAACGTGATTTTTGTCGTGCTGCTTTGGGGCGGTCTGACCACCAATTTCCTGTGGTGCATGCTGCTCAATACGCGCAACAAGTCTTTTGGCGATTACCGGAACGCGAAATCGCCCCTGCTGAGCAATTACGGCTGGGCGGCACTGGCCGGTACGACCTGGTTTCTGCAATTCTTTTTCTACGGCATGGGCGAGTCCAAACTCGGCAACGGCGCCAGTTCCTGGATTCTGCACATGGCGTTCATTATCCTGATTTCCAGCGCCTGGGGGCTGTTTTTGAAAGAATGGAAAGGGGTGAGTCGCCGCACGTTCGCTACAGTAATTGTGGGGATCGGGGTGATTTTGTTGTCGGTTTTGTTGGTGGGTTGGGGAAATTCGATGTAAGCAGATGAGGTTGATAAAAAGGTTTATGAAGGTTGATAAAGGTTGATAAAGGTTGATATTCAACCGCTCGAAAATGAAGCGATATTACTCTTTTCGAGCGGTTGAATATCAACCTTTATCAACCTTCATCAACCTTTATAAACCCTCATTCCAAAGAAGGTAACTCTTTTTCCAAAAAGATCGACAAAGGGCAAATGCGCAGTCCGTCACTTCGGTCAAAACATTCTCCACCGGGTGTAATAACATAATTGAAATCGGATTGTAAATCGGCAATGCTCTGATAAAAACCTTTAGAAATGCTGGGTGAAATAGAAAACTTGATCTCGATGCACACTTTTTTGCCTTTTGGCGTAACCATTACCAAATCAACTTCTGCACCATGTTGCGTTCGGTAATAATAAAAATCGGAAAATTCAGGGGCTTCCCGGATAATCTGCTCTATGACGTAGCCTTCCCAGGAAGCGCCGACGGCAGGGTTTCCGCGCAAATTTTCCATATCGAACACACGCAAAAGGTAGTGGAGCAGGCCGCTGTCGCGGAGGTAAAGTTTGGGCGATTTAGTGAGCCGTTTCCCAAGGTTGACAAAATAGGGAGGCAATCTGCGAATCAAAAAACTGCCTTCCAGCAGTTCGAGGTATTTATTGACGGTCGGGCTGGTCACACCCAACGAAGCAGCCAGCCCGCTGGCATTGAATGCGCCTCCATGCAAATGCGCCAGCATGGAAAGCATATTGCGCAAAAGGCCGGCAGGTACTGCAAATCCGAGGCGGGAAAGATCACGGTGAATGAAGGTTTCCGTGAAATCGTCAAGCCATTTTCGGCTGATAAAGGTTTCCGGGGCGAGCAAAGAGCCAGGGAAGCCACCTCGCAGCCAGTGTTCCTCCTGAGAAAAAAGATTGCGGATCTCAGAAAAAGAAAACGGCGACAACTCGTGGTAGGCAATTCGACCGGCAAGCGTCTCTGTATTCAGTTTAACAATATGTGGCGAAGCCGAACCAAGCAATATAAATCTGGCAGGTTCCCGCTTTTGGTCGGTTAGCGCCCGCAACAACGCAAACAACTCCGGGCGTACCTGAATTTCATCGATGATGACACATTTGTCGGCATGACCAGAAAGGTAGGTTTGAGCATCCTCTAGTTTAAACCAGTCCTCCCGGAGTTCGAGATCGAGATATAGGCTGGGTTTTGCGATCTGTGATTGCAGGTGTTTGACCAGCGTTGTTTTTCCAACTTGTCTCGAACCAATCAGGCCGACAATGGGAGACCAGCTTAAATCGCGCAGGATTTTTTTTGAAAGCAAACGTTCTATCATTCGACAAAAATATAAATTAACCGAGTAAAATTAAAAATTAATTTTAAATTTACTCGGATAATACATTTTGAAATGGCACTAAAAACCTTCCAACACGTCTCCTACCTCTGGAACGAATCCACAGCAGCCGAACTCGCCGGCGACGAAGTGGCTCTGCTGGTGTACCGCTCCAATTTGCTCGGCGCCGACCTCCGGCTGACCAATTACGGCGGCGGAAATACCTCCTGTAAAGCCCCGGCCAAAGATCCACTGAGTGGAAAAACGGTGGAAGTGATGTGGGTAAAAGGTTCCGGCGGCGACCTCGGCACCATGAAACGCAGCGGACTGGCTGCACTCTATGTCGAACGTTTGCGCAGCCTCCAAAACGTCTATCGCGGCCTCGAACAGGAGGACGAAATGGTTGAACTGTTCAACCACTGCATCTACGATCTGGCTTCCAAAGCGCCTTCCATCGATACGCCGCTGCACGGTTTTTTACCGTTCCGGCACATCGACCACCTGCACCCCGATGCGGCCATAGCCATCGCCGCTGCAAAAGACGGCCAACGCATCACCGAAGAACTCTTCGGAGGAACCATCGGCTGGGTGGGCTGGCAGCGGCCAGGCTTCGACCTGGGCCTGCAACTGCTCGATTGCCTGGAAGAAAACGCTCGGAAAGGTACCGCGCTGCGCGGCATCATGCTCGGCTCCCACGGCCTGTTTACCTGGGGCGACACTGCCTATGAAAGTTATATGAACACGCTGGAAGTCATCGAGACCTGTGCGGATTACCTGACAAAAAACGAAGGCAAAATCCGGCCCGTGTTTGGCGGCGCAAAAGTGCAACTTCCCGAAAATTTTCATCTTTCGGGAAGTTCGGGGCGCACTCCGGCGCAACAACAAGCCGCCGCACTCGCGCCTGTTTTGCGCGGATTTTGTTCGAGCCAAACGCAGATGGTGGGCCATTTTTCGGAGGACGAACGTGTGTTGCAGTTCATCAATTCCAACGACCTGGAGCGCCTGGCGCCGCTGGGCACTTCCTGTCCAGACCATTTTTTGCGGACGAAAATTTCACCGCTGGTGCTGAATTTGAAACCTGACGAGGACCTTTCCAACGTTTCAGCCATCAAAGAAAAACTGTCGCCGCTGTTCGAGGCCTACCGGATTATGTACGCCGATTATTACAACAGCTGCCGCAGGCCGAATAGCCCGGCGATGCGCGACCCCAATCCGGTAGTGATTTTGTGGCCTGGTGTGGGCATGTTCACTTTTGCCAAAGACAAACAAACGGCCCGCGTCGCTGCCGAGTTTTATACCAACGCCATCAATGTGATGCGCGGCGCGGAGGCGGTTTCCGAATACACGTCGCTGCCCCGCCAGGAGGCGTTCGACATCGAATACTGGCTGCTGGAAGAAGCGAAATTGCAACGTATGCCCAAACCCAAACCGCTCAGCGGTCGGGTGGCGTTGGTGACCGGTTCGGCAGGCGGCATCGGTAAGGCTATTGCCCGGCGCTTTGCCGAGGAAGGCGCCTGCGTGGTGCTGAACGACCTGAATGCCGGGCGCCTGGCGGAGGCTAAAGATGCGTTTTTGCAGGCATTTGGTAAAGATGTAGTGGCCGCTACAACACTCAATGTAACTGATAGCCAGTCCATTGTATCTGCGCTGGATGCTGCCTGTCTTGCTTTCGGCGGCGTCGATATTGTGGTCAACAATGCGGGCATCAGTATTTCTCAACCGATTGCAGAGCACACGGAAGAAAACTGGGATAAACTGTATGATATTCTCGTAAAAGGCCAGTTTTTAGTCAGCCAGGCAGGCGTTGCGGTCATGCGCAAGCAAGGCCTGGGCGGCGATATTGTGAATATTGTTTCCAAAAATGCGGTGGTGGCCGGCCCCAACAATGCGGGTTACGGCTCTGCCAAAGCAGCCCAGGCACACCTCACGCGCCTGCTTGCAGCCGAACTGGGCGCCGATCGTATCCGGGTAAACACCGTCAATCCCGACGCCGTGATAGCAGGCTCCAATATCTGGTCGGGCGGCTGGGCCGAAGGCCGCGCCAAAGCCTACGGAATTGCAGTCGAAGAACTGCCTGCCTATTACGCCAAACGGACTTTACTCAACGAAATCATTTTGCCGGAAGATATTGCCAATGCCTGTTTTGCTTTTGTCGGCGGCTTGCTGAATAAGTCGACGGGCAATGCGCTGAATGTGGATGGGGGCGTGGCGATGGGGTTTTTAAGGTAGATTGAAGCACAGTTGCTCAACTATTTACGCGGCACCGAAATAGAGGTCGGTTTGCTATTGAATTTTGGTAAAAAACCGGAAATACGAAGAAAGGTTTATGACAATACTTTCAAGCCTAATTTGAAAACGAAGCACTAAAAATCCGTGTCTCATCCTTTTAATCCGTGTTCCCTTAAAATCTAAAAATCCGTGTTCCAATAGCACACGGATCGAACGGATGAGACACGGATTAAAAAAAGATTATTATGCCCATGTTCATCTCTGAAAACATCCAGGCCCACAACGATAAAACACGCGCCACCCACGCGTTCCACTTCCTGCACATCGCCGAAATATTAACCCAAAAAGGCATTGATGTGCAGGATGTGATCGAAAAAATAAAAGCCTTTCAGGTTGCTATTCCATCCTGGGCGCTGGGCACAGGCGGCACACGTTTCGGGCGTTTCCCGGGTGGCGGCGAACCGCGCAGCCTGGAAGAAAAAATTGATGATGTCGGTTTGTTGCACCAGCTCAATCGTTCCTCGGATTCCATTTCGCTGCATATTCCCTGGGATATTCCGAAAGACCCGACAGCAGTGAAAAGCCGGTTGCAGGCATATGGGCTGACGATTGATTCGGTTAATTCGAATACGTTTCAAGACCAGTCCGATCAGGCGCTTTCCTACAAATTCGGCTCGCTTTGCCACACGGATGCAGCTATACGGCAGCAGGCGATCGACCACAACATCGCCTGTATCGAACACGGCAAAGCCCTCGACTCGAAAGTACTTACGGTTTGGCTGGCCGACGGGTCGAACTTTCCCGGCCAGCAGCATTTCCGCCGGGCCTGGCAACGCACTGCCGAGTCACTGGCGGACATCTACCAGGCCATGCCCGCCGACTGGACCATGCTGATTGAATACAAACCTTATGAGCCGCATTTTTACTCGATGGTGATCCCGGATTGGGGCACTTCATACGCCCTTTGTCAGTATGTCGGCAAAAATGCGCAGGTGCTCGTTGACCTGGGCCACCACCTGCCCAACACGAACATCGAACAAATCGTAGCCCGGCTGATGCACTTCGGACGGCTCGGCGGTTTTCACTTCAACGGCTCCATGTACGGCGACGACGACCTCACCACGGGCAGCATCAAACCCTATCAATTTTTCCTGATTTTCAATGAGTTAGTGGATGCTATGGAGGACCCTGCGGTGAAAAATCCGCCACTGGCCTGGATGATCGATGCAAGCCACAATACCAAAGACCCGCTGGAAGACCTCCTGCAATCGGTACAGCATATCCTGACGACGTATGCCAAAGCCCTGCTGGTCGACCGCGCCGTGCTCGCCATAGCCCAGCAAAACAACGACGTGCTGGCTGCTGAAGAACTGCTCCGCGATGTATTTGCCACCGATACCCGCGCACTCGTGGCGGAGGCGGCGCGCCAGGCAGGCGGCGCCGGCGATCCGATTGGTGTTTACCGGGCGCTCGGCATCCGGAAACAACTGATCGAAAAACGCGGTAAAAAGAGCGTGGCAACGGGCCTCTGATAACTAGTTATCCGTTATTAGTATTGATAATCAAGTGTTTACAAAGAATTTAATCAAAACTAATTTTGCACACCTATTTATGATCGCCATCCTCGACATCGGCAAAACCAACAAGAAGTGCTTCGTCTTCGATGAGGACTACCGTATTGTGTTTGAAAAAACGACCCAACTGCCCGAAACCACGGACGAGGACGGTGACCCTTGCGAGGATGTCAACGCTTTGACTACCTGGGTGCTGGAATCTGTCCGGGAGATTTTGAGCGATGCGCGTTTTCAAATTCGGGCCTTCAATTGCACGGCCTATGGCGCGAGTTGGGTTCACGTACCGCCGAACGGGGTTCGGCGTGGTACCGTCGAACCCCGTTCGGCGGTACCACTCTACAACTACCTCAAACCGTTCCCCGAAGACCTGAAAAAACAGTTTTTCGATACCTACGGCGGAGAGGCAAAAATCGCACTGGAAACGGCTTCTCCCGTTCTGGGCAACCTGAATTCCGGCTTGCAATTGTACTGGTTAAAACATCGGAAACCATTGGTTTTCAGTCAGATAAAGTACTCTTTGCATTTGCCGCAGTATGTTGCTTACCTGATTCATTCGGTGCTTCATGAGTCACGGGGTGACTCCAAGTCACCCCGTGACTATGCACCAAACCAGTCACGGGGTGACTTCGAGTCACCCCGTGACTACGCACAGACGCCGAACCAGTCAGGCGGTGACTCCAAGTCACCGCCTGACTACGCCGTCAGTGAAATCACCAGCATCGGGTGCCATACCATACTCTGGGATTTCGGGAAAAACGATTACCATGAGTGGGTGAAAAGGGAAGGGCTTGTGGAGAAATTTCCGCCGCTCGTTCAGTCAGGCGGTGACTTCAAGTCACCGCCTGACTACGTAGCATACGCCGAACAGGGTTCAGCGGTACCCGGCTACGGCCTGCACGACAGTTCCGCCGCCCTGATACCTTACCTCGCCTCTTTCGACGAACCTTTTGTGCTCATTTCCACGGGCACCTGGTGTATCTCGCTCAATCCTTTTAACCAGGAACCGCTCACGGCTGAAGAACTGGAGAAAGACTGCCTCTGTTACATGACGTACGAAGGCAAACCTGTAAAAGCCGCCCGTTATTTTGGTGGAAATGAACATGAAAAATGTATAAAAGGCCTTGCCCAGCAGTTTAATAAACCATTGGACTATTACAAAAGCATCTCTTATAATGAGGGGCTGATCTCAGGATTTCGGAACGAAATCGCTGCTCGGGGCAGCGGCGCCTACCCATTTGAAGACTATGAAACGGCCTATCATTTTGTAGTGGCAAAAATTTTTAAAGATCAATACCACTCTACAAAGTTAGTCCTCACAAAAACCACACAGCGCATTTTTGTAGACGGCGGTTTTTCCAAAAACGAGATTTACATGACCTTACTTGCAAAAGCGTTTCCAAAACTGGAAGTCTGCGCTGCGGAAGTGGCCCAGGCCACCGCGCTCGGTGCGGCCATCGCTATGCACGAGTGCTGGAATGAAAAACCATTGCCCAAAAACCTGATCATACTCAAAAAAATCCGTGTCTGATCTAAAGGTGAGATACCTTCTGATCAACCACGGATAAAAAGGATTTCTTATGGATTTATCCTACAATACAAACTACCCTTCCATCGAGGACCTGCGCGAACGCGCCCGTCGCCGCATCCCGCGTTTCGCTTTTGAATACCTCGACGGCGGCTGCAATGAAGATGTAAATCTCTACAAGAACACCGCCGAACTCCGGGAGGTGGAGTTGCTGCCGTATTACCTGAAGCAACACAGCGGCTCGGATTTGAAAACCGAGTTGTTCGGGCAGGTGTACGACGCGCCTTTCGGCATTGCACCTGTCGGCTTGCAGGGTTTGATGTGGCCCAATGCGTCGGAAATATTGGCCAAAGCAGCTGTTGAGCACAACATCCCGTTCGTGCTCAGCACCGTTTCGACCGCCAGTATCGAGCGCATCGGCAAACTGACCGAGGGCAGATTCTGGTTTCAACTGTATCATCCCGCCGATAATGCCCTGCGCGACGACATGATCGACCGGGCAGAGGCGGCAGGCTGCGAGGTATTGGTGCTGCTGTGCGATGTGCCGACATTCGGCTATCGTCCGCGAGAAATCCGCAACGGACTGGCTATGCCGCCCAAAATGACACTGCGCAACATTTTGCAGATCATGGGAAAGCCGGAATGGGCCATCCGCACGCTGATGCACGGTCAGCCGGAGTTTGCCACCTTGAAAAAATACATGCCCAAGGGCATGGATATGAAGCAGTTAGGTTTGTTTATGAACCAGTTTTTTTCGAAAAGAATGCCTGAAAGCAAAATCGCCCCGATCCGCGACCGCTGGAAAGGAAAAATTGTATTGAAAGGTGTCGCGACCGAACAGGACGCCGAACTGGCGATCAAACTGGGACTGGATGGCATCATCGTGTCCAACCACGGTGGCAGACAATTAGACGCCGGCCAGTCTTCCATCAAACCGCTGACCGCCATTGCCCAAAAATATGCCGGTCAAATCAAAATTATGATGGACAGCGGCATTCGCTCTGGCCCTGACGTGGCGCGCGCGCTGGCCAGCGGTGCGGAGTTTGCCTTTCTCGGCAGGTCATTTATGTATGGTGTGGCGGCGCTGGGCAATGCTGGCGGCCAGCACACCATCAGCATTTTAAAAACACAGTTGAAACAGGTGATGGATCAGCTGAGCTGCGAACGGGTGGGGGATTTGCCGAAGCATTTGGCGGTGGCGGAATAGGGAGCCTAAATTTCAGTATAAATGCTTACTTTTGTAAGGCAAAACAACCAATTACCATGGAATTTATAGATTATTACAACATACTGGGCATCTCCAAAACGGCGACTGAAAACGAAATAAAAAGCGCTTATCGCAAATTAGCCAGAAAACACCATCCCGACCTCAATCCGAACGATGCGACCGCTAAAAGTAAGTTTCAGCAGATCAATGAAGCCAATGAAGTACTAAGCGACCCGGAAAAAAGAAAAAAATACGATAAGTACGGGAAAGACTGGCAACACGCCGAGGAGATTGAAAAAGCGAGACAACAACAACAAGCCCGGGGAAGCGCCGGCAGACGACAAAGCGCCCAGGATTTTTCAGGCGATTTCGGAGGTGATTTTTCTGAATTTTTTGAATCCATGTACGGCGCGGGCGGAGGCAGCAGGAGCAGACGGGCAGGTTTCAGGGGGCAGGACATCAATGCCGAACTGCACCTTGATTTAAGAGACGTGTACCAAACCGAAAAACGAACGATTACCGTGAACGGGAAATCTATCCGCCTTACGATTCCCGCAGGCGTTGAAAACGGGCAGGTTATTAAAATAGCAGGCCACGGCGGCCCCGGCGTAAATGGCGGGCCGAATGGTGATTTATACATCACATTTTCTATTGCGAACGATCCGAAATTTAAAAGAGAAGGCAGTAATTTATATGCCAATGTTGACGTAGACCTCTACACGGCTGTGTTGGGCGGCGATATCATGGTCGACACTTTTGATGGCAAAGTAAAATTAAAAGTAGCGGCAGAAACGCAAAGCGGTACCAAAGTGAAATTGAAAGGGAAGGGTTTTCCGGTGTATAAGTCTGAGGGGACATTTGGTGATTTGTACATTACTTTTCATGTAAAATTGCCCAGCAACCTTACCCAACAAGAAAAAGATTTGTTTACGGAACTATCAAAACTGCGCAGCCATGGAAACTGAAAACCTGATTCTGATAGAAAAAATATGTTCCCACCACGAAGTCGAGATTTCTTTTGTGCATGCCTTGCGGGAATATGGACTGATTGAAGTGGTGGAAGTGGCTGATCATCAATATCTTCCTAACGAACAATTGAAAGATTTTGAAAAAATGATGCGCCTGCATTACGAACTCAACATCAACCTGGAAGGCATTGATGCGATTGCCCATTTGCTGGAGCGGATAGAATATTTGCAACAGGAACTCAATGCTGCAAAGAACAAATTAACGCTGCTGGATTAGTGGTGGCGTGGGTTATGAGATGTAACAAATTATGCGTTCTTTGGTATGAAAGCCGCAGCGCGGCGATAATATTTGTAGAAATGGGTTGAGATGACAGGATGGGAGGTGCAGCGCACCGGAACATTAAATCTTACGGTGCGCTGCACCTCGGTTTTCTTGTTCTTTCTCGGCCTACAAATATTACGCGGCGCTGCCGCTGCCATTCCAAAGAACGATTAATTCCTGAAAACTCATTCAGGGCGTAACAAGAAAATTCTTTTGTTGTTTTAAGGCCACATTTACCAGTAAAATCAATACCGGCACCTCAATCAGCGGCCCGATCACCGCCGCGAACGCCACACCGGAGTCGATGCCGAACACAGCAATCGCCACCGCAATACCCAGTTCAAAGTTGTTGCCGGCAGCCGTGAAAGCCAGCGAGGTGCTTTTGGGGTAATCGGCGCCGGCGCGTTTGGCCAGGAAAAAAGCGCTGAAAAACATGATGACAAAATACAGGATCAAGGGAATGGCAATGCGCACCACATCGAGCGGAATCTGTACGATCAGGCTACCTTTGTAACTGAACATCACTGTAATGGTAAACAACAGCGCAATCAGCGTGATCGGGCTTATTTTGGGGATAAATACCTGGTTGTACCAATCCTTCCCTTTTGATTTGATCAAAGTATAGCGGGTAATCATGCCGGCGAGAAACGGAATACCCAGGTAGATAAAAACACTTTCTGCTATCTGGGCGATGCTGACGGCGACTTCCACCCCTTTCACGCCGAAAAACGGTGGCAAAATGGTCACAAAGAACCAGGCGTACACACTGTAAAAAAGTACCTGGAAAATGCTGTTGAAGGCCACCAGTCCGGCCACATACTCATTGTCGCCTTTCGCCAGGTCATTCCACACAATCACCATAGCAATGCAGCGGGCAATACCGATCATAATCAGGCCGACCATATATTCGGGTTTGTCCTGCAAAAAAACGACCGCCAGCAGGAACATCAGCACAGGTCCGATCAGCCAGTTCTGTACCAGGGAAAGTCCAAGAATGCGCGTATTTTGAAACACCTTCGGCAACTCCTCATATTTCACTTTGGCCAGAGGCGGGTACATCATCAGGATCAGTCCGACGGCGATCGGGATATTCGTGGTGCCACTTTGGAATTGATTAATAAAACCGGCAGTGCCCGGCACAAAATACCCCAGTCCGATGCCGAGAAACATAGCGGCAAAAATCCAGAGGGTGAGGTAGCGGTCGAGAAAACCGAGCCGTTTGGGCGCCGTGGTGGCAGTAATTGTGCTCATGCGGTCAGTTTTTCGATATGCTCCCGGACAAACTGCTCCGAATACGTTTTTATCATCTCCCGGACCGACCTGAATTCCGCCATAATTTCCGTTTCCGTACCCGTTGCTTTGGCCGGGTCGGGGAAATTGAAGTGAAATTTTTGGGCCCTGGTGGGGAAGTACGGGCAGCGCTCCCGCGCGTTGTCGCACACCGTAATGACAAAATCAAAGTCGATGTCGCGGTATTCGTCGATGTTGTTGGAGGTGTGTGCGGAAATGTCGATCCCGTCTTCTTTCATAATCGCAATCGCGCGGGGGTTAACGCCGTGGGTCTCCACCCCTGCGCTATAAATCTCGGTATTATCTCCTGCAAAATGCCGGAGATAACCTTCGGCGATTTGACTTCGGCAGCTGTTGCCCGTGCATAAAACAAGGATTTTTTTCATATCTCAGTTTTGGTCGTTTTTCTTTGGTATTTTAAAATTAAAGCCCGCATAAAACTCCCTTCCGCGTGTCGGCCCCCAGGCGAACGAAGGATCAAAACCACGCGCAAAAGGTTGTTCCCAGCCCAGAATCGGGCGCAATTGCCGGAAATCGAATACGTTTTCGCAACCTGCAAAAAACTCGATGCGTTTGCGGGCATGCCTGATTTGCAGACCGGCCAGCGTATAGTTTTTGGAATAGGCCGGACGCTGAAGTGCTTCCGGATTTTTTTGGGTATCGGGCAGGCGTTGTTTGCCGTACCAGTGCAGATTGGCGTCAAATTGCCAGCGCTCGCCGGGGCTGCGGTAGGTGGCTACACCCAGCACTTTATGGCGCGAATTGAACGGCAGTAGCAATTTTGTGCCGTTTTGATAACGAAACACATCGAGGAAGTTATAAGCCGCGCGCAGTTCCACCCGGCGGCTCCAGGCTGCGCTGAGTTCCATTTGCAGGCCGTTACTGATCGATTTTCCAGCAAAATTGGCGAGGATAGCCTTGTTGGGGTCGCTGTCGTAGTCCGGGAAAAACTGGTTTTGAAAACGCGTGTGGTAAAAATCGCCCGTAGCCGTCATGCGCATTTTTCCGATGGAAAAACGCCGGGTCACATTCAGTCCGGCATTCCAGGCGCGTTCGGGTTGCAGGGTTTCGGCAAAAACGAGATCGCGGTTGCTGACCAGCAGGGCCGTATTTTCCGGGAAAAGATTGACCGTGCGCCAGCCCGAGCCGATACTTGCCCGCAGATCGAGATCGGGTGTAGGGTTGAAACGCAGCATGGTGCGCGGGGTGACATGCCAGCCGAAAGCATTGTGCCGGTCGGCGCGCAACCCGGCGATCCAGATCCAGCGCGGATCTTTAAGGTGAAAAGTGTTTTCGGCAAAAAAGCCGGGAATGTTTTCTTCGCGCCGGTAATTCCCGGCAAAACTGCGGCCCAGCGTATCGGCTGCTGCAAAACCAATTTGTTCATCCAGCACAAAATGGCGGTAACTGAGGCCGGTTTTGAGTTCCTGTGTTTTGTCTTTGCCCCAGAACAGTTCGTATTGCAGGTTGGCATAGGCGTGTCGCTGCCTGGCGTCGTATTGCGTGAGGCCAAACCACGCATGTTGCTCCTGTGCTACATAAGAGGCGAGCAGCGATATTTTCCGGTTGGCATCGAAGCGAAAACCGGTTTTGGTAAACAATTCGGGTTGCCGGAAACGCAGCGTTTGTCCATAGGCCAGGGTTGTGCCTTCATCTGTTTCCGGGTCAAAGTTCTTTTGCCCGCCGACACGCTGTTCATGCACCAGCCGTGCTCCGATAAATGCGCTCCAGCCCAACTCATTTTCTTTGCGGTAGCGCCATTTGTTGTAAACGGAATAACGGGTGAGGCGCGGCAAATCCAGAAAAGTATCGTCGTCGCGATCCCATTTGCCGCCGGGTTGCGACGTATGCAGCGCGGTATAGTTGGTCCATTTAGTTTTCTGGACGGCAAAAGCGGTGTTCAGGTGTTTTTCGCCGAAACTATTCACCAGCACATCTGCCGTAAATGGTTCAGCGAGACTGCCTTCGCGGGGAAAAATAGTGATTTGTCCGACCATACCTTCGTAGCCTTGCAGCACACTGTTGGCGCCTTTCACCACCCAGATATTTTCCAGCATACTGCCGGGAATAGTTCCTGCGCCGTAGGTGTAGGTGAGTCCCTGAATGGTCGGAAGGCCATCCACCAGCAGCTGGTTGTACACGCCGCTCAGGCCGAGTATCCGCAGTTCTTTGGCATTGGTCAGGATATTGGTGGTGGTCGGTTGTACGGTGCTTTGTGTTTCAAAACACCCTGCCAGGTCGCAACAGGCGGCTTTGCGGAGTTCTGCGCGGTTGATAATTTCCGTTTTGACGGGCTGCAATACTGAAATGTAAGCGCCGCTTACTTCATCCCGCACCGTTACTTCCTGCAAGGTAACGGTAGCACTTATCTGTACCGTCCAGTAACTGTGCAGGTCGTCAATCAAAAAAGTGTCGCGTGCGGCACTGAAAATAACAGCCAGTTGCAGCGGCTTCTGGCTTGTATCCGTGGGCAAAGGGATCGCAAATTCTCCGTTTTCATCGCTGCGTGCGCCCAGCGAAGTACCTGACCAAACGACCAATGCCCCGGGCAACGGCGTCTCTTGCAGGTCGACAACCTGACCATAGAAGTACTGGGCATGCAGGCGGTTCGTGAGGGTTAACAGAAAAAACAGGAATAATAAAGGTATTTTCACGTAAGTAGTTATTCGTTATTAGTTACTGGTTATCCGTGTTGATACTCAAGTATTTGTAAAAAATTTAATCAAAACTCATTTTACACATCTACTTACATCATTTAAGAAAGTCACGCGATAACTCTTCTCATCACCACCGCCGAAGCAGGGCACAGTCCCGAAAACTGCGCCGTACCAGCGATTTCTAATGGCGTTTCGCTGCGCTCTACGCGCTGGAAACCGTTTTTTTCAAAATATTCGGCAGCCGTGTTGGTAATCAAAAACACTTCCCGCACGCCATGCTCCCGGGCGTGATCGAGCGCCGCTGCAAACAATTCCCTGCCGAGTTGCCGGTTGCGGTGCGTTTCGGCAACGGCTACCGATCGCAGCAGCCCGATCCTGCCCATCAATTCCATGCCCGCTGTGCCGACCAATTCATCACCGTCAAAAGCGAGCGTAAAGCCCGACAAATCTGCCGGTAAATCGCTGACAGGCAGTTGCATGCTCGTCAGAAAATGGTGCATTGCTGGTAAGGTGTCTGGCTTTGCTTTTTTGAGAAGTAATTGTATTGCCTTCATGCTAATGTGTTGTTTTTCAGGTAGTTATTATTATAAATCATGGGTCAAAACCAATCAAAATCGCTATGAATTCGTTGAATTTGTCCCAACCCGGGTGTCATCCTGAGCGTAGCGAAGGATCTGCCCAAGCGTGAAAGTCAATTTTGCAATTTTGCTCGGGCAGATCCTTCGCTGCGCTCAGGATGACACCCGGGTTGGGACAAATTCAACGAATTCATAGCGATTTTGATTGGTTTTGACCCATGACTCGCATTATAGTAAAAGGTTATTCGTGTGGTAACGTCTGGCTTTAGTATTTGATTAAGCCAAGAGTTACCACACGAATAACCAATAACTTATAACGAATAACCAACCTAGCAACATCCGCTGCCCGGCGCGCAGCAAGCCCCGCTCACCGCCAGTTCTTTCAGGCTGATCCTTGGTTTTGCGGTAGGCTGCGTACCGCCCGGCTTTTCAGCATACACGGTGATACTAAAAATACCTGTTTTGGATTCGACGAATGCCTGTAGTTCTTCCGCACTGAGGTATTCCAGCAGAATATTGTCGGGGATGAGGATCGGTTTTTGTTTTTGAACCGTAATGTTTTCAAAACCTGCCTGGCGAATCAGGTCGAGGTATGTTTCCTGTTGAACAGCTCCGGAAACGCAACCCGCGTACATTTCTGCTGCGCCGATGAGTGGTTCCGGCAATTCGCCGGACAGCACCACGTCGGAAATACTGAAATGCCCACCGGGGCGCAATACGCGTATAATTTCGCTGAAAACGGCGGCTTTGTTTGGAACCAGGTTGAGTACGCAATTGCTGACCACTACGTCGACCGACTGGTCGCTCACAGGCAGCACTTCGATATCGCCCTGGCGGAATTCGACGTTGTTGTAACCCAGTTTTTCAGCATTTGCACGGGCGCGGCTGATCATGGCGGGTGTGAAATCCACACCGATGACTTTGCCGGTTTCACCGGTTTCCGCGCGGGCTACGAAGCAGTCGTTGCCGGCGCCGGAACCGAGGTCGAGTACGGTTTGGCCCGGCTGGATGTGGGCAAATTGCGTCGGCAATCCGCAGCCCAGACCCAGGTCCGCATCGGGATTGTATCCTTCTAATTGCGCATAACTGTCGGACATGATGGTGTAGGTACCGCCTTGTGCGCCCATGCCACAACAGGTGGTTTCGTTGGTGGTTTTGTCCTGCTCGGCGATGAGGGAATATTTCTCGCGGACGATGGATTTTATGGATTCTGTATGATTCATGATTTAGTTATCAGTTATTTGTTATTGGTTATCCGTTATCAGTTATCCGTTATCAGCGTTGATACCTGTGTAGGTGTAACTAGTTTTGCTTAAACTTTTTACAAATGCTTGGGTATCAACACAGATAACGGATAACTAATAACGGATAACTAAGGAATTAGCAGCATTTCTGATTATCAGCCACGGCGTTGTGGAAAAAAACGGAAAACAAAGCCTGAATTTGCCCAAAGGCTTTCCAGTTGATACAGTAACATGATTTTACGCCGTCCACGGTGCCGCTGATCAGGCCGGCCTGGAGTAGTTCTTTCAGGTGTTGCGAAACGGTGCTTTGCGCCAGGGGCAGCACTTCCACGATTTCGCCGCATATACAGGAATCCCGTTTGGCCAATTCCTTCAGAATGGCAATGCGGGCAGGGTGGGCCAGCGCTTTGGCCATTTCTGCTAATTGCTGATCTTCCGGTGCAAAACCTTCTTTTTTGTGGACGCCCATGTGGTAGTGTTTATACTGAAAGTTGAGAGGTTGAGGTGTTGATGGTTGAGAAAGCATTGGTAATCAGTGAATTAATTTCCTTCTCGTTCAAAACCACTTTGTGTTGATTAAAAATTCATCGCAAAAATACGATGAATTTTTAAAGATGCAATACCTGCCGCAAATTTTTATCGTAAAAAAACGATGAATGCTCGGGTTTGAGTATTTGACACACCTACTTAACCCAAGTTGTGACCTATGGCCCAGAGGGCCAATATCTTTGTAGCATCATAAATGTCCAAGCATTTGGCGGCCCAGCGGGCCGCTATATAAATTCATTTTTTACAAGATACCGGCCCGC